>JAGBTV010000102.1 GCA_017631155.1 Oscillospiraceae bacterium | reverse complement strand
CCATTTTCCACAAAATTTCCGCCCACGCTTTGGCTTCCGGAAACAATTGTCGACACCGATCCGATGCCCGGATCATGCGGTTGAAGTCATCTCGCCGTCCGGTGCGTGGATCTAAGAACAAACTCCACTCCCGCTTCGCTTTCTTGGATAGTCTTGGTATGGTTATCACCTCTTGATTTTCTTTCACACCGCACTTCCGATATTGCTCCTGCCCGTGCTTCTTCACCGGCGTATTCACGCTCTCCCGTGTGCCCTTCACGGTGTCATGGCGGTCGTACCCTTCTCGGTAACGGCTATTCAGTTGTGATGTGAAGAAAAAATCTCTTCACTAATTCCGACATTCAGGGGTCGATTTGTAAACCCTCGCCGCTGAGATTTCGGAATATTAAATTGCCGAAGGAAAAGTCCTTCTATATATCCGGACATTTAGACCCCCTAAAGACAACCCTCCGACCAAAATTTTTTGAAGGTGGTGCTTGTAACCATCACCTCCTGTCGAAAATCGACTTTCGGCTGTCCGGAGAAGAACCCCTTCACTTATTCGGAAATTAGACCCCCGTTTTGTAAACCCTCCGGAAGAAAATATTTGTGAGGTGGTGCTTCTAAGCGCCACCTCAGAGCAAAAAAGAAAGCCTCCGGAAGAATCCGGAGGCTTGAAGGCTTGTTAAATTATCTGTGCAGCGCTTTACGCAGTACGGGGGTGATCAATAGGGCTACCGCTCCACCGATCAGGGCGGTAAACAATTGGGGCCAAGCAAACATGGTAGGCAGCATCTTCAACATAGGGGGTGCCAACACAACGATCTCCCCCAGTTTCTTGCCCAGCAGAGCGCCGGAAGCAATACCACAAATGACTTTAACGACCAACAGGTACAGTACACCGAACTTAACACCAGCTGCAACTGCCAATGCTACCGGTTGCCGCCAAATAGGCTTGTGGGTCTTTCCTGCGATCAGTCGCAGCAGTACCACAAAGCACACATTGCCGATCATAATAGGCAGCACTGTTACAAAGTTCGGTGCAATGCCAAACAGATATGCACACACAGGGCTGATCAGTGCGATTGTAATACCGCTGCTCATACCTACCAGCAAGACGGCAATCGCCAGAACCGCATTGACACAGGAACCGGTAACCAACTGCCCCATAGGCTTGGTCAGTGCCTGCAAAGTGACCAATAATGCCAGCATAACTGCTGTCTCAGTAATCCATAGAACCTTCTTACGCATAATATACCTCTTTCTGTATGTTTAATCTTTGCTGATAACGCTGGAATAGGCGGTTTTTACGCTGATTCCTTTCAAGTTTCCGATCATTCCTGCCAGAGCAGAGATCGTATTCTGGGGCGCATCCAAAGCAATGGAAATAATGCAGATCTTCCGCTTGTGATAGGGAATGCCCATTCTACCAATGATATATTTTCCATTTTCATGCAAAATGGTGTTGAGGGGTTCCACAGAATCCGGATCCTCAACGATAATACTCATAACAGCAACTCTTGTTTCCATAGTTTCCTCCCAAACAAAATGCAGCTACACCGGTTAAAAGGTGCAGCTGCAGTAAACCTCATAGAAACTCCATGAAGCAAAATACTGTATTCGCACCTTTCACGCAGCTGTGGGCTTAATGTCAGGTTAATTGTGACCGGCAAGGAATTTTGGTTCAAATGAAAGATTGGGGAACGCAGACATACTTTGTGTATTTCAAGTTCCCCAATCTGCACAGTTGAACCAAAAGAACCGCCGGGATTAGTGATGGAACAGGCGCATGCCGGTAAAGGCCATGACCATGCCCTTCTTGTTGCACTCTTCGATGACCAGATCATCGCGGATAGAGCCACCGGGCTCTGCGATGTACTTAACACCGGAGGCAAAAGCACGCTTAATGTTGTCACTGAAGGGGAAGAACGCATCGCTGCCCAGCGCCACATTGCGACGGGATGCCAGCCATGCCTTTTTGTCGCCTTCGGTCAAACGCTCAGGCTGCTCAGTAAAATAATTCTGCCAAATACCATCAGCGCAGACATCCTCTTCGTTACCGTTGATGTAGCCGTCGATCACATTGTCACGGTTAGCACGACCCAGATCTGCACGGAACTTCAGCCCCAGAGTCTTGGGATGCTGACGCAGGAACCAAGTGTCAGCCTTGGTACCTGCCAGGCGGGTGCAGTGGATACGGCTCTGCTGACCGGCACCGACGCCAATCGCCTGACCGTCGTATGCAAAGCAGACGGAATTGGACTGGGTGTACTTCAAGGTGATCAGAGATACGATCAGGTCAATCTTTGCATCGGCAGGCAGTTCCTTGTTTTCAGTAACAATATTGCTCAGCAGCGCCTCGTCGATCTTGAAATTATTACGACCCTGGTGGAATGCAATGCCGAAGACTTCCTTGATTTCCTGCTCCTTGGGCACATAGTCGGGATCAATCCGGACCACATTGTAGCTGCCCTTGCGCTTGGCCTTCAAGATTTCCAGCGCCTTTTCAGTATAGCCGGGTGCGATCACACCATCGGAAACCTCGGGAGCGATCAAAGATGCGGTCAGCTCATCGCAGACATCGCTTAGTGCGACCCAGTCGCCAAAGGAGCACATACGGTCGGTACCACGGGCACGAACATAAGCGCAGGCCAAAGGATTCTCATCCAGAGCAGCCACATCTTCTACGAAGCATGCCTTCTTCAGCTCGATGGGCAGCACCTTGCCAACAGCGGCAGAGGTGGGAGAAACATGCTTGAAGGAAGTCGCACAGGGCATACCGGTGGCTGCCTTCAGTTCCTTCACAAGCTGCCAGGAGTTCAGGGCATCCATAAAGTTGATATAACCGGGACGACCATTCAGGATTTCAAAAGGCAGATCACCGCCGTCCAACAAATCCAGATGCGCAGGTTTTTGGTTGGGGTTGCAACCATATTTCAGTTCAAATTCTTTCATATTGCTATACTCCCTTACTCGTTTTTATTGAAGATCCGTTGCTCGTACTCGCCGGTGGCAAGATCGGTATAACGCACGAACAGGGAGATCTTATTTTCACTGTTTAATTGATCCCACAAAATTTCTGCAAACAGATCGATCTCGTTAGCAATGGATACCCGTTCCGGTTCACCCACAAAAGAGGGAATGACCGGAGTACCATTGCCCACATAGGTGTGAAGGAAATGACCCAAACCGGGAACGGCAGGATACTCATAGAAATTACGGACACAACCGGTACCATAAGCGTCGGAAGCCTTTAAAATGGACATCTTATAGCTGCCATCCTTGGCAAGTAATCCGGAAATTCTGGGAGTCCAGTTGGGGCCATCATCTTCAAAGCAGCGGGTACGCAGTGCTGCTTCCCAGCTTTCACCTCTTCCCAGAAAATCCCGGATAGTATCAGTCTGGTCACCATTGGTGACAATCAGGCCACTACCGGTTTCCCGTACGGGGTGATAAATGATGAGATGGGGATCCTGCATCAGCTTGGGATCGTGGGCTTGGGTGCGGATACCATCCGGTTCTTCTACAAAGACACGGTTACGGCTGTTAACGCTACGACCCATAATAAAATAGATTGCAACGGACTTCTTTCCGTCCGGTGTCATGCCCAGCACAATACCACGGCCGGGATAGTCATTTTCAGCAAGCATTTTTGTCAGCCTGCCAACTTCATATACATTCATATTCAATGCTCACTTTCTGTAAAAAGGAAGAACGGGGGTCCCGGGGATTGGGCAAATCCGGGACCCCCAGAAGGAAGGTGTGCTATTACCATCAAGGGGGTTAACGGATAGCACCGCAGAAAGTTAGTCGTCAAGTAATCGGTGACAAACCGGCAAGTTTTATCGGTGAGAGATTTTGTTCCGGAATGAAGCTTAGAAAATGCAGACATACTTTGTGTATTTCGCATTTTCTAAGCTGATAGACTGGGGCAAAAGATCCACCGATAACCGCAGCCGGTTTTGTTGCCGATTACTTGTAACCAACTCTTGCCTGATAAGTAGTGTGCAGCAGCTCGTGAGCCTTGTGAGAGTTAGGCTTACCCAGGAACTCATCGTACAGTTTCTGTACCTGAGTATTCTTATGGGACTGGCGCAGCTGCTGACGCTCGTCCTCGGAGTACAGGGCGGCCGCCCGCTTTGCGCGGAAGGTGTCCTGAATATCATCATCTTCGTTAGGCAGGAAGCAGGAACGGACAATGGGCTGACCGCCACCTGCGATGCAACCGCCGGGGCAACCCATGATCTCGATGAAGTGGTACTTGGACTTGCCCTCGCGGATCTCGTCCAGCAGCACCTTGGCATTTTTCATACCGTGAGCAATAGCAACATTGACAGTCATACCGCCCAAGTCCAGAGACGCCTCGCGGACACCTTCAAAGCCACGGACGGCCTCGAACTTGATAGCCTCATGCTCCTTGCCGGTCAGCACAAAATAAACAGTACGCAGAGCAGCTTCCATAACACCGCCGGTGACACCAAAGATAACACCTGCGCCGGTGTACTCGCCCATCAGATCCTGATCGTACTCTTCGTCAGGCAGACGGGTGAACAGAATGCCAGCACGCTTGATCATTTTGGCCAGTTCCCGAGTGGTCAGAACTGCATCCACATCAGCAAGGCCGTTGACCTTCAACTGATCACGAGCCTTCTCATCCTTCTTGGCAGTACAAGGCATGATGGAAACAACAAAGATGTCCTTGGGGTCAATGCCATTCTTTTCAGCATAGTAAGACTTGATAACCGCACCCTGCATCTGGTGAGGAGATTTGCAGGAAGACAGGTGACCAAGCAGATCGCCATAGTTATACTCAGCATAGTTGATCCAGCCGGGAGAGCAGGAAGTGATCATCGGCAGAACACCGCCGTTCTGAATACGGCCCAGCAGTTCGGTGCCTTCCTCCATAATGGTCAGATCAGCAGCGAAGTTGGTATCATAGACCTTGTGGAAGCCAAGACGCTTCAGAGCGGCAACCATCTTGCCGGTAACAGGAGTGCCAACGCGCATACCGAACTCTTCACCCAAAGCAGCACGGACAGCAGGCGCAGTCTGCACCACAACATGCTTGCCAGCCTTGAAAGCTGCGTCAACCTTACCAATTTCGCCCCTTTCCATCAGCGCACCGGTGGGGCAAACGCTGACACACTGGCCACACTGAATGCAGGGGGAGTTCAGGAAAGAGCGGTTCTCGGCAGGGGCAACGATGGTGTTAAAACCACGGTTCTCAAAGCCCAGAATGCCCATGTCCTCGCCGTGCGCATTCTTGCAACGGGCAACACAGCGGCCGCACAGAATGCACTTGGAGGTATCCCGAATAATAGCGGGAGACAACTCGTCATAAGTAGTCTCGGTCTTG
>JAGBTV010000013.1 GCA_017631155.1 Oscillospiraceae bacterium | reverse complement strand
GTCAAATTGCCGAAATTAGGCAATTTGACTGAGGGAGAGAAATACGAAAAACAACCTGAAAAGGCAGTATTTTCTCTCCCCCAGTCAAAAATCGGTTCCGAAGAGCCGATTTTTGCCAGCCCCCTCGTCAGAGGGGGCCTTGAGTGGCTGCGCCGCAAGTTCTAACAAACTGCCCGATAAATGGCAATTTATCAATTTCCAGACACATGGAAAATCGGCAGCACGAAACCGTGCTGCCGATTTGTTATGTAGCAAATTGTTTTATCTAACATGAATCACGCAGGAGTATCTTACTCCGTTGTATTCCACATGTACCATCGTTTTACCCGTTGCTACAGCAGTTACAACACCGTTGGCAACTGTGCAGACATCAGGATTTTCGCTAACCCAGGATGCCTGTTCCGGAGAAACCGAGATAGTCTTATACACCTTCCAGCTATCACCAGGATTCAGAGAAACCTCACCTTCACCATTGGGAGTAAAGAACACTGTATTGAAGGTCATCTCAAAAGCACCGGGGTTGACCGGAGGAGTTGTCGGCTCAGTTGCAGGGGGTGTGGTGGGTGTGGTGGATGTGCCGCTATTGACACGGATGCGGCAGGAATACTTCACACCACCGTATTCTGCGTGAACCAGAACATACTTCTTGGCCAGGCTCTCGGTAGATGCTACCGTAGTCACAACACCGTCTTTGATAGTAACATAGGCTTCATCGTCAGAGGTCCAGACAACCTTGCTGGCTTCCACATTCATGGTTGCGTACATTCTCCAGGTCTTACCCACTGTCAGAGTCACATCGCCAATGCCATCATGGGTGAAGTACTTGGTATTCATGGTCATCTCGAAAGCACCGGGATCAGGGGTGACATCAGGCTCTGTAGGTGTAGTAGGATCAGGCTCGGTGCTTGTGTTCCCAAAGTTGCAGAACACACGGCATTCCTTGGTGACATTGCCGCAGGTAATCAGAATCGTGGTATCACCGATACCCACAGGAGTAACCAAGCCACCGTCTGTAACGGTAGCCACCGCTGTGTTCAAAGAAGTGAAGGTCACTTTATCGGTAGTATTGGAAGGCGTCAGATTCACAGACAGAAGCTGGCTTCTTTCTGCGTCCGTAAACTCAATAATGGTGCTGGACAGGACAATGTCTGTGCAGGCGATGCCGGTGGGCTGAGTCTGCGACTCTGTGGGATCCTCTTCTTTCGGCTGAGTTTGGACGGTTGTCTGCACAGAGGGTGTTTTATTGCCTTCGTCAGGCTTCTTGTCGGAGCCAAACAAGGTGATGGCCAAGTAGGCAACCACAGCAATGATGGCCAGCAGCAGCACAATCACAACAATCACCAGACCCTTATTGGAGCCTCCCCCGTCATTGTCTTTTTTTGCAGTCCGCTGCATAGGCTGACCGGTTTTGTTACGCTTACGGACATTGCTCTTGGAGAACCGTCCACCGCTGACATAGGAATTGGTGGAGCCGGCTTCCGCCTGGACACCGCCCTCTGCCGCGGTTTGTGCGGAAGCATTTTTGGCGCTGCCGCAAATGGGGCATTGGTTTGCGGTTTCCGGGAATGTGGTTCCGCAAACATCGCAGATTACCTTACTCATGAAATCAAACCTCCTAGTCAGCGCGGCTTCCCGCGCCTACAATTTTTTGTATTATAACATAATGCGCGAAATTATGCAAGTACACAAAATCATTCTACATTTGTTTCCAGGGGAAAAATTAAATTCTCTCCTTTCCCCGCAATTTTGGTTGCTTTTTTATGAAATATATTTTATCATATAAGCAACATATAAAAAGGAGGCGATGGATTTGTCAGAGCCAAAGCTGGTATCCCCTCTTTTGGATCATTTTGTTATGGGTCAGCCCATCAGTGAGCACCACGGTGTGAGATGCTATCCCGCCATGCAGAAAGATTCTGACAGCAAATACATAGTCAAGATTGTTTCCATTCCCGCTTCACAGCGAAGTTTGGATGCCCTGCTGCTTGCAGGTGCTTTTTCCTCTCCGGCAGCCGCCCAGGACTATTTCCGGGAACTGGCTGAGGGTGTGGTAAAAGAAGCCGAAATTCTGCAGCATCTGTCCAAGCTGGAAGGTTTCCTGCCCTACAACGGTTGGCAGATCGAGCCTATGGAAACAGACACCGGCTACAATGTCTATCTGCTCAGTGACTACCGCCGCAGCTTGGATCGCCATTTCCGCCGGGAAACTATGACCCATTTGGCTGCTGTGAACCTGGGTCTGGATCTGTGCGCCGCTTTGGCAGTCTGCCGCCGGTGCGGATATCTGTACACCAATCTGAGACCGGGTAATGTTTTTGTCGGTGAAGATCAAAGCTACCGCATCGGTGATTTGGGCTTTGCTGCTTTGGATTCCCTGCAGCACGCCTCTCTGCCCGATCGTTACCGCAGCGCCTATACGCCCCCGGAAATCGCAGATGCTTACTGCTGCTTGAACACCACCGTAGACATCTACGCTGCCGGTTTGATTCTGTATCAGGCTTACAACAACGGCCAGCTGCCCTTTGAAGAAACTGCACCGGCCGATCCCCTGCCGCCTCCCATGTACGCAGATCCGGAAATGGCCGAGATCATTCTCAAAGCCTGCGATCCCAACCCGGAGAACCGCTGGGACGATCCCCTGAAAATGGGTAAAGCCCTGGTCAGCTATATGCAGCGCAACAGTGTCAACGATGTTCCTATCGTCCCTGTGCCTCCTGTGCAGGAGGTGGCTGCCGCTGAAGAAGCAGTGATTGACGATCTGCCCGATGACGATTATTTGGCAGAAGATGTACAGGCTTCTTTGGAACTGAATAATCTTCAGAAGCAGGAAAACGAGCCGGAAGAAACTCCTGAACCGGAAGAAATCGCTAAGGTGGAAGAGGTTCCTGAGCCGGAAGAAGCTCCCGAGCTGGAAGAAGCTCCCGAGC
>JAGBTV010000101.1 GCA_017631155.1 Oscillospiraceae bacterium | reverse complement strand
GTTCCCGGGTTGGTGATTTCCGAGCAGGAAAGCGGATAAAAGGTTTGATATACAGAATCCTGGGGTGTTAATAGAAAAATCGTCCAATGTTAGTGTTTACCGGAGAATCTTTACGCATAAAAACGACCTGTGCTATGGCAAGCACAGGTCGTTTTTTTAAATGTTTAATTCCAAACCTACAGGGCAATGGTCAGAGCCGGTGACCTGAGAATAGATGGCTGTTTCGGCAATTTGATCCCGAAGACGGTCAGATACCACAAAATAATCGATTCGCCAGCCGGCATTGTTTTCTCTTGCCCGGAATCGGTAGCTCCACCAGCTGTACATACCGGTGGCGTTGGGGTTTTGGTAACGGAAGGTGTCGGTAAAGCCGCTTTCCAGCAGCTGCGAGAAACAGGCCCGTTCTTCATCGGAAAAACCGGCGCTGCCCCGGTTGGAGGCGGGATTTTTCAGATCAATCTCCTGATGGGCCACATTCAAATCGCCGCAGAGGATAACCGGCTTGCTTTCGTCCAGTTTGCAGACATAGTCACGGAAGGCTTTTTCCCATTTGAGCCGATGGTCAAGCCGCGCCAATTCCTGTTGAGCATTGGGGGTATAGCAGGTAATCAGGTAAAAATTCGGGTATTCCAGGGTGATGAGCCGACCTTCTGTGTCCAGCTCCGGGATGCCCAATCCATAGATGACAGAAAGGGGAGTGGCTTTGGCGAAAATCGCAGTGCCGGAATAACCTTTCTTTTCTGCATAGCTCCAATACTGCTCATAGCCGGGCAGATCCAGCTGAATTTGCCCTTCCTGAAGTTTGGTTTCCTGCAGACAGAAAAAGTCAGCATCAGACTCTTGGAAGAACGCCAGAAAACCTTTTTGCACACAGGCCCGAAGTCCGTTGACATTCCAGGATATAAATTTCATAACCAATTTCTCCTGTTTTCATTCTGTTGTGGTGGGGGCAATATAATCGTCAAAAAGCACAGGCTTTCCATCCCGAACGGTAATGCTTCTCTTTCCGTCCAAAAGCTTTGTTTCTGTCCGGATAATAACTGTCGGATAACCTGTGATGCCCGATACTGTTTTTGCCAGGCAAACGCAGGCGATGGACAGGTCCATGCCGGTCAAAGTGGAAAAAGAGTCAGTGATGACCACGGTTATGGTTTTGCTGTTTCTTGTGGAGGAGGATACCAAATTACAACCGTCAGGAAACGGTTGTGCCAGAGCGTCGTTTTGCGGGCCACGGAAATATAGCTCCAGCAAATAGGGAAGGTCCTCTCTGTGCCCGGCGGCCTCCCGGGGTTCGCTGCCGATGATGGTTTCGGCATCTGTGTAAGAGAAAGTGTTTTGGAGGTAGAAAAATTCTACAGGCTCCAAAATCGGCATCGTTTCTTTCTTTTGACAACCGAACAGACTGAAACAAAGGAGCAGACAAAGCAGACTGCAAAGAAATCGTTTCATTCGGACACCTCCTCTGTATCAAAGATGGGGAAAGAAACGGTAAAGACAGAGCCTTGTCCTACGGTGCTTTCTACCTGAATCTGACCCTGGTTTCGCTCTACCATGCTGCGAACGATGGCAAGACCTAAGCCGCTGCCGCCGGTCTTTCGGGAGCGGGCCTTGTCCACCCGGTAAAATCGTTCAAAAATGTGGCTGATGGCATCTTCTGGGATACCAACGCCGGTGTCGGAAAATTGCAAAAGAGCATTGTCCTCACAGCGGTGCAGGGATACGGTAAGTTTTCCGCCGGGGAGGTTGTACTTAATTCCGTTTTCAACCAGGTTGAAAGCAATTTGGTACAGATCATCCTCCACGATCAGAATGGGACAATTTTCTTCCAGGGTCAGTTCTATGGTGATGTCGGCCTTTTGGGCAATTCCGGAGAGCATACGGACGACCCGGCGGACGGTGGGGGCGATATTAAGGATCTCCCGTTCCTGCTCCAAAGCAGCGTCGATCCGAGACAGAGAAAGAAGCTCCTGGGTCATGCGGTTTAACCGGTCTGCTTCATTGCCGATGTCACCTACAAATTCCCGGGTCGTTTCCATGTCCATTTCGTTTTGCAAAATAGAGTCGGAGAGTAACTTGATGGAGGCTAAGGGAGTCTTTAGTTCGTGGGAAGCGTCGGAAACAAACTGCCTGCGTTCTGCTTCGGCAACTTGAAGCCGGTCGGTCAGGTTGTTGATCTCTGTGGCCAGGAAGGTCAGCTCATCACGACCGTTCAAAGTGACTTTGTGGGAATAGTTGCCTTCCCGGATGATACGCATAGAGGTTTGAATCTTCTGCATCCGCTTGGAAAATGCCAGAGCAAAGAACAAAGAGAAAATAACAACAATAATTTCCAAAACAAGGGTAATGGAAAAAATGTTTTGCAACAGGGATTGCAGCAGTGCACCTTGGGAAATGTCGTACTCTGTCATATAGACACAGCCGATCATGGTACCGTAAGCGTATACCGGCACAGCGGCCCGGGAGAGCATGGTTCCTGCCCGATAGTTCCAGGAGAAAACATTATTTCCCGAGGCTGCGGTAACGATTTCCGGAAACAGAACATACTCACCCCGGGTTGAATTTTGCTCGGCGGAATCATAGACAGCCACACCGGATTGATTGGTAATGATTAGCCGATTTACCTTCAAAGTGTGCATCTGAGAAATGGCCTCAGAAACGGTAGCGTGGCTTAATACCTCAAGCTCGGCAATTTCGGAGGCTGTTACCTGGCAGCGTTCCAGCATGGCGGCTTTTTTGCTTTGGTAAAATAAAGTCTGACTGGTTTTGGCACAGTAAATATTCAGAAAAATCAATGCCACAAAAGTAATCAGGACATAAATAGAGGCGTAACGGAACTGACTTTTTCCGTGGCGTCGGACAGAGGTACTTTTACTTTCGGAAGTAATAGCCAACACCCCATTTCGTCATAATGTAGGCTGGTTCTGCCGGATTTTCTTCCAGTTTTTCCCGCAGACGGCGGATGTGAACATCCACGGTGCGGATGTCGCTGCGGTATTCGTAGGCCCAAATGGTGTCCAAAAGTGCTTCCCGGGAATAGACCCGGTTGGCGTTTCGCATGAGAAATTCAACGACATCAAATTCTTTGGCAGTCAAATCCACAAGCTCGTCAGCCCGATAGGCGTTGCGGGCATCCAGATCCAAAGAGATAGAGCCGATGGTTAAATGATTGCCGGTTTGGGTTGTGTCCGGGGTGCCGACACGACGCAGCAAGGCCCGAATCCGGGCTTTCAGCTCCAAGATATTAAAAGGCTTGGTAAGATAATCATCAGCACCGCAGTCAAAGCCCATCAGCTTGTCTATGTCGTCTGCTTTGGCGGTGAGCAGAATGATGGGGACATCAGAAAAAGTGCGGATGTTACTGCAGGCGGCGAGACCGTCCATTTCCGGCATCATCACATCCAAAACCACAAGGTCGGGGTGTTCGTTTTGCACCATTTGGATGGCTTCCAGACCGTTGCTTCCGGTGATAACCTCATAGCCTTCGTTTTGCAGGTTAAAGCGGATACCTTTTACCAACAATTCTTCATCGTCTACTACCAAAATTTTCATAGATTATCCTCCCGTTGTGATGTGTCCTAAAAGATCTTCCAAACGATTGATGCCAATACCGGGTATTTTTGACAACTCTGCTACAGCGGCAAAAGGACCGTGTTCCTTTCGGTAATCCAGGATCCGTTGTGCCAGTCCCGGGCCAATGCCGGGCAGAGTCTGCAGCTGTGCAGCGGTGGCGGTGTTGATGTTGATAAGCTTTCCGGTGGGGGCGATGACCGCCGGCTCTGCATGGATGATATCGGCACCTGGAGAGATGCTATCCGCGTAGCTGACAGATGCTTTGCGGTTATGCAGAACAAAGAATCCCAGTAAGAAAGCACAGCCGGCGAAAGCCAAAAGGATCAGCAGACAGATTTCCCTGTGCTTCTTCATAAAGCGACTCCTTTCCCAACGCGGCAACATTTTTCTTATTATACACGAATATTCGTTAAGGAACAAGTACTCAGCTGTAAAAAACAGAGGCCAGCCGGATATTTTGTTGTAATAGGGGGTGGAAAGCGGCAGAAGATTGTGTTATAATAAAAACAGAACAGGCGGGATGTCATTTCCTGCCATGAACAGAGGTAGATCCATGAAACGAATGAGGAAAGCCTGTCTTTCTGTTATGTGCATAATATGGCTGCTAATGCAGTGCGTTGGTGTTCCGGCAGCGGCACTGCAGAGTGACTCCACTGTGGCCAGCGGCAGTCAAACGGTAGATGCCGCCAAAGCCTTGGAATCTCAACAGAAATTGGTAGAAACGGCAAAAGCAGTGGTGGTTTATGAGAAAACCAGCGGGACGATGGTCTATACCTGGAATGCAGACGGCCGAATCTTTCCTGCCAGCATGGTCAAGCTGATGACGGCTTTGGTAGCACTGGATAACACCGATATTTCCCAAAAAGTAATGGTCACGACAAGCGCCCTGAATCGGGTTCCTGTGGGTGCGTTGCGGATGGGACTGGTGGCGGGAGAGGAGCTGACTTTGGAACAGCTGCTTTACTGTATGATGGTGGCCTCTGCCAATGATGCGGCGATGGTCATTGCCCAGCATGTGGCGGGAAGTCAGGAAGCCTTTATTGCCAAAATGAATGAAAAAGCCCGGGAGCTTGGCTGTACGGATACGAATTTTTCCAATGTCCACGGTTTGCATGATGAGCAGACTTATACAACAGCCCGGGATGTTTGTCGGATTCTGCTGGCCGGCCTGGAGGATCCCAGATTCGAGGCCATGTTCACCACCGCAAAATACACCATTCCGGCGACCAACCTGAGTAAGGAACGAACCATCAAAACTACCAACAATATGATGCTGACCACATCCTGGGATTATTATGACCAACGGGTCACCGGCGGCAGAACCGGTTCTACCGATGCGGCAGGTCGTTGCATTGCCATCACGGCGGAAGCAAGTGGTATGGAACTGGTTTGCGTACTGATGGGCGCAGAGCCGACATACTCGGAAGATAAGCAGGTGGTTTTGCGCTTTGGCAGCTTTGAAGAAATGTCGGAGATCTTGGACTATGTCTTTGACGGGTATGCGCTGTATCAGCTGGCCGCGAAGGGACAGATCGTTACCCAACTGGAAGTGACCAATGGTGCAAACCATGTGGCGGTGCAGCCGGAGCGTTCGGTACTTACGGTGTTGCCGGCAGATATCGATTTGTACACCCTTCGGTGGGAATTTGTCTCCGATAATCTGACAGCTCCCGTAGAAGTCGGCACGGAAGCGGGTGCAGTACAGATTTGGCATGGGGACATCTGCGTAGGACAGACAAACCTGATTACAGCCAATTCTGTGGAGGTAGAAACCACTTTGGTGATGCCTAAGCGGCCCTCGGAAATGGACGGCCGGGGAAGTTGGAAAATACTGCTGTTCGTGGTTTGCGGAATCGCTGGTGTGGCTGTGGTTGTGATGCTGTTTTCTGCCGCACCCAAGATCATTCGGAGAATCAAGGTTAAAAATATGCGCCGGCGCAGAAGAAAGAATCGACGGAGGGCACGCTGATGCAGTCTTGGGAAGAATTGGAACAAAGCTGTCAGAGTTGCACCGGCTGCGAACTGTGTAAAACCCGAACCAACGTAGTGTTTGGTGTAGGCAACCGTACAGCGGATATCCTGTTTGTGGGAGAAGGTCCCGGGGAACAGGAGGATCTGCAGGGAGAACCCTTCGTAGGCCCGGCCGGAAAGTTGCTGGACGATATGCTTTCTATCATTGATCTGGACAGAAGCATCTGCTACATCGGCAATATTGTAAAATGCCGCCCGCCCAGGAATCGGGATCCTCAGGATGGGGAACAGGAAGCTTGTATCGGTTTTCTGCGCAAACAGATCGAGCTGATCCAACCGAAAATTATCGTATGTTTGGGCAGAATTGCAGCCACAAAACTGATCCGGCCTGACTACCGGATCACCCGGGAACACGGCCAGTGGGTGGAAAAGGACGGCATTTGGATGACAGCCACCTATCACCCGTCCGCCCTTTTGCGGGATGTGGCCAAACGGCCAGATGCTTTTGAGGATCTGCTTTCGATCCGGCAAATGATGCGAAAACGGAATATCTGTAAGTAAACAGCGAACCGGAGGTGCGTTACGCACCTCCGGTTTTTATACAATAAAAAGAACCCCCATAGGGGATGCTTTTTGTTTATATCTAGTGACCTGACTCGTTTGCATTTGCTACGCAAATAGAGGTTCGGCTCCGTCCAGCCGTCGCCGGCGGCGCTCATCCGCGCCGCATTATGAGTTCGAGTCAGTCCACATCTATAAACAAACGCCCACCCCAAATGGGATAGGCGTTTGTTTGGAGCTAGTGACCTGACTCGAACAGGCGACCTTCTCATTACGAGTGAGATGCACTACCGACTGTGCTACACTAGCAAGCTTATGTATTATAGCCCGATTTTTGGGGGTTGTCAACTGTTTTTCTCCCCGATTAAAAGCATGGGCTGCAGCTGTTTACCCATCAGGGCGGCCTCCAAGGCTTCTGGTATTTTCGAAAACTCTGCCACCATGCTGGTGGGTTTGCCGATGGCATCGTCCTGTCGGAACGGCACGAAATAATAGTTTTTCCGTCCAAGAAGCTTGCCGATGTTTTCGGCAGCACCTGCCAAAGCGTCGTTGGTGGAAACCGCCACAATCACCGGCCGCCCGTTGCGCAAATGGCTTTTGGCGGCCATGGTTACAGAGGTGTCGGCAATGCTGTGAGCCAGTTTTGCCAGGGTGTTTCCGGTGCAGGGGGCGATAATCAGGGCATCCAGTAATTTTTTTGGACCAATAGGCTCTACCTGAGCAATGGTGTGCAGCGGTTCCTTGCCGCAGATCTCGGTGACAGCGCGGATGTTTTCCTGAGCGGTGCCAAAACGGCTGTCGGTGCTGTAGGATACACCGGAGAAAATGGGAAGAAGATCATAAGATTTTTTTAATTGCTTCATGATGGGGAAAACTTCCGCGTAGGTGCAAAAGGAACCGCATAGGGCGAAGCCGATGTTCATGAGACTGCCTCCTTGTTGGAAAGAATGCGGATGATGCTGTCAGCGATCAGTGTACCGGAGGTTTCCGGTACGGTTTTTCCCGGGAGACCGTTGGCAGGGATCACCTGAGAACCGGCAATTCCCCGTATGGAGGCCAACTCGATTTTGATACAATCGGGACGGCAGTGGAACACCTGGGTTTCGCTGAGAATGGGGTAGGGGATGGTGTTAAACAAAACCCGGAAACGACGCAAAATGGGTTCTAACTTGTTAGGGTCGGCAGCGCCAAACCCCAAAGCCCGGAGTATGGCCTGGTCGCCCGGCTTTCGGGCGGCCACAGTTACCTCTGCGCCCAAAGCCTTCAGAAGATTGGCAAGACACTTTCCAATGCGACCCCATCCCAAAATCAGAATGGGACATCCCTGAAAGGCAACAGGCAAACGGTTGGCAGCGATACGGATGGCACAGTCAGCGGTGATGGCGGCGTTTTTGGCCAAATACTCCGAATCGTGCAGCAGGTCGATTTTGGGATAGCCTTTTAAGGCGGCATGGTCTAGATGTCCGCCGACAATGCAGACATGCTCTGGAAGCTTTGCCAGGATATGTTCCAAAATGCCGCCGCCCCGGATCCTGCCATCTGCTTCAAAGCTGGGAATCGGGAGCAAAAGGTGTGTAACATCCGGGGCGGGTGCGCTGACAACGGAGATGTTTTGGCGGTGCAAAGCGTCAACGGCAAAGGCCATGGCAGAGGTATTGCCGGCGCAGTAAAGGATCGTATCGTTCATATTCATCACCCTTTCGTACCAAATTATGTCCAGTGCCTTGCAATTGTGCTTGTTTTTTGGTATACTCAAAGCAAGAAAACAGGAACGGAAAGCATTTGCGTTGGCGACAGGAGGGATTTTATGCAAAGACTTGGGTTTATCCACGATATGATGGATGTAAAGGTGCTGATTCTTTTTGTAACGGCACGATCCAGCTACCCAATGTCCACCCAGGAGATTTATGAGCTGTGTTATCAGGATGATTGTCTGAGCTATTTTGATGTTTGCACCGCCATTCCGGAAATGGTTGCGTCGGGACACCTGCAGCAGGTGGAAGACGATAAATATGAGATCACCGAAAAAGGTCGACAGGATGGCGAACTGACCGCGGATTCCATTGCCTTTACGGTGAAGCAGCGGGCAGAGAATGCTGTGGCTCGCTTCAACCGTCAGATCCGTCGCCAAAGCTTTGTGAAGACCCAGATCATCCCCAGGGCGAATGAAGATTTTTCTGTGATGATGTCCCTGGATGATGAGGTGGGCAACTTGATGACACTGGAACTGTTGGCCCCGAATCAGCGGCAGGCTGTGCGGCTGTGTAAGCTCTTTGAACAGAAGGCGGAAATGGTTTACAATATGACCATGACCGTCCTGCTGGAAGACGAAGAATCAGAAGAAGATTGACGGTTTGCCCTTGCCGAAACCTCAAAATCGTGGTATAATATAAGTACACCGAAGAATCGGTGAAACGAAAGGAGCTGCCGCTTATGAAGTTTCAGTTTAGTGAGAAAAAAGTCAAGCTACCTGGAAATGTCCATGCTTATGCCGAGAAAAAGGTTATGAAGCTGGCGCGCTACTTTGAGGAGGATGCGGAAGCCCTAATTGTCTTTTCTGTAGAGAAAAACCGGAATAAGGTGGAGCTCACCGTGCATGGTGCCAACACTTGGTTCCGGGCCAGCGAGAGCACCTCGGATATGTTTGCTTCTATCGACGCTTCTGTAGCCACCATCGAAGGACAGATCCGCAAGAACAAAACCCGGCTCGCCCGTCGCCTGCGTCAGGAAGCCTTTGTCCGCACAGTAGAAGAGACATCCTTTATTCCGGAGGAAGCCGAGGAAGATTTAAGCATCGTTCGGGTCAAGCAGTTTAGCTTCCGGGACATGACCCGTGAAGAGGCAGTCCTACAAATGAATCTGCTGGAGCATAGCTTCTTTGCTTTCCGGGATGCAGATAATAATGGCGCTTTTGCTGTGGTCTACCGCAGAAATGACGGTGGCTACGGTCTTATCGAAGATGTCGATTGATCTTAACAAATTTCGTTTGGAGTCCCCATCAGGGACTCCAAATTTTTGCCTTAAAATGCCTCATTTTACAGGAAATTTATGGGTAAAAGTTTTTTGAAAAAATTTTGCAAAAAATTGAAAAAAGTTCTTGACAAATGTCGCTGGAAATGATAGACTAATCAAGCTCACCGCCTGGCGGTGGCGTCTGCACCTTGTAAATTGAATAATGTGAGACGAACTATAGAACACCTTGGACAATTAAAATGGATTGTTTAAGACTATTCGTGTACGAATTGAGAAAAAAACAGCCAACGAAAATTCTTGAGTAAATTTGCTAGACAAATTGATCGGAAAATGATTTGAGCTCCATATGGAGTTTAGATACAATTTTTTGAGAGTTTGATACTGGCTCAGGACGAACGCTGGCGGCGTGCCTAACACATGCAAGTC
>JAGBTV010000100.1 GCA_017631155.1 Oscillospiraceae bacterium | reverse complement strand
CCGTACTTCTTTCTTTCCTTCATTCTGGGGTCGCGGGTCAGGAAACCGGCAGCCTTCAGAGAAGCGCGGTACTCAGGGTTCAGAACCAGCAGAGCGCGGGAGATGCCGTGACGGATAGCGCCGGCCTGGCCGGAAACGCCGCCGCCGGCGACGGTGACAACAACGTCAACCTTGCCAGCCAGATCGGTGGAAACCAGGGGCTGATTGACGATCAGCTTCAGGGTGTCCAGACCGAAGTAGTTGTCGATCTCACGGCCGTTGATGATGATGGAGCCGGTGCCGTTCTCATAAACGCGAACACGGGCGACGGAGGACTTCCGACGGCCGGTGCCGTAGTAATACTTCTTCTTGCTCTCGTACATGTGTAGTTACCTCCAATTACGCGTTCCAAGCTTCGGGCTTCTGAGCGGCATGGGGGTGCTCGGCGCCCTTGTACAGGTGCAGACGGGTCATGGCGTTGCGGCCGATGGAATTCTTGGGCAGCATACCCTTGACAGCCAGCTCCATAGCGTAGTCGGAGCGCTTATCCATCATAACGCGAGCCTTGGTTTCCTTCAGACCGCCGATCCAGCCGGATACACGGTAGTAGGACTTCTGATCCAGCTTGTTGCCGGTCAGGATAGCTTTGTCAGTGTTGATGACGATAACATAATCGCCGCAGTCAACATTGGGGGTGAAGTCGACCTTGTTTTTGCCGCGCAGCAGGTTAGCCACTTCGACAGCGGTACGGCCCAGGGGCTTACCGGCAGCGTCGATGACATACCACTTGCGTTCCAGGGTCTCCTTTTTCAGAAGAGTAGTGGACATTATGGGTTCCTCCAATTGGTAAAATATTTTGACAAACAGACGTACATACAGTACAATGTGTTCAAATCGCTTGATTCTTATATCACAGATAAAAAAGAATGTCAACGCCTTTTTTACAGAATTTTATGAAAAACATAATAAACTATTAAATACTCGCAAATGCTCTTAAATACTCTTGAATTCTAATGTGCTATTTTTCTGAAAAACAGGAGGAATCCGAATATGCAGAAGCTAATGGGGCTTGTCCGCCGTTGCGTGGAAGATTATCAAATGATTGCGCCCGGGGAACGGGTGGCTGTCGGTGTGTCCGGCGGCAAAGACAGCCTGGTGCTGCTGCAGCTGCTGGCCGGTTTGCGGCAATATTCTGATTTTGAACTGGAAGCCATCACCATCGATATGGGCCTTGGTATGGATTATTCCAAGGTGCAGGAATTCTGTGACAGCTTGAATGTGCCCTATACCATTGTCAATACCCAGATCGCACCCATCATTTTTGACCACCGAAAAGAAAAGAACCCTTGCTCTATGTGCGCCAAGATGCGCCGGGGTGCGCTGAACCAGGCAATCCTGGAACGGGGAATTCATAAGATTGCCCTTGGTCACCATTATGATGACGCGGTAGAAACCTTTCTGATGTCCCTGATCTACGAAGGCCGTATCAGCTGCTTCCAGCCGGTAACAGACCTGGACAGAACCGGTGTGATCCAAATTCGTCCTATGCTTTATATCCATGAAAAGACTGTGGATAATTTTGCTGTCCGTATGGGGCTGCCGGTGGTGGAAAACCGCTGCCCTGTGGATAAGACCACGAAACGTGAAGAGATCAAACGGCTTATTTTTGACCTCAGCAATACCTATCCTGACTTGAAAGAACGAATTTTTGGGGCCATGCAGCGTCTGCCTCTGCCGGAGTGGGAGCCCAAGGGTCGTTACAAGCGGCCAAAAGATACAGAAGTATAAGAAGCGAGGGCTTGTTGCAAAATGTTGCAACAAGCCCTAAAATTTTAATGCAGGATCTTAATTTTGATGTCTCCCGTATTTGTGTGGATTTCGCATTTTCCACCGGTTGTTGTTTGGGGAACATCCACATCACCGGTTTTGGTTTCCGCGGAAAATACTTTTTCCGAGAGCAGAGTGCCCTCTACATCACCGGTATCGGTTTTTAGGTGGATCAGCTGTGCATCACAGCGATCCAATTCGATATCACCGGTGGATCTTTCGATGGATAAGGATTCTTTTGCAATTACATTTTCCAAAGAAACATCGCCTGTGGTTCCGAAGGATGTCAGGTTTCGGCAGGTTACATTGGAGATCTTTGCCTTGCCGGTAGAAACCTTAACGGAAAGATTACCCATACAATTCACATTGGCAACGGTTATTTTACCGGTTGTAGTTTTTACATTTGCGGTTTCCAAAACAGAGGAAAGTAGGGTGATATCTCCGGTGCTTACGGAAATATCTGCACTTTCAAAGAAAAGATCTTTCGGCATATGGATATCTCCGGTGCTTGCTTGGATCGAAAGCTTGCCATATGCTCCCTGGGGAAGATACACAGTGATATTAGGGGAGTCAAAGCCTATGCCAAGATATTCATGCCATTTCCTGGTATCCACAAGCTCGATCACCAGCGCGGCATCCTTTATGCTGACACTGTGGATGGCGTTTTCCTGTTCGTGACAAGTAACACGGTGCTTACCGTCCTCAGATACCGCAAAAGTGATATCCGCAGTATTGGTAATAATGGTGATATTTTGATAATCTTCTTCAATTTCGTGTTGGTTGGTTTCGTATTTCACTGTTAACAATCGTTTAAAATCCCATTTCAGCACAGTCATCACTCCTCCGAAAATAATACATCCAATGAGCACAAGACAGGTGGCAGCCCAAAGCCATATTTTCATTTTCTTGCGCATTATGCTACCTCCTTTTTGGTAAAGCAATGCTTAATACCCAGTGCGGTCTTTTTGGTAAGCAAAATGAAACCTTTTGTTGCCGCCTTACAGCCGAAGAACAGGAAAACGGAAAGACCGGCGCACACCAGGCTTGTGCCAATGATGGCGATTCCCGTAAGCTTGCGTTCGCCAAAAAGAAATACAATGCCGGCAACCAGCAGGGCAAACGCGCAACTGACTGCAGAAGCAAAAACGGCCCAGGCGGAGACGAGTACAGCCCATAAGGATACATACAGAGAAAGAACAACAGCCAGTGCTGCTATCAGCAAAGAAAACCAAATAGGAGAACCCAAAATCAAAAGAACGATTTCCCAGGCTTTCAGCCGCCTTTTTGTAGGTTGCCGTGTTTCAGCAGGGGAGATCTCTTCGGTGATCTGTCCGGCGATGATATCCACAGAACCGACAGCACAAACCGCTTCCTCTTCCGAAAGACCGTCTTCCATCCGGTCATCGATCATTTCCCGGTAAAAGTTCAGCCGTTCCTCTTTCTCCCGGGAAGAAAGCCCGGACATCTGCTGCCCAAGCTTCTGAAGAAATTCTTGTTTATTCATGGGACAGTTCCTCCTTGGTCACAAAACGGTAGATCGTCATAATCTCTTTCCAATCTTCTTTAAAATCATCGATCCGTTTTCGCCCATCCTGGGTGATCCGGTAATATTTCCGAAGTCTGCCGCCATGTTCAACAGTTTGCACAGTCAGCATACCTCCGTTTTCCAGCCGCTTTAAAATGGTGTATAAGGTCGATTCGGATAGTGTGATATAGGGGGCCATATCCTTGATGATTTTATATCCGTAAGAATCTTCATCCTGAATGGCTGCCAACACACAAACATCCAAAAGTCCTCGCTTTAATTGCAGATCCATACCATACCTCCTGTTATGCTATACATCGTAACACGAAGTATAGCTTTTGTCAACAGAAAAATAGCTTTGTATGACAGGTGTGTGAAAAGGGCATACTTTTCCATGAGGTGGTAAATATGGTAAAAGGTGTTTCCCGGCAAGTGATTGTGGTACCCAGTCCCGACCCGGAACTGTTTGAACAGGCGATCTTTATTTTACGGGATGACGCGGTGGCTCAGGGGATTTCCGACGAAGTGCTTATGAAACAGGCCCGGCGCGCCATCCAGGGCTCCGGCCGGGAGGGGAAGAAGCGCAAACTCTATTTGTACGGCCCGGTGTGGGCCTGTGCCGGTGGGGTGGTAACCGGCGTGGCCTGGCTGTTGACGGTACTTCTTTGACTTGCGAAAAGCTGCTGACTGTGCTATAATTCTTCACAAATCAAAGATAAAGAGGAAACATCATGCGTATTGGCAGCCTGGAAGTGAATATGCCCATTATTTTGGGGCCTATGGCAGGCGTGACAGACTGGGCGTTTCGTACAGTTTGTGCAGAGCTTGGCGCGAACATTACTGTTACGGAGATGGTATCTTCCCGGGCTTTGGTATATAAAGACCAAAAAAGTGCCAAACTGCTCAGGAAAAATGAGGGTAGTCTTTGCGGTGCTCAGATTTTCGGAAACGATCCTGCTATTATGGCGGAAGCTGCGGTTTTGGCGCTGGAAATCTCCGGTTGTGACTTTTTGGATATCAATATGGGTTGTCCCATGCCGAAAATTGCCAACTCCGGCGACGGCTGCGGCTTGATGCGGACACCGGAGCTGGCGGGGGATATCGTCAAAGCTGTTAAAAATACCGTCAGAGTGCCGGTTACCGTCAAATGCCGCTTGGGCTGGGATAAGGGCAATATCAATGTGCTGGATTTCACCAAGCGGATGGAAGCGAGTGGCGCGGATATGGTGGCGGTTCACGGCAGAACCAGAGCCATGCTCTACTCCGGAACGGCAGACTGGGATATGATTACCAAGGTGAAACAAAATCTCAGCATCCCGGTAATCGCCAACGGCGACATCACCGGTGGTGATACGGCCATCCAATGCTTAAAGCGCACCGGTGCAGACGGCATTATGATCGGCAGAAGCACCTTTGGCGATCCTTGGGTCTTTGCAGAAGTCCGGGCAGCTTTGGCAGGGGAGCAGATCCCGCAGCGTCCTTGCTTGAAAGACAGAATTCAGGTGGCAGTACATCAGTTTGAACTGGCCCAGCAGGATCACGGAGAGCATATCGCCTGCCTGGAGGCAAGGAAGCATTTTGCCTGGTATCTGCGGGGTGTTTCCCACAGCAGCTACTATAAAAATCAAATATCCTCTATGAAAACTATGGAGGACATTTATCAAATCGCAAAAGACATTATTCGGGATTTGCAATAATTGCCTTGCATGAAAAATTCGTCGTTTCATACCCTAACCCAAGAGGTGAATGGGATGAAACGGCGAATTGTTGTTTTTTTGCTGATAGTCAGTTTTATGGTTTTGCCGGTTCAGGCAGAACCGATCCGTTGGGTGGATTTTGGTATACCCTATGAATCGCTGAAATATGCCATGGATTTGGATATTGCAACCTTTGACCGGGAAGTCCATCTGCCCTGGACACGGGTCCTTGCGGTGGCGGCTTGTCGTACCGGTGGTAAATGTAGTCTATCATCTGTGAAAAAAGCGGCAGAAGACTTAAAAACCGGGGCAAACCCGGAAGAATTCCTGGGAAACACCGCCAAATATTACAGCTATTATTTGGGGGCCTACGAGGCGGTGTTGGGCGGTATGCTGGGAAGCTATGCCGTAGAAATCGACGGTGTGTGGAAACCTGCCTATGGTCTGAAGGCTTTTTCTCCCATTGCTTCCGGCTATGGCTATAGCCATTGCGATGATTTCGGTGTGGCCCGATCCTTTGGTTTTCGCCGTAAGCATCTTGGAAATGACTTAATGGGCAGCCAGGGAACGCCTATTGTTGCGGTGGAAGGCGGTGTGGTGGAAGCCTTGGGCTGGAACCGCTACGGTGGCTGGCGGATCGGCATCCGTTCCTTTGACTCTAAGCGTTACTATTATTATGCCCATCTGCAAAAAGATCACCCCTTTGCAGAAGGCCTTCAAGAGGGCGATATCGTTCAAGCTGGGGATGTGATCGGTTTTATGGGCAGAACCGGCTATTCGGATAAAGAAAATGTCAATAATATTGAAACCGTCCATTTGCACTTTGGTATGCAGCTGGTGTTTGAGGAAAGCCAAAAAGAGTGCCTTTCGGAAATTTGGATCGATGTGTATGATATCGTGCGGCTGTTATCCACTCACCGGGCCTCTGTGAAAAAGACAGAATCCGGCTGGCAGCGCCTGTATCCTTTTCAAGATTTAGACTTGGAAGATTTTCCAAAATAATAACTGTAGGGACACCCGTCCCCGGGTGTCCGCAGGCGACAATCTGCGGCCCGAACCTTCCCCCTCGGGGGAAGGTGGCAAAAATCTTTGAGTTTTGACGGATGAGGGGCGGTATTTGCCTTCGTTTTCCCGAAACTTTGGGCAAATTCGCACCTCACCCACCGCAAGCGGTCCCCCCTCCCCAAAGGGGCGGG
>JAGBTV010000099.1 GCA_017631155.1 Oscillospiraceae bacterium | reverse complement strand
AAGCTTATTGGCTGGAGTGTGGAAATTTATTTGACCGGCGGTATCGTGGTAGCGATTTTGAACCACACAAAGGTATTGCAGTAAAAATCGATCATAAATTAATCGGGCGTGTTGCAAATTCAGCAACACGCCCGATTTGTAGTTATTTGAAATACTTAACAGCGGACTGGAACAGCTTCATGTCATACTCGCCGGGAACATTGCGGTACAGACCCTTCTGCCAGCGCTCACTGTGGCCCATCTTACCCAGGACTCTTCCGTCAGGAGAGGTGATACCCTCGATGGCGAAGATAGAGCCGTTGGGGTTGAAGGCGGTGTCCATGGTGGGATTGCCCTCCAAATCTACATACTGGGTAGCGATCTGACCACCCGCAGCCAGCTGCATAGCCAGCTCTTCGCTTGCGAAGAAGCGGCCTTCACCGTGAGAAATCGGCACAGTGTAGATCTCGCCAACTTCTGTACCGGCCAGCCAGGGGCTCTTGTTGGTGCACACCCGGGTGCGAACCAGCTTGCTCTGGTGACGGGCGATGTGGTTGTAGGTCAGAGTGGGGCAGTTTTCATCGGTGTCAATGATCTTGCCGAAGGGAACCAGACCCAGCTTCACCAGTGCCTGGAAGCCGTTGCAGATACCCAACATCAAGCCGTCCCGCTCTTCCAGCAGCTTGGTGACCTGCTCTTTGATGGCAGGGTTGCGGAAGAAAGCAGTGATGAACTTGGCAGAGCCATCAGGCTCGTCGCCGCCGGAGAAACCGCCGGGAATGAAGATCATCTGGCTTTCCTGGATCTTAGCGGCAAACTGTTCGACACTCCGGGTTACATCCTCAGCGCTGAGGTTGCGAACCACGAAAATTTCGGGATCAGCGCCGGCAGAGAGCATAGCCCGTGCGGAGTCAAACTCGCAGTTGGTGCCGGGGAAGACAGGAATCAAAACCTTGGGCTTGGCAACCTTCACAGCAGGAGCAACGTTACAACCGCCGTCAAAGCCAAAGACCGGCAAGGGATCCTTGCTTTCTTCGGTCTTGGTGGGGTAGACATTTTCCAAAACGCCTTCGTTCAGAGCCAGCAGCTCAGCAATTTCAGCCCGGTCGCCATTCAGGTCGATGACAGGCTCCTCAGTGGTCCAGCCCAGCTTGATGACGCCGGGGGCATCCACTTCTTCCGTCAGCTCGGCTACCAGAACGCCGCAGCGCTTCTGATGCCACAGACCCTCAAGACCCTCGCAGCCAACGAAACCAATATTGTTGCCGAAGGACATCTTCATCACAGCTTCACCCAGGCCGTACTCCACAGCCCAGGCAGCCTTGACCTTGCCGGCCATGTGCAGCTCATAGAACCGCTCCCAGGCAGCCTTGCGGCTTTCGGCAGTGGGTTCTGTAGGTCCAAAGACATAAACGGGATGATCTGCTTCCTTAAATTCGGGAGTGATGACCTGGTTCTGATCGATAGGTGCGATGGCAAAGGAGATCAGCGTGGGCGGCACATCATAGTCCAGGAAAGAGCCGGACATGGAGTCCTTACCGCCGATGGCAGCTGCGCCCAGCTCCAGCTGAGCATCCAGCGCGCCCAGGAGGGCAGCGAAGGGCTTGCCCCAGCGGCTGGGTTCGGTGCGAAGCTTCTCAAAGAATTCCTGCAAAGACAGGTATGCCTTCTTATAGTCAGCGCCGGCAGCTACCAGCTTGGCAACGCTGGAGTAGATGGCGGCATGAGCGCCGGTGTAGGGATCCATGCTCATGTGGTCGGGATCCATAGCATAGGCCATGACGCTGGCCTGGTCGGTGACCTGACCGGGAAGAACCGGCAGGGTGGCCACCATAGCCTGGGCAGGGGTACGCTGGGTCTCACCACCGAAGGGCATCAATACAGAGCCAGTGCCGATAGAGCCGTCGAAACGCTCCACCAAACCTCTGCGGCTGGCAGTAGCGAGGTCTGCAGCCATTTCCCGCAGGCTGCTGTACAGAGCCTGGCTCAGCTGGGACAGATCCTTCTTGCCAACGGCAACATTGGCGTGCTTGCTGGCACCGTTGGTGTCCAGGAAGGCGCGGCTAAGGCTTGCGATTTCTACGCCCTTCCACTGCATGACCATCCGGGGCTCTTCGGTGACAACGGCCACACGGTAAGCTTCCAGGTTTTCGGCCTGGGCGTAGGCGATGAAGGTGTCGGCATCCTCAGCAGCGACCACAACGGCCATACGCTCCTGGGATTCGGAAATGGCGATCTCGGTGCCATCCAGACCCTCGTACTTCTTGCGAACGGCATCCAGGTCGATCCGCAGACCGTCAGCCAACTCGCCAATGGCAACGCTGACGCCGCCGGCACCAAAGTCGTTGCACCGCTTGATCAGCCGGGTAACCTTGGGGTCCCGGAACAGCCGCTGGATCTTCCGTTCTTCGGGGGCGTTACCCTTCTGAACTTCGGAAGCCATGGTGGTGAGGGACTTCATATTGTGGCTCTTAGAAGAGCCGGTGGCGCCGCCGATGCCGTCACGGCCGGTACGGCCGCCCAGCAAAACAATGATATCACCGGGGGCGGGGCGTTCCCGGCGGACGTTGTAGGCAGGGGCTGCGCCAACCACAGCGCCGCACTCCAGGCGCTTGGCAACGAAGCCGTCATGGTAGATTTCCGCAACATGACCGGTGGCAAGACCGATCTGGTTGCCGTAAGAGGAGTAACCTGCGGCGGCAGTCTGGCAGAGCTTTCTCTGCGGCAGCTTACCGGAGAGAGTCTGGCTCAAAGATCTCCGGGGATCGGCAGCACCGGTAACGCGCATAGCCTGGTGGACATAGGCGCGGCCGCTGAGGGGGTCACGGATACAGCCGCCGATACAGGTGGCTGCGCCACCGAAAGGCTCGATCTCTGTGGGATGGTTGTGGGTCTCGTTCTTGAACATCAGCAGCCAATCCTGATCCTCACCGTTAACCTTGGCGGTGACATGGATGGAGCAGGCGTTGATCTCTTCGCTTTCGTCCAGCTCCGGCAGCAGACCACGCTTTTTCAGGGTCTTACCACCGATGGTGGCAATGTCCATGAGAGTCTGAGGACGCTTGGCGGCCTTTTCTTCTCCGTAGACCTCAATTCGGGCATCCAGATACCGTTGATAGGCGGCAGCCACAGCAGGATCATCGATCTTCACATCATCAATGATGGTGGAGAAGGTGGTGTGGCGGCAGTGGTCAGACCAGTAGGTGTCGACCACACGGATTTCGGTGATGGTGGGATCCCGATGTTCTTCACCGGCAAAATAGTTTTGCAGGAACTTCAGATCGTCCAAATCCATGGCAAGACCCAGCTTTTCCAGCAGCGCAGCCAAAGCAGCCTCGTCCATGGTGATGAAGCCGGTAACGGTGGCAACGGAGCTGGGCACAGCATATTCTGCTGCCAGGGTTTCGGGCATTTCCAAAGAAGCCTCCCGGCATTCCACAGGGTTGATAACATGCTTCTTGATAGCAGCGACATCTTCTTGGCTCAGATTGCCTTCCAGAACATAGATTTTGGCGGAGCGAACGGTGGGGCGGTCGCACTGACCCAGGATCTGAATACACTGAGCAGCGGAGTCAGCCCGCTGGTCAAACTGACCGGGCAGGGGCTCTACGGCAAACACGATGGAGCCGGTGGGAGCTGCAAAGCTGACATTATCCACCTGAGGCTCAGAAAAAACGGTGTTAACCGCGTAGTCAAACAGCTGTTTTTCCAGGTTTTCCGCATCATAACGGTTCAGAATCCGAACAGATTCCAGCCCTTGGATCTGCAGAAACTCCTGCACTTCCTTGAAAAGGCCGGATGCTTCGTGGGTCTGACCCGGCTTTTTCTCTACATATACACGATAGACCATGGGTGTTCCTCCTTATTTCTTCGCAGCCAGTGCTTTCTGACCGATGTCGCTGCGGCTGTAGGCGTTGGCAAATTTGACACCGGCAGACAACCGGTAAGCGGCGGTAATGGCTTCTTCCAAAGTGCCGCGGACAGCGGTAGTGCCGGTGACCCGGCCGCCGGCGGTGAGAAGCTTTCCGTTTTCCAGCTTGGCGCCGGCCACAAAGGTAGCCTTGGCTGCCCGGTCAGACATAGTCAGCTTGTAACCCTTCTTGTAGCTTTCGGGATAACCCTTGGAAGCTTTGATGACGCAGCAGGCATGCTTCTTGGAGAAGCGGACAGGGGTTTTCGCCAAAGTGCCATTGGTGCAGGCCATCATGACGGTCAGCAAGTCGCTTTTCAGCAGAGGCAGCACCACCTGGGTTTCGGGATCACCGAAACGGCAGTTGTACTCAATGACCTTGGGACCCTTGGGGGTCAGCATCAGGCCGAAGTACAGACAGCCTTTGAAAGTGCGCTTTTCTTTCTTCATAGCCCGCACTGTGGGCAGGAAGATCTCTTTCATGCACTGCTTGGCAATCTCTTCGGTGTAGTAGGGGTTGGGAGCGATGGTACCCATACCACCGGTATTCAGACCCGTGTCGTTGTCCCCGGCTCGCTTGTGATCCATGGAAGATACCATGGGGCGAACCACCTTGCCGTCCGTAAAGGCAAGAACGGAAACTTCCGGACCGGTGAGGAACTCCTCAATAACCACAGTAGAGCCGGACTTGCCGAACTTGGCGTTGGCCATCATGTCGGTAACCGCTTCTTTGGCTTCTTCTCTGGTCTGGGCGATGATGACACCCTTGCCCAGGGCCAGGCCGTCGGCCTTGACAACGGTAGGAATGGGCGCAGTCTCCAAATACTGAAGAGCCTTGGAAAGATCCGTAAAGATCTCATAAGAAGCGGTGGGAATGCCGTACTTCTTCATCAGATTCTTGGAGAAAGCCTTGCTGCCTTCGATGATGGCGGCATTGGCCCGGGGACCGAAGCAGGGGATACCCTTTTCTTCCAGGGCGTCCACACAGCCAAGAACCAGGGGGTCATCCGGAGCGACCACGGCGTAGTCGATCTTATTTTCGGTGGCAAAAGCCACAATTTTTTCAATTTCGGTTGCCCCAATAGGAACGCAGACTGCGTCCTGGGCAATACCGCCGTTACCAGGGGCGGCGTAAATAGTTTCTACATCGGGATTTTTTTTCAAAGAGCGGATGATGGCGTGTTCCCGGCCACCGCCGCCAACGACAAGCAGTTTCATAAGTTACCTCCAAAAAATGGGGATTTTTGCGGCCCTAGGCCGCCTCGGCCCCCGCTTTTAAGAGGGGGCTGTCAAATTGCCGATTTTAGGCAATTTGACTGGGGGAGTTTGGAACGAAACCAATGCTCCCCCCGGCCTCGCTTACGCTCGGCCACCCCCCTCGTAAACGAGGGGGGTGAGAGTGTTGGATCAATGATGGAAAAGCCGCATGCCGGTGAAGGCCATAACCATGCCCTTCTTGTCGCATTCTTCAATAACCAGGTCGTCCCGGATAGAGCCGCCGGGTTCTGCGATGTACTTAACACCGGAAGCGTAAGCGCGCTTGATGTTGTCGGAGAAGGGGAAGAAGGCGTCGCTGCCCAGGGCAACATTCTGCCGGGAAGCAAGCCATTCTTTCTTGTCCTCTTCGGTGAGCCGCTCGGGGCGGACGGTGAAGTAGTTCTGCCAGATACCCTCTTCGCAGACATCTTCTTCGTTGCCGTTGATGTAGCCGTCGATGACATTGTCCCGGTTTGCCCGACCCAGATCCTCCTTAAATTGCAGAGCCAGGGTCTTGGGATGCTGACGCAGGAACCAGGTGTCTGCCTTGGAGCCTGCCAGACGGGTGCAGTGGATACGGCTCTGCTGACCGGCACCAACACCGATGGCCTGTCCGTCAACAGCGTAGCAAACGGAGTTAGACTGGGTGTACTTCAGGGTAATCAGGGCTACGATCAGGTCGATCTTGGCGCTTTCAGGAAGCTCCTTGTTGGCAGTGACAATGTTCTCCAGCAGGTGATTGCCGATTTTAAAGTTGTTGCGACCCTGCTCAAAGGTGATACCGTAGACCTGCTTGCGCTCCTGGGCATCGGGGATGTAGTTGGGATCAATCTTTACCACATTGTAGCTGCCCTTGCGCTTGTTTTTCAGGATCGCCAAAGCTTCCTCGGTGTAACCGGGAGCGATAACACCGTCGGAAACCTCGGGAGCGATCAAAGAAGCAGTGAGTGCGTCGCACTCGTCAGACAGGGCGACCCAGTCGCCGAAGGAACACATACGGTCTGTGCCACGGGCGCGGACATAGGCGCAGGCCAGGGGGTTCTCGTCCAGACCCTGAACATCTTCTACGAAGCAAGCCTTCTTCAGTTCTACAGGCAGAGGCTTGCCAACAGCGGCGGAGGTGGGAGAAACATGCTTGAAAGAGGTGGCACAAGCCATGCCGGTGGCTTCTTTCAGTTCCTTAACCAACTGCCAGGAGTTCAGGGCATCCATAAAGTTGATGTAACCGGGGCGGCCGTTGAGGATCTCAAAGGGCAGCTCACTTTCGTCATGCATATACACAGAAGCAGGCTTCTGATTGGGGTTGCAGCCGTACTTTAATTCAAATGTTTTCATGGTTATGACCTCCGCTTACTGATGCTTATTGATGATCCGCTGTTCATACTTGCCGGTTTCCAGGTCAGTATAGCGGACAAACAGAGAAATCTTGTTGTTCTCGTCCAGGTTTTCCCACAGCTCCTTGGTGAAAGCTTCGATATCTGCAGGAATGGAAATGCGCTCCGGCTCACCCTGGAAGGTGGGGATCACGGGATTGCCGTCGCAGACATAGGTGTGCAGGAAATGACCCAAACCGGCGGTAGCAGGATATTCCCAGAAGAACCGGGAGCAAGCATTGCCTTCCGGATCGGCAGCCTTCAAAATGGACATCTTGTAGCTTCCGTCACCGGCCTGCAGACCGGAAATACGGGGAGTCCAGTTGGGACCGTCGTCTTCAAACATACGGGTCCGCAGAGCAGCTTCCCAGCTTTCGCCCCGGGCAGCGTACTCCCAAATGGTGTCAGTCTGGTCACCGTTGGTGACGATCAGACCCTTACCCAACTCCCGGACGGGATGATAGATAATCAGGTGGGGATCTTTCATCAGGCTGGGATCGTGGGCTTCGGTGCGGATGCCGTCGGGCTCCAGCGCAAAAATGCGGTTACGGGAGTTGACGGAGCGCCCCATGATGAAGTAAGCGGCGACAGCCTGCTTGCCATCGGGGGTGATGCCCAAAACGATGCCACGGCCGGGATAGGTGTTGCCGTCCAGGCGCTGGCTCATGGACTGAATCTCATAAACATTCATGTCAGTTTCCTCCTAAAGTTACCAGAGTGGCACATACGGTTTCTGCGGCCTGAGGCAACAGGACCCATTCGGCCTGCTCCATGACTCTGCGCTGCAGAATTTCCGGGGTGTCGCCGTCCTCGATGTAAACGGCCTTTTGGGCGATGATCTCACCACCGTCGGGAATCTCATTGACAAAGTGTACGGTTGCGCCGGTGACCTTCACGCCGTAGCGCAAAGCTTCCTCGTGAACACGCAGACCGTAGAAGCCTTCACCACAAAAAGCGGGAATCAGGCTGGGATGTACATTCAAAATCCGCTTGGGATAATGACCGGTGAACCGTGCTGTCAGAATGGTCATAAAGCCTGCCAAAATAATGATGTCGATTTTGTTTTCGTCCAAGATCTCCATCAATTTGGTTTCAAAAGCTTCCTGAGAACCCAATTCTTTTTTCAGCACCACAGCGGTATCGATCCCGGCGTTTTTTGCCCGTTCCAGGGCATATGCCCCGGCATTGTTGCTGACGACCAGGGTGATCTTACCGGATTTCAGCACAGAACCCTGCGCGTCGATCAATGCCTGCAGGTTCGTGCCGCCACCGGAAACCAGGACAGCGATCCGTCTCATTCCAGGATCACCTTTTCCTCGCCCTTTACGATCTTACCGATGATATAAGCATCTTCACCGTTTGCCTTCAGGATCTCCAAAGCGGTCTCCACTTCCGCAGCGGGAACGACAACGCTCATGCCAACGCCCATGTTGTAGGTGTTGAACATATCACGCTCAGGAACATTGCCCCAGGAAGCGATCAGATCGAAAATGGGCAGAACCTTGACGGAAGCCTTGTCGATCTTGGCGCACAGACCGTCGGGAATGGAACGGGGAATATTTTCGTAGAAGCCACCGCCGGTGATGTGGGAGATACCCTTCACATCCACCTTGTTAAGCAGCGCCAGGATGCTCTTGACATAGATCCGGGTGGGCTCCAGGAGAGCTTCGGCAATGGTGCGGCCATTCAGTTCCTCCCGGGGGATGTACAGCTGAGGATTGTTGTTGTCGATATCAAATACACGACGGCACAGGCTGAAGCCGTTACTGTGGATACCGGTGGAAGCCAGGGCAATGACAACATCACCCTCTGCCATTCTGGTGTTGTCCAAAATCTTCTTCTTATCCACCACACCTACAGCAAAGCCGGCCAGGTCGTAATCCTCCAAAGGCATCAGACCGGGATGCTCAGCTGTCTCGCCGCCGATCAGGGCAGCACCGGACTGAACACAGCCTTCCGCTACACCGGCAACGATCTGCGCGATCTTTTCGGGGTAGTTCTTGCCGCAGGCGATGTAGTCCAGGAAGAACAGGGGCTTTGCACCGCAGCAGATAATATCGTTGACACACATGGCAACAGCGTCGATGCCAATGGTGTCGTGCTTGTCCATGAGGATGGCCAGCTTTACCTTGGTGCCGCAGCCATCGGTGCCGGAGACCAGAACAGGCTCTTCAATGCCGGCAAGATTCAAACCAAAGCAGCCGCCGAAGCCGCCTACATCATCCAGGCAACCTTCATTACGGGTCCGGGCAACGTGTTTTTTCATCAGCTCCACAGCCTTGTAACCGGCGGTGATATCTACACCGGCAGCAGCGTAGCTGGCAGAGTGGGAGTTCTTGTGATCCATAGTAACAGCTCTCCTTTATTCTTTGCTTTTTTGAAGAAGAAACGAATCGAGCGGTGTCCAAAGGCGTAACGATAACCGCCCGAGGGTGTCACGGATTGTCCGCGGCGACTTCGCCGCTTATTCTTTGCCGTTCCAGCAGTAGGTGCACAGCTTGCATTTGTCCAGGCCAATGGCTTTGACAACACCGTCTACTGTCTGGAAGCCCAGGGAATCAAACTTAAACTTGTCCCGGATGGCAGCCCGCATGGCCTTGCCCCGCTCGGTGTTGCCGTCGGCATATTCTTCAATATGCTTCAAGCCCTCTTCACCTTCCAGTTCTACGATGGTACGACGGGAGACCAGATCCATATCGCTGGTGGAACGGGAGAAGTTGAGGTATTTGCAGCTATACATAATGGGAGGACAGGCGGAGCGCATGTGGACACTCTTAGCACCGTTTTCGTAGAGGAAATCCACGGTTTCCTGCAGCTGGGTTCCCCGAACGATGGAATCGTCTACAAACAGCAGATGCTTGTCCTGAATTAGTTCATGGACGGGGATCTGCTTCATTTTTGCCACCTTTTTCCGGTCGGACTGCTTGGCGGGGGTAAAGCTTCGGGACCAGGTGGGGGTGTACTTGATAAAGGCTCTGGCAAAAGCCTTGCCGGTGCGGTTGGCATAGCCAATAGCATGGGGGGTGCCGGAGTCAGGGACACCGCCTACATAGTCGATCTCCATGGTACGGCCCTGCTCCATATCCCGTTCTGCGATGGCAGCACCATTGCGGTAGCGCATGGCTTCCACATTGATGCCTTCGTAGGTGGAGGTGGGGTAGCCGTAGTAAGACCACAGGAAGGCGCACATCCGCATCTCAGTGCCGGGGGCGGCCAGCTGGGTCATAGAGTCTGCAGTCAGCTCCACGATCTCACCGGGGCCAAGCTCACAGACCTTTTCAAAGCCCAGCTTGGTAAAGGCAAATTCTTCAAAGCTGGCGCAGTAGCTATCTTCACTTTTGCCGATTTGTACCGGAATTCTGCCCAGCTTGTCACGGGCGGCGATCAAATGACCTTCGTCTGTCAGGATCAGAATGTTGGCAGTGCCTTCCACCACTTCCTGAACGAACTGGATGCCCTCCACAAAGTTGTCCTTCAGAGAGATCAGAGAGGCGATCAGTTCGTTGGAATTCACCTTGCCGCCGGTCATGGCATCAAAGTGACCGCCATGCTCCATATAATCCCGGATCAGCTGGTCGGAGTTGTTCACAATACCAACGGTAGTCAGGGCGAAGGTGCCCAGCTTGGAACGGATCAGCAGGGGCTGGGGGTCGGAATCGCTGATACAGCCGATAACAGAGGTGCCCTGCATCTCGTCAAAAATATGCTCAAATTTGGTGCGGAACGGAGAGTTTTCGATGCTGTGGATCTTTCTCTGCAGACCGATCTCCTTGTCCCAGGCGGCCATGCCGCCCCGGCGGGTTCCCAAATGGGAATGATAATCCACGCCGAAGAACACATCCATCATGCAGTCATGCTTGGATGCAATTCCAAAAAATCCTCCCATGAGGTTTTCTCCTTTTGATTGATATTAGGCGAAGAACAGTTCGTTCAGCTTCATGGGGTCGATATACTCACCGTTCTTGTAGACGCGCATATTGCCGGAAGCCACTTCGTCGATGAGCATGACCTTACCATCGGGAGCATAGCCGAACTCAAACTTGATGTCATACAGCTCCATACCCTTCTCAGCAAGATCGTCAGCAACAATCTTGGTGATGGCCTGAGTCTGTTCCTTCAGGGAATCATACTGCTCGGCAGTCATAACACCCAGATCCACCAGGCCGTCCTTGGTAACCAGGGGATCGCCCAGAGCGTCATTCTTGAAGGTGGTCTCTACATAGTAGGGCAGATCCTGACCTTCGGTGCAGTACTCGTTGTAGCGGCGGAAGAAGGAGCCAACAGCCTTGCGGCGGCAGATAACTTCCAGACCCTTGCCGAAGACCTTGGCAGGCAGAACTTCCATAGTGGTGTTTGCCAGGTCTGCGGAAACATAGTGGGTGTTGATGCCGGCGGCGTTGATCTTCTCGAAGAAATAGATGGACATACGCAGGTTCACATCGCCTACGCCTTCGATGGTCAGGCCAACGGAGTTTTCACCGGGATCGAACACACCGTCCTTGCCGGTGCAGTCGTCCTTGAACAGCAGCAGGCAGTTGCCGTTGGGGAGCTCATAAACATTCTTGGTCTTACCGGTGTAGAGAAGTTTCAAATTTTCCATAATAAATACCTCTTTCTGAAAGTATAAAATTAACTGATTTATTGCAGGGCGGCATCTTTGGCCAGCACCTTTTCGGCATCGGCGGCGCGCTTGGCATCCAACTTGGCGGCCAGGTCAGCATCGGTGACAGCCAGGATCTGAATGGCCAGCAGGGCAGCATTCACAGCGCCGTCTACGGCCACGGTGGCTACGGGAATGCCGGAGGGCATTTGCACAGTGGAGAGCAGTGCGTCAATACCGTTGGAGAATGTGCCGGACTTCATGGGGATGCCGATGACAGGCAGGGTGGTGTTGGCAGCCAAAGCACCGGCCAAATGGGCAGCCATGCCGGCTGCGGCGATGATGGCACCAAAGCCGTTTGCCCGGGCATTCAGGGAAAAGTCCCGTGCCTGAACCGGGGTGCGGTGAGCAGAATACACATGCATTTCGTAGGGGACACCGAAGGATTCCAAGGTGTCTGCGGCTTTTTTTACCACAGGCAGATCGCTGTCAGAGCCCATGATGATGGCAATTTTTTTCATATTGATGGTGACCTCCAGGTTCAGAATGTGGGACTTATCGGACGGACAAAAAGCAAAAAGGGCGCACTTACCCCGGAAAGGGAAAGTGTGCCCAGACGGTCGGCAAATATCAGCCCTTACTCCGTGTGGTGCTCCACTGATCCGTCAGTCATAAGGGTTCCATTTCATACTGTGTTATTATAGCATGACAAGCAGGAAATAGTCAACTTGTCGAAAAGCCAATTTATAAAAAAATATGGTGGCATTCCCTGTGAAACATGCCAAAAACAGGGGTTTCAAGGGGGAGAGAGGCGTTAGGATAAACCTTTGCCAATTCCCGTTTATCGGGCAGCCGATGGCTGCAAATTGACAATTGAAAATTGACAATGGACAATTAAGGAGTCGCCAAAGGCGACATATTTAAAATCATTTCCGAAGGAAATACCACAATTATCAATTATCCATTATCAATTGTCAATTCGTGCGTCAGCACGCAAAATGGCAATTTGGCGATGATTACAGGAGTCGGCAGAGGTCTTCCGTAAGCCCTAAGTCCCAGGCAAGACGGGAAAGCACATATTTGTCCCGAATGTCCCGGGTGGCCGCAAAAGTCAGCCGCAGCATATCCCGGTCAATTCCCAAATATCCGGGATCTTTGGGCAGACCGACACTTTCTAACAAACTGTCAAAAGTTTTTGCCGAAGGCAGTTCTTCTTCCAGAATCTTAAGGATCTGCGGCCAGTTTTCCAGGATTCGATTCAGACGGGCAGGATGCTTTTTAGGATCGTATTTGCCGTCTTTTTTCTCCTGGGCAATCATGGCTTCCGCGCCGGTGCCCAGGAAAGCCCGAAGAGTCTCATTCCAACCCTCCCGGTCAAAGGCTTTTACGGCAGCAGTGGCTGTTTCGGGATTCGGTTCCAGCTTTTTTACGGCCTCGTACAGCCTTACTGCCAAACGGGTACCGATGGCGCACTGAATGCCGTGCAGATCCACCGGCGCACCAAACTCCAACCCCCGCATATCCCAAACATGGGAAAAATAATGCTCCACACCGGAGGCAGGCCGGGAAACCCCGGCATAGGCCATGGCGATGCCGCCGATGACCAAGCCTTCAAAGACAGCGCTGAGGGCGGCATCCTCCCGACGAAGAAGCCCGGCAGCGTTGTCAACGCATTTTTTTACTGCGGTGCGGATCAGACCGGCAACTTGCTGGCAGTAGTATTCTCCGGTAATGATATGTGCAATGCGCCACTCTGCGATGCTGACATATTTGGCCAGCATATCTCCCAAACCGGAACGGAGCATATGGTCCGGTGCTGTCTTCAAAATATCCGTATCACCGATGATCCCATCTGCGCAGCGGCTGGGAAGAGAGACTTTCAGACCGTCCATGGACATGGAGGAGGTGGCGGAAGCGTAGCCGTCCATAGAGGGAGCGGTGGCAACGATGATATAGCGGCAACCCCGGATGTTGGATAGGATCTTACCGATGTCGTTGATGACACCGGAGCCGATACCGATGACCAGGTCGCACTGAGGGTCAAAGTGCATCACGGCGGCACCGACGGATCTTTCATCCGGTTCCGGGGTGCTTTGGGGGAAAACATAGGAAGACCAGGGAATCCCTGTTTTCTCCAAAAGGTCACAGACGACATTTCCCCCGGCAGCGAAAGTGTTGGTATCCGCCAGCAGGAAAGGACGGGCAGCTCCGTATTTTTGAATCAAGCCGGGAAGCTGGGCAACAACGCCCTTGCCGATAAAAAGATCTTCCACCGCGGCTTGATGTTCTTTGCCGCAAGGACAGGGGAGATTTTGCAGATAATGCTCCATAATTCCTCCAAAATGCGCAGCCGGGTCCCGGACAGGGGACCCGGCGGGTTATATTACTCGCCCCGGAAGACGAAACCGTTTTCGTCTGCCCGGTCAATAATGGCCAGGGACTGCAAAGGATATCCTTCACTGCGAAGCTTGTCGCCACCTTGCTGGAAACCTTTCTCGATGGCAACGCCAACACCGATCAATTCAGCACCGGCCTGTTTCACAATATTCAAAAGACCACGCATAGCTTCCCCATTTGCCATAAAGTCATCAATAATCAGCACTTTATCCTTAGGGGTGATCCAGTTTTGGGAGCAGATCAGCGTGACTTTCTTTTTGTAAGTATAAGAAAAAATGTCGCTGCAGTACAGACCGCCTTCAATGTTGTCGCTTTTTGCCTTTTTGGCAAACACCATGGGAATACCATAGCAATAGGAGCAAACCGATGCCAGGGGGATACCGCTGGCTTCTGCGGTCAGAATCTTGGTAGCCCGGGAAACATCAAACCGACGGGCGAATTCCTGGGCAAGTTCTCCCAGAAAACGGGCATCCACCTGATGATTCAGAAAACTGTCCACCTTGACAATGCTACCAGGCAGGATCTTGCCCTCCTGACGAATACGGTGATAAAGTGCTTCCATAACGGTCCTCCCAAAAGCAGGAATTATTATCTATTATTATGACGGAACTTGACAAAAAAAGCAAGGGGCAGACAGCGGAAAATAAAAATAATCCGGCATTAAGCGGAATATTTTCGGAAGCGATGGCAAACAATACCTCTACAGCACATTTTTAGGAGGTTAATGGAATGTTTCATAAACGAATCGTCTGGCTGCTGACAGCGGCAGCTGTTGGCTTGAGCCTGCTGTGCGGTGTAGCTTCTGCAGCAGAGGTGGAAAGCGGCGCAGTTTATTGCTTTCAGACGGAAGATTTTTCCCAAAATGAGGATTTGGTAGGGATTTGTATCACAGACCTGCCGGATGTCAGCACGGGAACGGTAATGCTGGGGGGCAGAGTGCTGCGACCCGGAGATATTTTGACGGTGGATCAGCTGGAGAAAATGACTTTTTCTCCTTTGGACACCCAGCTGGATGCCCAGGCGGTCATGTCTTATCTTCCCATTTATGAAAATCGGGTGGAAAAGTCTGCAACAGTTACGGTCTCTATCCGGGGTAAGGAAGACAAGGCTCCCGTGGCAGTGGATTCTGCCCTGGAAACCTACAAGAACCTGCCCAATACCGGAAATTTGAAGGTGACAGACCCGGAAGGGAAGCAGTTGACCTATACCGTCACCCGACAGCCGAAGCGAGGAACTTTGACGGTGGCAGAGGATGGCTCCTTTGTGTATACCCCCAAGAAAAATAAAGTGGGTGTGGATTCTTTCACCTATACCGCAACCGATCCGGCCGGCAATGTATCCCGGGAGGCTACCGTTACTGTAACGGTACTGAAGCCCGGAGATGCGGCCCAGTATACGGATACCGTAGGTTCAGATTGCCGGTTTGAAGCTGAATGGCTGAAAAACAACGGTCTTTTTGTAGGTGAGACCTTGGGCGGTCAGCTTTGCTTCCAGGCAGAAAAGCCTGTTAGTCAGGAAGAGTTTTTGGTGATGATGGTCAAGGCACTGGGAATTCCTCTGGATGAAAAGGAGAATTATACCGGCTATGTTCAAGAGGTTCCCCAGTGGCTTCGGCCCTATCTTGCCGCGGCTCTGCGTTCGGGGCTGACAGCAGGATTGCCTGCTGAGCAGACAGAAACCCTTGGTGCACCCATTACCGGCGGTACAGCCGCGGTAATGCTGCAAAATGCCCTGGATTTGGCTGTCATGACGGTGGTGGATGAAGGCCGTGAAGATGTGCCTCGTTGGGCAGCTGTAGCGGTAGCTGCGCTGCAGGACAGCGGTGTTACCGTACAGGCCATGGAAACGCTGACCCGCGGGGAAACGGCAAAGCTTCTGTATCAGATCAGTCTGTTGGCAGGAGATGCTCCCGGTTTGGCCATGTATCGATAAACACCAATTCTCGCGCAATAAAAACAGGAGGGACCAACCGGCCCCTCCTGTTTTTAGGAAAAGTTTTGCGTTATCGGGAATTAAGCAGAATAGCGATCCCAAATGATCTGCAGCTGCGCAACCAGATCATTGATACCGGCATATTCCAGTTCCTTCTGGAAGGTATTCCAGTTGGAGTTGTTCAGGCGGAGTTCGCCGGTGATGAATGCCTTCTCATACCGAGCGCAGATGAGCTTTATATCAGCCCACAGGAAGTCCAGATCACCCTGTTCTGCTTCAGAGACGCATGCGCGAGGCCAGGCGTTGTGGTCGAACAGGGAGGCGTTTTCTTCCATGAACTTACCCAGGACATAGGCTTCGGAGTTCTGGTTGCTCTCCCACTGACCGTTCATGTAGGCTTCCGGTGTGATACACTTGAAGACATCGTTTAGGTTAAAGATTGCATTCCAAGTGGGATGATTGGTAGACTGTTTGGTGGCCAGGGTTGCGTCGTAGGTGTTCAGATCCACCCAGGAAGTATTCTCGGCAGAGGGATACTTGAGAGAACCGTCGCTGTCAATGTACCAGGTGGGGTTCTGGGTGTAGTAATCCTTGTAATCATCGGAATCATTCCAAAGAGTCCATTCGTTGGGCATACCGGACTCAGCGCTCCGCGTGCCAGCCAGGGTGAAGAACTGATCCATCCATGCCAGCAGAATGTGGGGATTCTTACAGGTCTTAAAAATGGTGAGGGCATTCAGGTTGCCCTGCAGAGAGGGGTTCAGGAAATAACGGGTTTCGTAACCGGTGTTGAAGGGAACGACCAAAGTCTGGGCATCCCGCCATGCCAGGTTGCCGTTGTCTTCGGAGCCATTGTTGAACCAGGTTTCACCGTTGAAGAAGCCCCAGGAAGCGGTCTCAGCGCCGGCAACTGCGGCCAATTCTTCTGCGGAAACATTGTCGAAGAACTTGTTCCAAATCAGGCCTTCCTTCCACCAGGTGTTGATCCAGGTCAGGCAATCCCGGTAGTTTTGGGTCTGAGGAGCCAGGGCGCAAACGCCCTCGTCGTTAACATGTACATAATATTCTCCGGAAGAATCGGTGGTGCTCAGACCCCACAGGTTCATCAGACCCTGCAAAGTAGCCTTGGCATCGCCGGCATCGCTGGAGGAAACCATCAGCAGAGGAATCTCGTCATTCACATCACCGTTGCCGTTCATGTCGTGAGTCTTGAAGTAACGAAGAACGTTGGTGAATTCCTCAACAGTCTGGGGGAAGGTTTTGCCGTCTTCATAACCGGGAACCTGCTTCAGCCACTCGATGTTGACAGTCAGGGGGGAATCCCAAGCAGTGCCTTCGGCTTCGGACAGACCGGACAGGGACCAAATGTGACCGTCGGCATTGGTCATCTTGCTCAGAGCACCGGGAACAGCCTCCAAAGCCTTCTGGTAGTTGGGCATGATCTTGGGATCGGTGATCCACTGCTCCAAAGAATGCAGCTTGCCCTGGTCAGCAAAGTCAACAACCTGAGCAGAAGACAGGGTGTCGGGGCCGAGAATGGCGTCGGGAGTGACGTTGGCAGAGATCAGGATGTTCAGGTTTTCCATGTAATCGTCGCCCAGAACAATACACTGCAGACGGACATTGGTCTTCTCAACCAGATACTTGTACCATTCACAGCGCTCAATCAGAGACTGATATTCCTTTTGACCACGGATAGCGATACGGAAGGTAACGGGCTTTGCCAACGGGAACATATCGTTCTCAACGGGAACCTCTGCAGAAACCTGGTCATTGTCGCTGTCGTTACCGTTGGTAGGATTCTTATTTTCTGTTCCTTGGGTGGGAGCCTGAGTTTCCTTGGTGGGGCCGTCCTCGGGGGTACAGCCGGCGAACAAAGAAACTACCAAAACCAAAGCCAGCAGCATCGCCAGCAGCTTGGTGATCTTGCTCATTTCATTTTCCTCCTAGCATTTTGTGTATTGTATAATCTTCCGGGTATCCGGGTTTTTAACAGAAAAACGATTAGACGGCTTCCTTGACGATAACGAAACCGTCTACCAAATTGGCGCTTTCCAGCGTGCCTTCAATGGCAACGGTGCGTTCCATCAAGTCTGTCAGCAGGACGAGACCATCCTTGCATTCGATTTTCATCACATTTTTCATAACCACCGTTTCGGGGGTCATGGTGTTTTTATAAACCGTAGAAAGACACATAGGAAAACCTCACTTTGCATCCAGGCTGGCCAGCACAACGCTCAAGCGCATATTGCCTTTTTCAAAATCGGATACAGCAGCCATTACCTGCTCGTAGGCACTGTGGCTGCCGGCCTTTTCCAACTCGTTGGCAAGGTCTGCCAGCTCCTTGGCGTGGGCGGCGTTGTGGCTAACCATGTATTTCATCAAAGCTACCAGCTCTTCCATGGGGGTGTGCTGGCAAGCGCTTTGACAGCCCTGACACTGACCGCTGCAATCGTGGGAATGATTGTGGGCAGCGCCCTCGGCATGAAGATGGTCATGCTGGTGGGGATGCACATGGTCATGGTTGTGTTCATGGGCATGGGCGTGAGTATGGGTCACCCCATCGTGGGAGTGCTCATGGGTGTGAGTATGCTCGTGGTCATGTCCGTGACCGCCGATGTGATCGTGGTGCAGATGCATAAAGCTACTCCTTTGCATTTTAACAGTATTATAACTAAGAATCCCCTGCTTGTCAAACTAACATTTCACAAGAAATAAAAAAATATGTTCATTTCCACAATATATTTGATCGAGATTGGTATCCTTGCCGAGAAAAATCATGCGGAGACAGGATCTACTGTCTCCGCATGGGAAATTACATAGATTCTTTAGCCGAGAGACAGAATGTCCAGCAAGGCATTGCGGATATCACCGATGGTGTAAAGAGAGCCGAAGCACAGAACAACGCCGTCTTTTCCTGCCAGCTCCAGGGCTTTGCGGACACCGGCTTCCACGCTTTCACAGGCGGTTGCGTTAGCACCGGCTCTGGTCAGATGCTGCGCCAATTCGACAGCTTCCAGCTTCCGGGGATTGGGAGGTGTGATACAGACAAACTGATGCACAAGGGGCATCACAGGCTTGTACATATCACCGTAGTCCTTGTCTGCCAGCACACCGGTAAGGGCAATGACATTGCGGCCGGCCAGATAATCTTCAATGTTCTTGACCAGGGCTTCAATGCACTGGGGATTGTGACCGCCGTCAATGATAAACAGGGGATCCCGGCTGATAATGTCAAACCGGCCGGGCCAGGAAGTATCCCGAAGACCGTCCCGGATGTTTTCTTCGGTGATCTGCCAGCCCATGTCTTTCAGCGTATCCATAATAGACAGCACCACAGAGGCGTTGTGCAGCTGATGGTCGCCCAGCAGAGGCATCGCCAGATCCTTGCGGTTGCCGCAATCAAAAACCTGACCCTCCAAAGAGTGGCGCTTCAGCGTCAGGGAGGCGAAGTCAGCTTTCCGCAGGGTTACATTGCGCTCCTGGCAGATTCTCTCAAAAACAGCTTCCACAGAGGGGATTCCGCGATAGATCACGGCATGACCGCCGTCTTTGAAGATGCCGGCTTTTGTTTCGGCGATCTTTTCCACCGTGTCACCAAGAACTTCTGTATGATCCAAACCGATGTTGGTGATGACAGCCACTTCCGGAACAGGGATGACATTGGTGGAATCCAAAGCACCGCCCATGCCTACTTCCAGCACGACAATGTCGCAGTTCTGACGGGCAAAGTATTCAAAACCGATGGCGGTAACCAGCTCAAATTCCGTGGGCTTTTCTTCCATGGTCTCAGCGTATTGCTTGACATACTCTGTAATGGTCGCCACATCTTCGTCGGGAATCAGCTCACCGTTGACCTGCATACGCTCGTTGAAGCGGAAAATATAGGGGGAAGTGTAAAGACCCACCCGGTAGCCGGCCTTTTGCAGAATGGATGCGCTCATGGCCGCGGTGCTGCCCTTGCCGTTGGTGCCGGCAATGTGGATGAATTTCAGTTTCTTCTCCGGGTTTCCCAGGAGACGGAGCAATTCCTGGGTTCTGCTCAGTCCGGGAATACTGCCTTTCCAAAAGAAGGAATGGATGTATGCAATAGCTTCATTTGCGTTCATAAAAACAGGATTCCTTTCTGCGGATGCAAGGTAATTATTGAGAAGATCTCTTCACCGGGGACCATAGACCCAGCCGGGAAAAAACCTTAAATTTCATGAGTGAGTAAATAATAGATACCTCAACCACCAGCATAATTGCGAACTGGACGGAGCGGGTGCTGAGATAGTATATAAGACCTTCCCGGAATGTGCCGTCGAAATAGAGATAAGTTAGGGCACAGCTTTGATACAGGATCGAGCCAAATACAATGGGGCACAGATAGCTTACAGCCAGGCGGAAGATCGATGGATTTTTCTTCAGATACCAACGGAACAGGCCGCCGATTACACCATAAAGAACCGCAGGGGGACACAGGATGGGATTAAATCCAAACTGCATAAGACTACCCAGGGAATCTGCAGCAAAACCGGTGAGACCACCCATTAACGGACCGAACAGCATACCGGCAAGAAACAGCGGGAATTTGTCCAAAGACCAACGGACGCCCCCTGGTGTGGCAAAGCTCAAGAGTCTTGCCATAACGATACTGATGGCAGCCAGCAGGGCGCAAACGGTGATGGTTTTGGTAGGCGAAGTTTTTCTGGCGGGATTTGGCATAAAAATAACCTCCTTATTTATGGGCGACTGGCCAACCGGCGTACCAACAAAAAGCCCCTGCGCGCAGCGCAAGGGAGTTGGTACAGATACAGTTGGGCAAGGCAGCGTAAACAGCCTGACCATTCGCCCGACCGAGTATCGCCTCTCATAAAGGAGGATATCCTATATGGGCAGCGGGTGCGAAAACACCATCGTGGAAAAATTCCTTCGTCCTCCGGGCAACTCCCCGTCCCGGTGGCACTTAACGCGGTATCTTCTACTCTGTTCGCACCTATCATACACGATTGGAACAAAAATGTAAATACTTTTTTGAAAAAAGAAAAAGAAAATAGATGCTGCAAACTTTGCCGTGTCCAATAAATTGCGGTTTGTCGGGCAGGCTGCGCCTGCTAATGGATAATGGAAAATGGATAATGGAAAATGAAGGAGTCGCCTTCGGCGACATATTTTAAATCACTTCCGAAGGAAACACCTTAATTATCCATTCGTGCGTCAGCACATATCGAGCGCATCGCGCATATCGAAAATCCCGCCAGGGATTTATATCGACGCTAACAATAAAACTCCCGGATTCCTCCGGGAGTTTTATTGTTAGCAATCATTCCAGCTCAAAAGCACCGGTATAGAGCCGGTAATAGGTGCCCTTTTGGGCGATCAGCTCTTCGTGGGTGCCCCGTTCGATGATCCGGCCGTGATCCAAAACCATGATACAGTCGGAGTTCATAACGGTGCTGAGCCGGTGGGCAATGACAAAGGTGGTTCTACCCTTCATCAAAGAGTCCATACCCTTCTGCACCAAAACCTCGGTACGGGTATCAATGGAGGAGGTAGCCTCATCCAAAATCATGACAGGAGGATCGGCCACTGCCGCCCGGGCGATGGCAATGAGCTGCCGCTGACCTTGAGAAAGATTAGCACCGTTGCCGGTAAGCTCGGTTTCGTAACCCTTGGGAAGCCGGGTGATGAAATCGTGGGCGTTGGCCAGTTTTGCCGCAGCAATGCACTCTTCGTCGGTGGCGTCCAGCTTGCCGTACCGGATATTGTCCATAACGGTGCCGGTAAACAGGTTGGTCTCCTGAAGCACCACACCCAGGCTGCGGCGCAAATCGGCTTTTTTGATCTTGTTGATATTGATGCCATCATAACGGATCTTGCCGTCGGCAATATCGTAAAACCGGTTTATCAGGTTGGTGATGGTGGTTTTGCCTGCACCGGTAGCGCCCACAAAAGCGATCTTCTGACCGGGATGGGCATAGAGGGTCACATCGTAGAGAACCTGCTTCTCCGGCACATAGGCGAAATCCACCATATCCATCACAATGTCACCCTTAAGGGGGGTGTAGGTGACGGAGCCGTCAGCCTGATGAGGATGCCGCCAGGCCCAGTGGCCGGTGCGCTGGCTGCACTCGGTAATCTCGCCGTTTTCATCCAGCTTGGCGTTTACCAGAGTCACATAGCCGTTGTCAGCTTCCGGCTCTTCGTCCATCAGCTCGAAGACGCGCTCTGCGCCGGCCAAAGCCATGATGATAGAATTGATCTGATTGGAGATCATGTTGATGGGCATGTTGAAGGATTTGCTGAGCATCATAAAGGCCATCAGGCTACCCAAGCTCAGCATAGTACCTTCGCTGGATACCACCAAAATACCGCCGAAGATAGCCAGCACCGCATACTGGACATAGCCTAAGTTATTGTTGATGGGGCCCATCATGTTGGCAAACTTGCCGGCAGAGTAGGCATTTACCCGAAGATGCTCGTTGAGCTTGTCAAATTCTTCTTTACAGACATCCTCGTGGTTGAAGACCTTAACTACTTTCTGTCCGTTAATCATTTCTTCAATGTAGCCGTTTACAGCACCCAAAGACCGCTGTTGGGCAATGAAGAACTTGCCGGACTTTCCGGCCAAGGTCTTGGTTATAAAAATGACACCGGCAATGGTGACCATGGCCACACAGGTGAGGATCCAGGAGGTGATAAGCATCCGGTACAGAACCACGATCAGGGTGACCAAAGAAGATACCGTTTGGGGAATGGATTGAGAGAGCATCTGCCGCATAGTATCCACATCGCTGGTGTATCGGGACATGGTATTGCCGGCGGCTGTGGAATCGAAATACCGCAGGGGCAGCTTTTGCATCTTGGTGAACATTTCATCCCGGACGGTTTTCTGAATGCCCTGGGTCACACCCACCATCAGGAAGTTCAGACCGAAGGATGCCAGCAGGCCGATGACATAGATGACAGCGATCTCCAGCAGGAATCGGAACACCGGGGCGAAATTACTGTCCTGCTTGCTCACCATGGGCAGAATATAGTTGTCCACCAGCTTACCCAGGGCAACCGAGCCGGTAGTCTGGGCGATGGAGTTGGCGACGATGCAGAAAAATACCAAAATCAGAATGTACCAGTATTTTTTCAGATAGCTTAACAGCCGAAGCAGGGTCTTACGGGGATTTTTTGCTTTGCGGCCGTCACCATGCATTCTTGCAGGAGGCATTATTCATCCCCTCCCTTCTTCTGGGATTCAAAGACTTCCCGGTAGATCTGGGAATCATTCAGCAACTGTTCGTGGGTACCCACAGCGGCGATACCGCCGTTATCCAGCACCAGGATCAGATCCGATTCCTGCACGGAGGCTACCCTCTGGGCAATAATCAGCTTGGTAGTTCCGGGAATGTGATCCCGGAAGGCCTGGCGGATGGAGGCGTCTGTAGCCGTGTCTACTGCGGAGGTAGAGTCGTCCAGAATCAGAATTTTGGGTTTCTTCAGCAACGCCCGGGCGATACAAAGCCGTTGCTTCTGACCGCCGGAAACATTTTTGCCGCCCTGTTCAATGTGGGTGTCGTACCCGTCGGGGAAGGAGGAGATGAAATCGTGGGCGCAGGCCAGGCGGCAGGCATGTTCCATTTCTTCGTCGGTGGCATCGGGGTTGCCCCAGCGCAGGTTTTCCTTGATGGTGCCGGAGAACAACACATTTTTCTGCAGCACCATGGCCACGTTGTCCCGAAGCATTTCCAGATCATACTCCCGAACATCCCGGCCGCCAACCTTCAGAGAACCTTCTGTCACATCGTACAGACGGGGGATAAGCTGCACCAGGGTGGACTTGCCGGAGCCGGTACCGCCCAAAATGCCTACGGTAGCGCCGCTGGGAATGTGAAGATTGATGCTGTCCAAAGAATTTCTGCCGGCAGTGTCCGAATAGCGGAAAGAAACATTTACAAAGTCGATAGATCCGTCGGGGATCTCCGTCACAGGGTTTTCGGGAGAGGTCAGGTCCGGCACCTCAGAAAGCAACTCACCGCAGCGACGCAAGGGGGTGCGGCTCATGGTCAGCATAACAAAGACCATGGAAAGGGTCATCAGACCCATGAGGATCTGGGTGGTAAAGCCGAACATGGCGCTGAGCTGACCGGTGGTCAGTCCAATGTCGGGATTGTTGCCGGAGGCTACGATCATCTGCGCGCCCACCCAGGAAATGAAGAGCATGCAGGCATACACACAGAACTGCATTACCGGGGCGTTGAGGGCAAGGATTTTTTCAGCCTTGGAGAAGTCTTTGTACAGAGAGTCGGAAACCTCGGTAAACTTTTCGGTTTCCTTTTTCTCCCGAACGAAGCTCTTGACAACCCGAATGCCGTGGATGTTCTCCTGAACGGTGTTGTTCAGTTTGTCGATGGTCTTAAAGCCACGGTCGAAGATTTTAAATACCGCAGGGGTCAGCAGAATCAACACCAATGCCAAAATGGGCATGACGATCATGTAAATGGTGCTGAGTTTGGTACTGATACGCAGCGCCTGCACTAAAGCCAAAATCAGCATCATGGGGCAGCGGATGGCCATACGAATGAGCATTTGGAAAGACATCTGCAGGTTGGCAACATCCGAGGTCAGCCGTGTGACGATAGAGGCAGTGGAGAACTTATCGATGCTCCGGAAGCTGTAGTTTTGAACATGATGGAACATATCGTGGCGCAGATTCCGGGCAAAGCCGGTGCCGGCTTTGGAAGCGAAAACCGCCGAAAGGATGCCAAAGCTTAAAGATGCCAAGGCGCAGATCACCAAAAGGATAGACTGTCTGGTGATGTAGGACATGTTTTGGAATTTGATACCGTAGTCATAAAGGTTTGCCATGACCATGGGGATGGTCACTTCCATGGCAACCTCGCCAATCATGCACACAGGGCTTAAGATGGCAGCCCATTTGTATTCCCGGATGCACCGGGCAAGCCGTCTAATCATGGGATTCCTCCTTGTTTGGGCAGCAGGGATTGCCGCCCATGTTCTGAATGGCCCGGTCCAGGAAATGAGAGAACAGGGCCTTTTCTTCTTCAGTAAAATCGGAAACGATGGTCTGCTCGTTGGCGTGAATCGTCTTGTGGATCAACTCATGGCATTTCAGACCTTTTTCCAATAGAAAGATCCGTTTGCACCGCCCATCCAGGTTATCGGGGCGAAATTCCAGAAAGCCCTTTTTCTCCAGTCGGGATAGCAGTCCCGATACCGTGGGGTGGCTCAGCTGAAATTGTGCTTCAATGTCCCGGGAGCAGGGGGGTTCTTTCCGGTGTGCCAGGAAACCGATGATCCGTCCCTGGGCGGCGGTCAAGTCCATTTCTGCCAACGCGTTGGAGATGGTCTGATCGGTGCACCAATGAAGAACCCGAATGCTGTGGCCGTAAGTGGCGGGCAAAAAAACACCCTCTTTCGAAAAATGTAGCAAGCTACGGAACATTCTACCATAGCTTGCCGCCATATGCAACCCAAATAAAAAATTTAACAATTAGGGCGGGCAAGCGCCCGCAGGCAATTTCGGGACTGGCTGTCGGGTGGGATTCGTTACTCATCTCATTTCGCCCGGTTCGCTGCTTGGTTGAAATCTTCAAATTCCCGTTTGTCAGGCGGGCAAGCGCCCGCAGGCAATTTCGGGACTGGCTGTCGGGTGGGATTCGTTACGCTCTTGGACACCGCTCTGCGAATTAGGAATTAGGGTAAGCCTTTGCCAATTCCCGTTTATCGGTGAGTTTACTCTCAAGTCTGTCATTTCGAGCGAACGAAGAGATGCGAGAAATCTACACACTTTCGATACAGTT
>JAGBTV010000002.1 GCA_017631155.1 Oscillospiraceae bacterium | reverse complement strand
CTTTCAAGCGGCTGTGAAGCTGTCTTGCGGCGGCAGCCATGGCGACCACCCGACCGCCATTATCCATGCAGCTTTGGGCAGGATGACCGGTATATTCCGAAACTCTGCGGGTAAGTCTTGTAAAGGACAACATTTCGGCGTATCGGCTGGCAGTATCCCCGGCAACAACACAGAGTCTGCGCTCCATGTCGTGGCTGATCAGTTCGGGTACCATCAGGATTCTGCCAGACTTGCAGGCAGAAACATCCTGAGAGATCCGCTTCAGTATTTCTTCTCTTACCGTTACCCAATCCGTACCCAACAAAAGGTGCAGCATACGATCACCGCCTTTCTTTTTCTACATAATATCACAGATCCTGTCCAAAAAATAGGGACTATTTTGAATCTGTCAAAACCGTTGATTGAAAAACTAAATGCAGTTTTTTCTTATACTCTTGATAAAAATACTTGCATTTAGATTTACAGAGATGTTTTGTATAATAGTCCTGGACTGCCTGCCGGTGGAAAGGACGGCAATTATGGCAAAACATTTATCTCTGTCTGAGCGTGCCTTTATCGAGCGCGCTCTGGTTCATGAAAAGTCATTCGCTGAGATCGCTAAGCAGCTTAATCGTTCCGCTACCACAATCTCACGGGATGTGAAAAATCACCGTGTTTTTGTGCAGCGCTTTCGGGACGACAGGAATGACTGTATTTTGTACCACTCTTGTCTGCGCCGGAATCTTTGTCCAACAGAATCTATCTATTCCTGCATTAACCGCTGCAAGTTCTGTCAGGAATATGACTGTCGGGAGCTGTGTCCCGGTTATCAATCTCCTCATTGTCCAAAGCTTGAAAAACCGCCCTATGTTTGCACCGGCTGTGAGCAGCAGAAAACCTGCAAGCGCAACCATGCCTACTACACCGCGCACCGGGCGAATGCGGCCTACAAGAAGGAGTTGCGGGATGCCAGGATTGGTATCCGCACCACACCGGAACGGTTGGTAGAAATCGGTGAGCTGCTTACGCCCTTGGTTGCCAAAGGTCAATCCATTAACCACATTCTTGCTACCCACAGAGAAGAAATTGGTCTGTCAGAAAAGACGATCTATAACTATATAGATGCCAATGCCTTCTCTGTCAAGAATATCGATCTGCCAAAGAAAGTCGCCTATAGGCAGCGGAAAACCAAGCCGATACTGACCAAAATGGAATACAAATTCCGTCGTGGCAGAACCTACGAGGCATTTAACGAATTTCTGGAAATGAATCCGGGAATCTCTGTGGTAGAAATGGATACAGTTAAGAGTGCACGGGGTTGTAAGAAGATGCTACTGACTATGATCTTCCGAAACAGCAACTTTATGCTTGTGTTCCTGATGAAGGACGGAACACAGGAAAGTGTCCTGGCGGTCTTTGATTATCTGACCGAGAAACTGGGTTTGGAAGCCTTCCGTGCTCTGTTTCCGGTAATTCTTACCGACAACGGTGTGGAATTCAAAGACCCGGATCAGCTGGAGCACGCACCTAACAACTGCCCCAGAACAAAGATCTTTTACTGTGATCCACAAGCATCCTGGCAGAAGCCTCATGTGGAGAAGAACCACGTTCTGCTGCGACGGATCCTGCCAAAGGGCACCTCATTCAAGGATCTGACAAAGGCACAGGTTACTTTGGCCACAAGCCACATAAACAGCGTAGCAAGAGAATTATTTGACAACCGAACACCCTTTGATCTGTTTGTGGGTGAAAACGAAAAGAAACTGCTGGAACTTCTTGACCTCGCTCCAATTCCCCCGGACGAGGTCTTCCTGAAACCAGCACTTCTCAAAACAAAACCTAACTAACCAACATCATTGCCGGTGGAGCAGTCCAAGAATAGAGCTGCTCAGGCGAGGGTTGCATTTTCTTTTTCAAGAAAATAGCCGTCGTCCGGTTGTCATGCGCAAATTTCAGTAAATTCCAGCAGTTTCACCCCTATTATACCTTGTCTGGGACTGAATTTCTACTGGTTTTATGAAGTATGATCCGTTTATTCGGACTCACTGGCTTTTAATTATTCACTCAAAGAAAATAATCGTTCTTTTATTCGAAAATAACTCTATTGCAACATCAGCTTAAATATGCTATGATGTAAACACACTATTCGCCCCGGAGGTGGGTTATGCGTTTTTATGATGAATTCCTGTCCCTTTGGAACAGGGTATGCACGGCTTCAAAACCGATATTGGAGAAAATCGGCCGGTTCTTGAAAGAACTGTGGGCGGCGTGTAAGGTTGCCGGAAAGCTGCTGTACCGTATGCGCAAGGTGTTCCTCGCCATTCCGGTTGCCTGGGCAGCGGTATATCTGGCTTTCTATAATCTGGAAAAACTACCTAAGGTTGTTGGATTGGACCTGCAGATCACCGGCGATTTTGATATTCAGGTAGTTCGTGAGCTTGCTGTCCTTGGACCGGTTGCGTTGACTGCGCTTTGCCTTTTGCTGATGTTTGTTTCCCGCAGAACATTGACCCCTTGGCTGGTAAGCATATTTACCCTTGCATTGCCACTTCTGATCCTTCTTACAAATGTATTTCCGGTATAAGACCAATTATAAAACGACTCCCCATTGCGTTCGCAATGGGGAGTTTGCAGTTTATCCATTCAAAAGCGCAAACAGTTCATCCATGGTGTTCGCGATTCCCGCGGCTCCGGCGGTTACCATGCTTTCCACTGTTCCGTAACCCCAGCTGACACCGATGGTTGGGATGCCGTGGGCAGCGGCACCGATTACATCAAAGGCGGTATCGCCAACCATCATTGCTTCAGAGACATTACCGGTCTGCTCCAGCAGATAAGCGATCACATCCGCTTTTGCGTCCCGGACGCCGTCCATTGTCGCGCCTGCGATGATGTCAAAGTAGGGGGCAAGACCAAATTTGGTAAGGATCTCAACGGCCATCCACTCCGGTTTGGAGGTGGCAACATATAAACGGTGTCCCTGAG
>JAGBTV010000098.1 GCA_017631155.1 Oscillospiraceae bacterium | reverse complement strand
TAAGCGGAAACTTCCATACCGTTGGTCAGACGCACACGGGCGATCTTACGCAGAGCGGAGTTCGGCTTCTTGGGGGTGGTGGTACGAACAGCAGTACAGACACCGCGCTTCTGGGGGGAAGGCAGAGTAGTAGCCTTGTTCTCCAGAGTGTTCAGACCTCTCTGCAGAGCGGGAGCGGTGGACTTGTAGGTGACCTGCTGACGGCCATACTTGACGAGCTGATTAAAAGTAGGCATTGATTTTCTCCTTTCTTTTGTTCTCACCTTTCGGTGGGGTATTTATTCTACGGAAAAATTCCGGTAGAACCAAATTCAGCCGATCACGGCAGCTGCCGCCGCACCCACATCGATTCCGCAGGCACAGCCAAGATCCAGCATGGTGCTGATCCAAAGGCAGGGAATGTGATTGGCAAGGCACATAGCCTCCAGGGGTTCGGTGATCACCGGGTCTGCATTTTGGGCCAGGAAAACCTTGGTCGCAACACCTTTTGACAAGGCTTTTTTTAGCTGTTTTGCCCCTACAACCACTGTTGAATTGGCTAAAACGGCCAAATTTCCGCATTCCGGGATTATACTAACATCTTTTGTATCCATACAGAGACTTATTATACGCAAATTTTCAGAATTGTCAACAAATTTTATGGAAAAAGTTTTCTGTTTCTTCCAAAAAGGCATTGTTGACGAAAAACCGGAAAGCTGATAAACTGGATATATGTTATTCATAAAGGAGAATCCTATGATTCAAGTCATTTTATGGGATGTAGACGGCACCTTGCTGGACTTTCACAGCGCGGAAGCTGCCGCCATCCGCGCTTTGTTTCAAAAATTTGGTCTCGGCACCTGCACCGATGCTATGCTGGCCGACTACAGCACCATCAATGCAGGGTTCTGGCGAAAGCTGGAGACCGGTGAACTGACCAAGCCCCAGGTGCTTACCGGCCGTTTTGAAACCTTTTTCCGCAAATACGGACTGGACACCGGCTGTGTGGCAGACTTCAATGCCGCTTATCAGCTGGCTTTGGGAGATACCGTCTGCTTCTGCCCCAACGCTTTGGAGACCTTGCTGGCTTTCAAGGGAAAAGTACTCCAATGCGCGGTGACCAACGGCACCGCCATTGCCCAAAAGAAAAAACTGGCCGCCTCCGGCTTGGATCAGATTTTCGACCACATCTTCATTTCCGATGAGATTGGCATCGACAAACCCAATGTGGCATTTTTTGATGCTGTTTGGCAAAAAATCGGTGCTTTCGATTCCAAAGAGGTGTTGATCGTGGGTGATTCTCTTACCAGCGATATCCGGGGTGGCAACAATGTGGGCATCCAAACCTGCTGGTACAATCCCAAGGGGCTTCCCCTCCCCGAAAATCTGCGGATCGACTACGACATCCGGAATTTGGCGCAGGTATTGGAGATTTGTAAATAATATTGCAACGGCCGCTGTACCCGCAGCGGCCGGTTTTCGTTTCATAAAGTCAATTTTCCGTTTGTCGGGCAGTTAAAACCTTCCCCCTGGGGGGAAGGTGCCGAGCGAATGCGAGGCGGATGAGGGGAAATATAAAGGAAATCCCCTCATCAGTCACAAAAAACGGTTCCGAAAAGCCGTTTTTTGTGCCAGCTTCCCCCCTAGGGGAAGCTCGGCGGCTTTGCCGCCGGTTCTTACTATCTGCCCGAGAAATGGCAATTCATCGAAAAAGCTTCAGGGCGTGTCGCTTTTGCGACACGCCCTGTTGTATTGAGATTAGTTCATCAGCTTGCTGAGAGTCTCCTCAGGCAGCCGGGCTTCGGGAGTGTTGCCGGGCTCGTAATCCCGGTAGGCCATCATGCCGGAACCGGCAGGGATCAGCTTACCGATCAGTACATTCTCCTTCAGACCCACCAGCTTATCGACCTTGCCCTTAATAGCGGCATCGGTCAGAACCTTGGTGGTTTCCTGGAAGGATGCGGCAGACAGGAAGGAATCGGTAGCCAGTGCAGCCTTGGTAATACCCAGCAGCATAGCAGAAGCTTCTGCCAGCTTCAGATCCTCTTCACCTGCATCGATCCGGGCCTGAACCGCTGCGTTGGCATCCTCAAACTCGAAGACATCCACCACAGTTCCGGTGAGCAGTGCGGTATCGCCGGGTTCTTCCACCCGAACCTTACGCATCATCTGACGGATGATAACTTCAATGTGCTTATCGTTGATTTCAACGCCCTGCTGACGGTACACCGCCTGGACGGACTGCACCAGATAATCCTGGACAGCTTCCACGCCGGAAATCCGCAGAACATCCTGGGGATACAGAGCACCATCGGTGATGGGCTCGCCCTTCAGAACAGACTTGCCGTTCTGAACCTTCAGGCCAACAGAGTAAGGCACCTGATAGCTCTTCACCTCACCGTCCTCTGCAGTAACCGTAATGTTACGCAGGGCGCTGCGGTGGGACTCGTCCACAGAAACCACACCCGTAACTTCTGCGATGGTTGCCATCTTCTTGGGACGGCGAGCCTCGAACAGTTCTTCAACTCTGGGCAGACCCTGGGTGATATCGTCACCCGCAACGCCGCCGGAGTGGAAGGTACGCATGGTCAGCTGAGTACCGGGTTCGCCGATGGACTGGGCTGCGATAATACCAACAGCCTCGCCCAGGTCCACTTCCTTAGAGGTGGCCAGGTTCATGCCGTAGCACTTGGCGCAAACACCCACCCGGGCACGGCAGCCCAGAATGGTACGGATATAAATCTTCTCAATACCGGCCTTCTCGAACTTCTCAGCATCCTCGGGCATCATCATGACATCCTTGGAGTGGATCAGTTCACCGGTAACGGGATGCAGAATATCGCTGACAGGATAACGGCCGCGGATCCGATTGCCGAAGGAATCCACCACATCGCCGTTCTTGTCGTAAACTGCGCCCACCCAAATACCGTTGGCAGTGCCACAGTTGTACTCCCGGATGATCACATCCTGAGAAACGTCAACCATTCGGCGGGTCAGGTAACCGGAGTCAGCGGTACGCAGAGCCGTATCGGTCATGCCCTTACGAGCGCCTCTGGAGGAAATGAAGTACTCCAGAACACTAAGGCCTTCACGGAAGTTTGCTTTAACGGGGATCTCGATGGTACGGCCGGCGGTATCGGCCATCAAGCCACGCATACCGGCCAGCTGACGGATCTGAGCCATGCTACCACGAGCGCCGGAGTCCGCCATCATGTAGATGGGGTTGAACTCATCCAGGTTGCCCTGCAGAGCGCCGGTAACATCTGCGGTGGTCTTTTCCCACTGCTGAACCACCAGGCGGTAACGCTCTTCATTGGTAATGAAGCCCTGACGGTAGAACTGCTCGATTTCCACGACCTTCTCTTCCGCCTCGCGAACCAGCTGATACTTGATCTCGGGAACCACCATATCTGCAATAGACACGGAGATAGCACCCTTGGTGGAGTATTTGTAGCCCAAAGCCTTGACCCGGTCCAGCATTTCCGTAGCCACGGTAAAGCCGTGCTTGCGGATACACTTGTCAATGATCTTACCCAGCTGCTTCTTGCCAACCAGGAAGTCTACTTCCAGGTCGAAAGCATGGTCGGGATCGTTCCGGTTCACGAAGCCCAGATCCTGAGGAATGGGCTCGTTGTAGATCAGACGACCCACGGTGGCATTGATTAGCTTGTAGCGCATTTGGCCGTCTACTTCCTTGCCGTAGCGAACCAAAATGGGAGCATGCAGACCCACAACACCGTCGGCATATGCGGCAATAGCCTCTTCCACGCTGGAGTAAGCCAGCTTGGGACGGAAGGTTGCCTGAGTCTTGCCCTCAGCCTTCAACTGCTTATTCATGGCAACAAACTCGTCGCCATCCACCAGCTGACCGACTTCCCAGCCGCTGTCACCGGCGTTTGCGATGACCACTTCCTCTGCGCCCTTTTCTGCCTTGCCCAGTCTGGTATAGGTCAGATAGTAAGCACCGAGGATCATATCCTGGGTAGGAACGGTAACAGGCTTGCCGTCCTGGGGACGGAGCAGGTTGTTGGCAGACAGCATCAGCAGTCTTGCCTCAGCCTGAGCCTCTGCGGACAGAGGTACGTGAATAGCCATCTGGTCGCCGTCGAAGTCGGCGTTAAACGCGGTACAGCAAAGGGGATGCAGCTTCAGTGCGCGGCCTTCCACCAGGATGGGTTCAAAGGCCTGGATACCCAGACGGTGCAGGGTAGGTGCATGGTTCAGGAAAACGGGGCGGTCCTTGATCACATCGTCCAGAGCATCCCAAACCTCGGGCTTGCCCTTGTCGATCATCTTCTTTGCGGACTTGATGTTGTTTGCCAGGCCGTCGGAAACCAGCTTCTTCATGACGAAGGGGCGGAACAACTCGATGGCCATTTCCTTAGGCACACCACACTGATACAGCTTCAGCTCAGGAC
>JAGBTV010000097.1 GCA_017631155.1 Oscillospiraceae bacterium | reverse complement strand
GACCCAAATCAGGCAGTTCCACAATACCTTGCTGCGGAAGCACCATAGCTTCCAGCGGAGGAAGCTCCCGGAGCTGTTCCAGCCGGTCATACCGGCGGGTCAGCATAATGCCACCGGGGAAAATTGCCCGGGCAGAAGGATTCTCGGAAAAAACCAGGGATTCTGCCAGGGAAATATGGGCGGCGTTGGGCTCCGGCGTACCGCATTGCTTCAAAAAGGCTTCCAGAACCCGACTGCGCAAAGCCTGTGGCATGTTGCGTAAAGCTTCTATATTGGGAAGGGTCTCAAACTGCGAAAGTTTAGAAAGCGTTGCTTCATCCTCCCGCAGTCGCTCTGCGGTGGCGGAAAGATTCTCGCAGATTTTGGGATTTTCTGCCCGGAGCAGCGGCATCACATGGTGGCGCAAACGGTTGCGCAGAAAATCGTCGGTGCGGTTGGAACTGTCTTCCCGGTAGGGAATGTGATAGTCTTCCAAAAAGGCAAGAACCTGCTGACGGGTAATGTGCAGCATGGGACGGATGATCTTTCCGTTTATCGGCGCAATGCCACCCAAGCCTTTTAGACCTGTGCCGCGGATCAAATGCATCAGCATGGTTTCGGCATTGTCGTCTGCGGTGTGGGCGGTAGCCAGCTTACCGGAAAGAGTGGCAAAAAAGGCATACCGGGCATCCCGGGCAGCGGCTTCCAAGCCTTTTTTGCCCGGTGTGACACTGCCCCGACCCACGGTCAGGGGGATCTCAAACCGATCACAAAATTCCCGGACAAAGGCTTCGTCAGCATCGGATTCCTCGCCTCGAAGATTGTGGTTAAAATGGGCGGCAGACAGCCGGATCTGCAGCTTATCCTTCAGAAGATACAGTCCCCACAGCAGCGCCATGGAGTCCGCGCCACCGGAAACGGCGCAGTAGACCTGCTCTCCGGGGCAGACCATAGCATACTGCCTCAGCTGCTTCAGCAGATCATTCAGCATGCTTCCACTCCCGGTCAGCAAAGGTGGTGTACTGAGGCAGCCATTGCAACTTTACGGTACCGATCTCGCCGTGACGGTTTTTGGACACGATACATTCAGCCACATTCTTTTCCTCAGAATCGGGGTTGTAGTAATCATCCCGGTACAGGAACAGAACCTCGTCTGCGTCCTGTTCGATAGCACCGGATTCCCGGAGATCGGAAAGCATGGGACGCTTGTCGGTACGGCCTTCCGGGCCACGGGACAGCTGACTCAGACAGATGACCGGCACATTCAGCTCCTTGGCCATAATCTTCAAGGCACGGGAAATGTCGCTGACCACGTTAACACGGTTGTCGCTGGCTTTTCCGTAGCCGGAACCGGTCATCAGTTGCAGGTAGTCGATAATGACCAAACCCAAATTGTCCAGCCGACGAAGCTTGGCATTCATTTCCGCAACGGTGATGGAGGGATTATCATCCACCCGGATGTCGGTTTGACTCAGGGCGGCGGAAGCCATGCACAGCTTGGTCCATTCATCCTCAGAAAGCTTGCCGGTGGCCATTTTTTGGCTGTCCACAAAGCTTTCACCGGACAGTAGACGCATAGCCAGCTGTTCCCGGGACATTTCCAGGGAGAACATAGCCACGGTCTGTTTGTACTTTTTTGCCACATTCAGTCCGATGTTCAGGGCAAAGGAGGTTTTACCCATAGCCGGACGGGCGGCAATGAGCAGCAAGTCAGACTTATTCAGACCGTTGATCTTGGTATCCAGATCCCGAAGACCGGTGGAAAGGCCGGGGATGGCGGAGTCGGACTGGCTCAGCTCGGTGAGACGATCAAACACCTTGTGCAGAACGGTACCGATGTGCTCCAAAGAATCGCCCCGCTCACCTTTGCGCAGAGCATAGATCTTCTTTTCTGCGGATTCCAGCATTTCTGCAGGAGTACCCACCTGTTCGGTGACGGTTTCCACGATTTCGATACCTGCCTGCTCCAACCCACGGAGCATGGCTTTATCCCGGACAATACCGGCATAACGAACCACATTGGCAGCTGTAGGAGTGATATCCATCAGCTGCATCACATAATCTCTGGAATTATCGTGGTAATAGCCCAGCTGGCGCATCTTTTCCAGGACAGTAACCGGGTCGATGGGCTGGGAGAAGTTAAACATGGTATAGATCGCTTCGTAGATCTCCCGGTTTTGTTCCAGATAGAAATCCTCTGTGCGCACCAAACCCACCACATCGGCAACACAGCGGCTGTCGATGAGAATAGAACCCAGGACAGCCTGCTCAGCCTCCAGGGAATGGGGTGGTTGACGGGAAAGAAGCTGTTCATCCATTGCCATGGCAAGTGCCTCTCTTTCTTACGCCTCTTCGATCTTAACGGTCAGGGGGGCGTTGATCTCATAACCCAGCTTGCAGGTAACGGTGTAGGTGCCGATGCTCTTGATGGGATCGGCAATGATGATCTTGCGCTTATCCAGGGCGATACCGGCCTTGGCTTTCAGAGAGTCGGCAATTTCCTGGTTGGTGACAGAACCAAACAGCCGACCTGCTCCGCCGCCCTTGGCGGTAACAACCAGGGTCATTTCCCGCAGTTTTTTAGAAAGCTCCAAAGCTTCAGCTTTTTCCTTGGCGATCCGTTCCTGGGTAGCCTTGTCATTCATGCGCATGGTGTTGATGGCATCGGGGGTGGCTTCTATGGCCATCTTTTTGGGCAGCATAAAATTCCGGGCGTAGCCGTCAGAAACTTCCAGCATCTGACCTTTCTTACCCTTGCCCTTTACATCCTGCAGTAAAATCACTTTCATGATACAATCTCCTTATCCTTTATTCTTCATAGAATTTGTCAATAGAGGACACCAAAGCGTCCAAAACCTCTTTGACGGAGGCGTTTTTGATTTGTGCGCCGGCAGTGGCGGTGTTGCCGCCGCCGCCCAAAGGCTCCAGGATCACCTGCACATTGGCGGTACCGATAGAACGGGCAGAAACGATGACCCGATCTTCATCTGGGTACAGCACAAAAGATGCGGTAATGCCGGCAATGTTCAGAAGCTCATCTGCGGCCTGGGCTGCCAGGACACGGGAGGTGGCGGTGTTCAGCGCAGCAATGGCGATCTCCTGCCGGTATAAACGGGAGGATTTGATGATCTGATATTTGGCCATAGTGTCCTGGAAGTCGTTTTGCAGAAGCTTTTTGACTTCCACAGGCTCAGCACCCCACTGACGAAGCACAGCGGCAGCTTCAAAGGTACGCTCACCGGTGCGGACATGGAAGCTCTTGGTGTCCAGGAAAATGCCGGCCAGCAGACTCTTGGCTTCAATGGGCAATACATCCACTTTTTCCACAGCATACTGCAGAAGCTCTGTAGCCAGTTCTGCGGAAGAAGAAGCGTAGGGTTCGTGGAGGTTCACCACTACGGGGTTGATATAGTCTGCGGCGCGGCGGTGATGGTCGACAACGCAGACGCGGTTGATGGAATCCAGCAGGGGTCTGCATTCTACCTGATCCGGACGGTTGGTATCCACAACCACCAAAGTGCTGTGGTTGTCGCAAAGAAGCAGGGCATCCTGACCGGTGATAAAGACATTCCGGTATTCCGGAACCTGGCGGATCTCCTCAATGAGCTTCTCAGCAGAATTGTTTTCCAGATCCAGTACGATGTGGAAGGGCTTTCCCTTTTTGCGGCACATGCAGCTGATGCCCATGGCAGCGCCTACAGCATCCAGGTCAGCATTTTTGTGACCCATGATGAAGACCTGGCTGCTTTGCCCGATCAGTTCCATCAGAGAGTTGGCGGTAACGCGGCTGCGCACCTTGCTCCGATGATCTGCTTCTTTGTTGCGGCCGCCGTAGAAGGTGAAGTTGAACCGGTCTTTGATAACGGCCTGGTCACCGCCGCGGCTCAGGGCCATTTCAATAGAAAGGGCAGCAAAGTTGTAGTTTTCTTCAAAGTTTACAGCGTCCACGCCAATACCGATGGAAATGGATGCAGCCAGACCTGAGGGGTTTTCTACCATGTGAATATCTTCCAGCAGGGAGAATTTGTCCTCTACAGCCCGGGATAAATCTTTTTTCTCAAAAATCAGCAGGAAGCGGTTTTTCTCCAACCGCCGCAGAAGACCGTGATAATCCTCAGTCCACTTGGCGATGGTATTGTTGATCCGGGCGTTCATGCTGGAAATGGCGCTTTCTGTCAGGTTTTTGGTCAGCTCTTCATAGTTATCTACCAAAATGATGGAAACTACCGGGCGGGAACGGATGTATTCGTCCCGAACCTGATACAGCTCCGTCAGATCGTTCAGATACAGCATACCGAGGAGTGTTCCCTCTGCGTCATTGGCACGAACAATACTGCCGTGAATCCGATACCGACGCCCGTTAATGGTAATGTCGTAAGGGGCTTCATCCTTTCCGCTGGTGAGCCAGTCGGTAGGCACATCCGGCAAAACACTGTGCAGAGACTGCTCCAAATATTTATCCTGATAGCCGGTAATGCCACAGAAACGGTCATTGGCCCAAATGATGCTGTGGTCACCCAACCGCAGCAGAGCCATAGGGAAGGGAATGTCTGCACCGCTGCCTCCGTCGGCTGCACCAAGGACAGACCGTACGAAATTGCGGATCTCTCTGTGGCGGCGGGAACGGCAAAACAGATAGTAGGCAATTACCAGCAATAATGCGGCAGCCTCTACTCCGGCCAGAAGATAATTTTTCAGGATCACAGCAGCGGCAACAAAGCCTGCCATAACAAACAAATACAGCCAAAGACTGGGCCAAAAGAGCCTGCCAAGCTTCTTGTTCATATGGGTACCTCCTTTAAGGGACATTAAGCCCATAATATCCATACTATAACGATTATTATAACAAAGGAATCGCTTTGGTGCAACAGATTTTCGTAAGTTTTCCAGGAAGAAACGGGATTATTTTGGTTGCAAACCAATGGATTGTTTGGTAAAATAAACAAAAGTATGTCTTGGAGGACAATTATGAATGAGCAAAAACTGAGGAGGCAGATCGGAGCCAATATTGCGGCCTATCGCAAGCGTCAGGGGTTGACCCAGGCGGGGTTGGCAGAGAAGCTGAATTATTCGGATAAAGCCGTGTCCAAATGGGAACGGGGGGAGTCTGCACCGGATGTGGTAACGCTGATGGATATTGCCGAGCAGTTACATGTATCCGTCAAAGAACTGCTGGAAGATCCCAATGAGATTCCGGCGGATAGCGGCGGACGGGTGGAAAAAACCATGGAACGGGTGGTGCAGCGAGCCCTGAAACGCAAGGCGAATAAGAATATTATTTTGGGACTGTCTTCTATCCTTGTTTGGATTGTAGCATTGCTTCTTTTTGTGATACTGTCTTCTTTGCGGATTTCCAATACCTGGCTGGCACTGATTTATGCGATCCCTGCGAATTGTATTGTGATGCTGAGCCTTCGCAGTGCCTGGAAGGATTTTCGGTGGAACCGGGCGCTGATTAGCGGTATTATGTGGGGCAGCCTGGTTGCTTTGTATATGACGCTGCTGATACTGGGAAGATTCAATATTTGGAAGATGTTTTTGCTGGGAATTCCCGGGCAGATTGCCATTTTGCTGTGGTTCCGGCTGTTCCGTACCGGTGGCAAGGAGGATGAAAATGGATAAACAGGAGCTGCGTCAGAAGATCCGTCAGCAAAAAAGGGAAATGACAGAGCAGCAGATTCAGGCGGCCAGTGAAAAACTGGGAGAGCTTTTGGTGGAGAATCCCCTGTACCGGCAGGCAAAAACCATTTATGGATATCTTCCTTATAATCAGGAGGTTCGAACCGTACCCATGCTCCGGCGTGCCTTGGACGAGGGCAAGCGGGTGGCCGTTCCCAAGTGTTACGGCGATGAGATGCGCTTTATTTATCTGGATGATCTGAGCCAGGTAGAAAAGGGCTACTGCGGCATCCCGGAGCCGATAGAGGATGAACCTGTGGCGGATGATCCCACCGCTTTGATTCTGATGCCCGGCCTGGCTTTTACGGAGCAAGGACTGCGTATTGGCTACGGCGGCGGTTTTTACGATAAGTTTTTGGCAAAAGAACCCAACCATCCTACTCTGGCGCTGTGCTACAGCTTCCAGATGGTGGATGAGATCCCGACGGAGGAGTTTGATAAGCCTGTAGACTGTGTGCTGTGGGCGTAAATTATGCATATACCGAAACAAGAAACCGCGTTGCTGGAACTGGTGACATTTCAGCAGGCTTTGGAAGCGGCCAATACTCCGTCACCGGATTATGACATTCAAAAGTGGCTCTATGCGCCAAATTTTTATTCCGAATATCGGTACATACTGGGTACCAGGGGAGAAAATCCTTTGATCTGTATCGGCATTAATCCCTCTACCGCGGAGCCGGACAACCTGGATAATACCTTAAAATCCGTGGAACGGATCGCTTTGGGAAATGGCTATGACAGCTTTATCATGTTCAATGTCTATGCCCAGCGGGCCACAGATCCCGATGCCATGGAGCGCAGCTGCAATAGTCTTCTGCACCGGGAGAATTTAGAGGCTTTCCGCTATGTGCTTTCCATTTCTAAAAAACCTGCGGTTTGGGCGGCCTGGGGTGCAATCATTGAGAAGCGGGATTATTTGGCGCAGTGCGTCCGGGATATGGTAGCGGTGGGACAGACCTACGGTGCCCAGTGGTATTGCGCAGGGGCAATTACCAAAAAGGGCCATCCCCATCATCCGCTGTATCTGCGAAAAGATGAAAAGCTGAAGTTTTTTGATGTGGAAGCGTATCTCCAAACACGGGACTAGGGAGGCTATGATGGCAGAGAGTCTGTGCGATACCTGTTGGTATTATGATTATGATGAGGAGTACGAAGAGTACTACTGCATGATGGATATGGATGAGGACGAGGTTTACCGTTATTTGGTTGCCAAGCAAAGCCGGTGTCCTTTTTACCGTCAGGGCGATGACTATACCCTGGCAAGACGACAGTAAAACAGAAACTGCCCCGCCGTTTTGGCAGGGCAGTTTTTATAGTTGTTGGCGTTTTTCCCGGATCATAGCTTCCAGGTTGTCTAAAAATTCTTTGGTTACCTCGGGGCGCTGCAGCAATGCCTGAAAAAGCTCCGTTAACTCAGGTTTGAATCGGTGGCTGAAAATAGTCGTGGCAAAATATTCTTCCCGGGTGAGGGTAGGCAGAAAGGTACGGCCGTAGGTCTTGCTGCATTTTACAACGCCGGCTTCCCGGATGACGCCTTTGTTCAGAAGTCCGTTCAGCAGGATATGGATGGAGCTGTCTTTCCAGGTTTTTTCCGTCTGTCGCGCTAAAAAGTCTGCACGGGAGAGGGCTTCGCCATTTTCCCAAAGTACATCCATGATCTCCATTTCACTTTTTGTCAATTCCATAATTTGGTTCCTCCAAGGGCTTTTGCATACGATAGCATACTTGTAAAAATTTGTCAATCCATTTGGTAAAAAAACATGGAAACTTAATTTTTTAGTAAAAAATAATGTAGGAATGAATAAAAAATCGCAGAAAATGCGCAGTTTATTGTATAAAATGCTCCCTGCTTTTGAAAGCAACAGCGGCTGCCTTACGGCAGCCGCTGTGATACTTAGTCGATAGGAGTGGTGGCGTAAATGTCGTAAGCCAAAGTGTCGATCAGCTGCTTGCGGATCGCTTCCAAATTGGGGAGCAGAACAGCCATGCCGTTGATCCGAACAGGTTCATAATCGCCCCACTTGGGGATTCGCTGGGTGCGAATTTCACTGTCTGACAGCATGGGGAACAGACTGTAGGCATGGGACAGAAGCTGCTTGTTGGTCATATTGGTGGTGACCATGGGCAGGAACTGATCCATAAGTCCTAAAAGCTCTCGCAAGGGCAGATCTTTGACTTTGTCCAGCATGGCCATCAGCACCTTGTGTTGCCGGTTGACGCGCTCGGTATCCGTACCGATATCCCGCAGACGGGAGAAGGCGAGGCATTGTTCGCCGGTCATATGGTTGACACCGGCTGTCAGAGTCCAGTCGCAGACATCCGGGCCAAGACCCCAGTTGCCCCGGCGGTTCAGATAATCGGCTTCATCCTGACTCAGGGTCAGATCCAAACCGCCCAGCATATCGATGATCTCAGGGAAGCGGAAGAAGTCTACCGACAGCGTGCCGTCTACAGGAACACCGAAGTTCTGTTCTATGGTTTCCTCCAGCAAGCTCATACCACCCAAAGCGTAGGCGGCGTTGATGCGGTTGTCCTTATAGCCGGGGATCTGTACATAGGTATCCCGGAGGAAGGAGGTCATATAGATGACACCGGTTCTTTTGTTAAAGGTCAAAAGCACCATGGCATCGGAACGGCTGACGGTTTCATTCCACCGACGGTCCTGGCCCACCAGCATGATGGTAACATATTCTTCCCCGTCAAAAATCGTTTCTGAGGGGGTGGGGTCCCAGGTAATATCAGTAGGATCCATGGTTTCACCGCTGAAATTAGGATCAATACTGGAATCTGAGTACAGATTCTCGATATCTTTGGAAGACAGGGTGTTGTGAGTTTCCCGACCGATCATGTTCAGCCAGCGGTTTCCCAGGATGGTTATGAGAACCAATACGATCAAAACCAGGGCTAAAACGACACACAGGACCAAAAGCACGACCCGGGGCCAGGAAATACGGCGTCGGGGGCGCCGGGATTCCTCGGGAGTATCATTTGTATATTCGTTGGGATATTCCATATCATTACCTCCAATGACGGAAGAGCAAAATAACACTTATTAAATCATTATACCCCAATTTTGTCGAAAAAGCTAGCCCTATATCTAGGGGGGCAGGCGTTAGACACACACAAGGGCGTGCCGAAACACGCCCTTGCACACTTAGTGGGTTAGTGGGGTCGATCATCCAGTGTGATCGTAAGTTCGAGTTCAGAACCGGAGCGCCATACCTTGATGGTGGTGGTGTCACCGGGCTTGAAATTCTGCAGCGCAGAGGAAAGCTCGTTCAGAGAACCGATGGTGTATTCACCCAAACCGATGATAATATCCTTTTCCCGGACACCGGCGGCGTAAGCGCAGTTGGTCTTTTCTACAGTCACTACATAAGCGCCCATGGGCAGGCCGAAGGCCTGGGACACGGAGCTATCCATATCCCGCACGGTAACACCCAGGTAAGCACCGGGGATGTAGCCGAATTCGATCAGAGCGTAGATCTTTTGCGCTACATCGTCAATGGGGATGGCAAAACCAATGCCTTCAATGGAGGCGCCGGAAGCGGAGGTTCCGGAATATTTGGCAGTAATGATGCCCACAACCTCACCGTTCATGTTGAACATGGGGCCGCCGGAGTTGCCGGAGTTGATGGAGGCATCGGTCTGCAGCATATTAATCATGGTATTGTCTGTAGAAATGCCGCGATCCTTACCGCTGATATAGCCTACCGTCTGTGTGTAGCTTAACTCACCCAGGGGGTTACCGATGACCGTGATCTGATCGCCCACCGCCAAGGAATTACTGCTGCCCAAAACCACATGAGGCAGGTCAGTGGCCTCTATTTTTAACACAGCCACATCATGTGCAACGTCATATCCAACGATTTTTGCAACATAGGAACTGGACTTGGAATCGGAAAGGGAAACCTGTACCTGGTTGGCATTTTCAATGACATGGTAATTGGTAACCACATAGCCGTCGTCTGTAAGAATGAATCCGGAACCGGAAGCGGAATTTGTGGTGATTGTCACCACAGCACCTACATTCTGGTTGTAGACCTGACTGGGGGTCATGGTGCCACCGGTTCCGGTGTTCCCGGAGCTTCCGGAATTGCCGTTGTTGGGGGTATTGTTTCCACCATTTGCAGAGGGGCGGTTTTGAATCTGCGCCTGCAGGCGATCTGTTTTGCCTTGCAGGGCAGAAAGCTGTTGCTGCAATTCTTTGTTTTGGTGCTTCCAATAGCTGCTTACCACAGCACCGGTGAAAAAGCTTCCCGTGAGCACCATAGCGGCTACAATTGTGCAGGCGATAATCAGCTTGCCGATGCTGCGGCTGGGCTTAGAGAGTTTGACCGGTGGCTCTTTTTGGGGAGACGGGAAAGTCATACCATAGTCCCATTCGTATTTAGGAGGCTGAGTTTCCTGGACAGCTTCCTCCACAGGGGCGGGTTCTTCTGTGGCGGGAACTGCTTCCGCTTCCACAGACGCAGACTCTACCTGAGACTGTTGGTTATTCGTGGGGGGCGTTTCCGGCAGGGGAGTTGGCGCAGTGTCAGATTCCGGGATCAAATCCTGATTTTCAAGGTTTTCCATTTGTGGACCTCCCTGTAAGTTGATTAAGAGGATCATACCGTAATGATATGAAAAAAATATGTACATTGCGGAAAGGAACTTTTAACAAAAAATAAAAATATTTTCCATTTTCCAACACATTTTTCTTATCATACCTGTTTGTGGCGGATTCGTCAAGTATCAGGAAAGAAAGGCGGCGGTTTTCACCGCCGCCGCTGGGCAAATTATCTTTTGCGGAAGGACTTGCAATCGGTGCACTGATCCATGGCAGGATCTGCCTCATGAGTACCTACCAGGATCTTGTCCAGAGAGCAGTAGTTAGCCTCATCGCAGTGATAGGCACAGGACTGCACAGTGCACTCGATGCTTTTGTTTGCATGACAGTTCATAAATTCTTCCTCCTTCTTTTAGATTCCCCGTTAGTATGCCCTGGGATTTTTGTTGTATTACAAATTTCCGTTTGTCGGGGAGTTTACTCCCAAGTCTGTCATTTCGAGCGAACGAAGAGATGCGAGAAATCTACACACTTTCGATACAGTTTCCGGTAATTTCAGCGAAAAGATCCCTCGATTCCGCTTCGCGAAATTATG
>JAGBTV010000096.1 GCA_017631155.1 Oscillospiraceae bacterium | reverse complement strand
CATGCGGAGAGCCAGGCTGTTGCCAGCATGAGCCATCCCAATATCGTTTCCGTGTACGATGTTTCTACTTCTGAGGAAGCGGACTATATCGTCATGGAGCTCATTGACGGTATTTCCCTGAAGCAGTACATGGAGAAGAAGGGTGTACTGAACTGGAAAGAGACCCTGCACTTTGCCATCCAGATCGGCAAGGCTTTGGAGCATGCCCATAGCCGCGGTGTTGTTCACCGGGATATCAAGCCCCATAATGTGATGGTGCTGAAAAACGGCAGCGTCAAGGTGGCTGACTTTGGTATTGCCCGGCTGATGTCCAAGGGTAACACCCTGACGAAAGAGGCCTTGGGTTCTGTGCATTATATTTCTCCCGAACAGGCTAAGGGCGGCCGGGTGGATAACCGGTCGGATATCTACTCTTTGGGCGTTGTGATGTACGAAATGATGACCGGACGCCCGCCTTATGACGGCGAGTCTCCGGTTGCCGTGGCCATCAAGCATATCAACGGCGGTGCGGCTATGCCATCTTCTCTGAATCCCAACATTCCCGGCGGTTTGGAGCAGATCATCATGAAGTCCATGGAAAATGATCCCGGAAATCGTTATGCTTCTGCAACAGCGATGCTTTACGATATGGATGAGTTCCGCAAGGAACCCACGATGCTCTTTGACTACTATAATACCAGTACCGATTTGGATGAAGCGACAAAGTTCCAAAGCCCGGCACGGCCTGTTGCAGCAAAACCGGCCCCGGCACCTACCACTGCAGCCCGGCGGGCATCTGGCACAAGCGCACCCAAAAAGACCAAGCCCAACAACAATCCCTCAAAACGCTCCCGTAGAGATGAAGTGATCGTGGAGGAAGAGAGTCGCAGCAAGGCAGCTACCATTGCGGTACTCGTTTGTGCAGCGGTGATTGTGGTGGCTTTGGTGATATTTGGCGTGGTAATTCTGAATCAGGATACAGAACGCATCAGCGCGCCGAATCTGGAAGGCATGACAGTGGAGCAGGTGCGGGAGAAATTTGAGAATATTACAATTTTGGTGGTAGACAGTGACTATCATGAAACCTATCAAGAAGGCCAGATTATCAATCAAAATCCCAGAGCAAATGCATCTGTTCTGAAGGGCAGCGAGATCACCGTAGTGGTGAGCAAGGGACCGAGACCTAAGGAAATGGTCATGGATACGCTGATGGCGGAGAATCAAAAGGTCGCTGTGGATTTCCTCATCGAATTGGGCGTTAAGGAAGATAATATTTCTATCCGCACAGAAAACAGCACCACAATAGCTGCCGGAAAAGTTATCCGGACAGACCCTGTGGCGGGAGAGACCATCGGCGCGGATCAGACGGTCATCATTTGGATCAGTCTTGGCCCGGAGGTTCAGGAACGGACATTGCCCAATGTACAGGGTTTGAACCTGAATACGGCGCTGATGATGCTGGAGCGTAACGGCTTTAAGAATGTGCTTACCAATCCGGTGGAGAGCAGCAAGGCAAAGGATACGGTTATCAGCCAGTCCCACACGCCTTTCATGAAGTATGATGTAACGACAGAGATTATTTTGGAGGTCTCCATTGGCATGAGCGATGACACAACACCGCCTCCGGAGATTGAATTCGATCCCGTTTACTCCAAGGTGATCCAGGTAATGCTGCCGGATGATGTGTTTGGAGATTATACAGCAGAGCTGCGGATCAACGGTGAGATCGTAGAAACCCGGGAGATCCTGGCCGGTACCATCAGCACAGAGTTTGAGATCACCGGCAAAGAAAAAGGTACGGTAGAATACGAGATCTGGATAAAAGGCAATAAACATACCTTTGGAACTGTGGAATTAACAGAGGGTGATTAACATGGAGACGGGGCGCATCCTGCGGTCCATCAGCGGATTTTATGATGTTCAGACGCCGAAAGGCATGGTTACCTGCCGGGCAAGAGGCATCTTGCGGAAGAACGGCCAAAGTCCCCTGACCGGAGATATGGTGGAAATCACCGTGGAAAAAGGGAAGGGCATGGTGGAGAAGATCCTGCCCCGGAAGAACAGCTTTGTTCGTCCTGCGGTGGCCAATATTGATCTTCTGGTGGTGTTTGCTGCCAATGTCAATCCGGTTACGGAACCCTTTCTTATTGACCGGGTAGCTGCCATTGCCGGCGATCAGGAAGTGCCGGTGTGCCTGTGCGTCAACAAGTGCGATCTGGATCCGGGTGTGGATCTCTTGCGGATCTACCGCAATGCCGGGTTTTCTGTCATTGCCGCCAGCGCCGAAACCGGCGCCGGGGTAGAGGAACTCCGGAACCTGATCCGGGGAAAGCTTGTAGCCTTTACCGGCAATTCCGGTGTAGGCAAAAGCAGTATTCTCAACTGCCTGTGCCCGGAGCTGGCGCTGCCGGTAGGCGAGGTGTCAGAAAAGTTGGGCCGTGGCCGGCATACTACCCGTCATGTGGAGCTGTACCGGTTGGAGGAAGATACCTATGTGGCGGATACACCGGGGTTCTCTTCCTTTGACACAGATCAGATGGATGTAATCCTGAAAGAGAACCTGCAATATGCCTTCCCGGACTTTGGAGAGTTCTTGGGAAAGTGTCAGTTTCACGATTGTACCCACCGGAAAGAACCCGGCTGTGCGGTAACGGCAGCGGTGGAATCCGGGAGAATCGAGACAACACGCTATGAAAGCTACCTGCGGCTTTATGAAAAAGCCAGTCAGATCAAGCTTTGGGAGATCAAGCAGGAGACATGAGCATGAAATCACAGCGCAAATACCTGGAATGTGAAAAACAGTGGGTCTATTGGTTGCTAATGGTAGTAGCCGGCTTTTATGGCGGTTATGCTATGGTTGTCCGGGGCGGCGCTTTTAGCAATGCCCAGACGGGTAATGTAGTTTTGATGGCGCTGGCATTGGGAAATGGAGATTGGGGAGGCGGTGCCTACTATCTGATCCCGATGTCTGCCTATGCAGCCGGCGCGTTGGTTTCGGAACTTATCCCGGGAACACTTCGCAGAAAAAACTTTATGCGATGGGATACATTACTGACCCTGTTCGAATTGGTTATGGTGGCAATCATGGGATTTATTCCCGTCAGTGCGCCCCATCAGATCTGCCAGGTTATCATTAATTTTATTTGCTCTATGCAATATAATACTTTCCGTCAAGCGGAGGGGGTGTCTCAGGCAACGACCTTCTGTACGAACCATATCCGCCAAATAGGTCTGTCTTTGGCCGGCGGTTTCAGCGGAAAGAAAAGTTGGTCTCAGGCGGGACGGCGGATTTGGGTCCATGGCAGTATGGTGTTGTGCTTTATTTTTGGTGTTGCGGCCTCTGCAGTGGCTTGCCGGCTTATGGGAACCTATGCGATTTGGTGTAATTTGGTGCCCCTTGCGATCCTGTTTGTAGATCTGCTCCATGCGGATCTAACCAAAGAAAAAGAACTGTTGGAAGAACCTTCCGCAGGACATTGATAAGAAAACCGAGTG
>JAGBTV010000095.1 GCA_017631155.1 Oscillospiraceae bacterium | reverse complement strand
TGTTGCATGGTTATGTGGGCATATCCATTTTGGTTAACATAACTTGTTTTTACACATTTCGACAAATTCAGCACTTTTTCGCCTATGGTGTTTTTCACAACAGGGAAAAAAAGGCACAAATAAAAGGACTTGACAAGGTGTTTTCTGCTTGTGCGTGCAAATATTTTGAAAAAATTTAAAAAAAGGGATTGATTTTGCTGGACAAACTCGCTATAATATGGAACTGTGTGAAAATAACGAGAACAGGAGGTGCCAGGTATGCCTAACATTAAGTCCTCTAAGAAGGATGTCATTGCTTCCAAGATTGCTTATGAGAAGAACAAGGCCAACAAGTCCGAACTGAAGACCAACCTGAAGAAGTTCGATGCTGCTCTGACCGCCGGTGACAAGACCGCTGCTGAAGCTGCTTACAAGGTTGCTGTTAAGTCTGTTGACCAGGCTGTCATCAAGGGTCTTCTGCACAAGAACAATGCTGCCCGCAAGAAGAGCAGCATGACCCTGAAGCTGAACAAGCTGGCTTGATTTCTCTGAAAATATCTCCCTCACGAGCTTTTTTTAGGCCGGAGGGAGTTTTTTCATTTTCCGGCAGCGGATCTTTTGGTCCAGCCGTGCGGAATCCGGGATTTGCAGTACACAAAGTACAGCTGCATCCCGGATTTCTTCGTCTGAACCAAAATCTCCTGCTGCCGGTTTATAAAGCGCAGAACCGAGGACTCGAAGTACCATTTGTACATCTTCGTCCTCGGTTCTTTCTTCTGCGCAAAAATCTCTCGCTGCCGCAGCGGATCTTTTGGCTCAGTCGACCACCAAACCTTCCCCCTGGGGGGAAGGTGGCTTCACAAAATATCTCTATGGGATATTTTGTGAAGACGGATGAGGGGTATTTCAAATCGTCGCCTTTGGCGACACCACAATTGTCAATTATCCATTGTCAATTTGAGAGTTCTCCCAGTCGCTCTTTCTGCAAATAAGCCGGTTCTTTCTGATACAGCACCGGCATACACTGCTGTGAGGAGGGATGGACATGGCAGAGGAACGGATTCGGCTGCCTCACAGACTGACCCTGGATGGGCGGCAGCAGCTGATGGTCTCCGGGGTGACCGAGGTGGTTAGCTTTGATGAAAATACCGTGGTGCTTACCACAGATATGGGAACGCTGATGGTGGCAGGCTCCCAGCTGCAGCTGCGGAATTTGTCCAGTGAGGGTGGACAGGTTGCGGTGGAAGGAAAGGTGAGCGCCATCAGCTACGAGGAGCCGAGAACAGCCGGAGGCTGGCTGAGCCGGCTGTTTGGATGACCGCCCCGGCAGCGGCGGCCGGGCGGTTTTTGGCGGCCTGCCTGCTGGGGGCAGCTCTTGGGATAGTGTATGGCTTTTTGCGTCCACCCCGGCAAAGGCATCCCCATTTGGCGGACAGCCTGTTTTTGCTTGCACTGTTTCCGGCATGGATCTATTTGAGTTTTGGCATTTGCCAGGGGGATCTGCGGTTGGGATATGCCTTTGGCCTTTTGCTGGGTACATGGGCCGGGGCTGCCACATTAGGCCGTTTTTTGCAGCCGTTTTTCCGCTTGCTTTGGAAGATTCTGGGCCTGCCTTGGGAACTTTGGAAAAAATTTTTCAAAAAAATGAAAAAAATCGCAAAAAAACTATTGGCATCCGGGAAAAAATGGTTTACAATAAAAAAGAATATGGGCAAGTCTCAGAATTTAGACACAGGAGGCACCGATTATGTCGCAACAGCACAGCCAATACAGCCGGGTTCGGTTTGTTTACAAACGCAGCAGCACGCTGACAAAAGTGCTGGTGCTGTCCGCCGTCGTGTTGTCTACGGTGACTTTATTGGGTTTGCGGAGCCGGATTCAAAAGACCGAAGCACAAATTGCCGCAATGCAGTCTCAGGTGGCCCAAGAGGAAGAAGAAAACGCAAAGCTGGAGCAGAACATTGATGCTCTGGGAACCCTGGATGGTGTCATGCAAATTGCCAAGGATGAGCTTGGTTTAGAAGACCCGGATACGATTATTTTGGTGCCGGAGTCTTAATATACGGATATCGTAAATGGAGGAAACGAAAAAAACTATGGAGTTAACCGTCGGAGCGATTCTGGAAGGAAAAATCAAATCTATCACAAATTTCGGCGCATTTGTATCTTTGCCGGAGAATAAGACCGGCATGGTACATATCTCCGAGGTTGCCAATGCCTATGTCAGCGATATCCGTCAGCACCTGACGGAGGGTCAGGATGTGAAGGTCGTGGTCATTGGGACAGAAAACGGAAAGATCAACCTGTCCATCAAGCGGCTGGAGCCCAAGCCCCAGCGGGAAAATGCGCCCCGCGCCGCAAACACAAGCCGTCCTGCTCAGCCCCAGCAGCAGTCTTTCCGGTCTGCGCCCACACCGCCACCGGCACCCAAAACTGCAGATCAGCTGTTTGAAGAAAAGCTGAAGGCCTTTATGTCGGAGTCTGACAGCAAGCTTTCCTCCATCAAGCAGTATTCCGAACATCGGACCAAGAGCCGCAGAAGATAAAAAAGCCGCCCGGATGGGCGGCTTTTTTGCAGAATTTTTGCATTGACTTTGCTTCCGTATTATTTTATACTCACTACAGATGCAAAAATAAGAAACACAGCTGACAAGTATTAACACAATCTTGATAAAGGGGGATGGGACGGTGCAGGAAGTGCTTCCGGTGTATGAGCTGAATCTGCGGGGCGATCCCCGAATCCCTTTTAAGCATCACAGATCCACCGTTTTTAGCGGAAAAGGTCCGCAAAACTGGAACGAAAATACAGAGTTTCTGTACTGTACCGCCGGGGAAGGCTATATCACCTATAATGACCGCTGGATCCCCGTCCGGGAAAGTCAGCTGGTGGTGGTCAATTCGGAAATGTTCCACTCGGTTTATACGGAAGACTATATGGAATACCATAGCCTGATTATGGACCGGCATTTTTGCCGGGACAGCGGCATTCCCACCAACCAGATGTATTTCCAGGAGCTTATTGAAGATCCTGAGATCTGCGGGAAATTCATGGAGATTCTGAAGTCCCTGCAGGAATATCACGAAGGCCGGAAAAACTTCCTGGCCGCATCGGTTCGGGCAAGAACTTTGGATTTTCTGGCGGCTCTGTGCCGGGATTATCTGGAGGAAGAGAACCGCACGCCTGGACACCAATCCAGTCAGCTGGTTCGGACCACCATGGCCTACATCCGCAAACACCTGCCGGAGCCTATGACTTTGGACAGTATTGCAGAGAATGTGGGGGTCAATAAGTTTTATCTGTCCCGGGAATTTAAACGGGTATCCGGCAGAACGATTTTCGATGTAATCGTTCAGTTGCGCTGTGCTGCCGCCCGGGAACTGATCGAACAGGGCAGCAGCGTTTCCCAGGCGGCTCGGGACAGCGGCTTTGAGAACCTGTCCTATTTTACCAGAACCTTTAAAAAGTACTACCAGGAGATTCCCTCCCGGTATCGAAAATTACCGGAGGTGTAATCCATGGCAACGGTATTGATTACCGGCGGCTCCCGGGGCATCGGCGCAGCAGCGGTAGCGCTGTTCTCCGCCCGGGGCGATAAGGTATATTTTCTCTATGAAAAGGAACACGAAGCTGCCCGGCAGGTGTCCCAAAGAACCGGCGCAGTGGGAATCTGTTGCGATGTGGCAGACGGGAATGCGGTGGCAAAGGCTTTTGCAGAGGTGGGGGATGTGGATATCCTCATCTGTAACGCAGGTACTGTCCACTATGGGCTGATGAGCATGATGACAGAAGCGCAGTGGGATCGGCTCTTTGCGGTGAATGTCAAAGGCATTTATCACTGTGTCAATGCCGCCATGTCCGGCTTTTTGAAAAAGCAGAGAGGCTGCGTCATCACTGTGTCTTCCATGTGGGGGCAGGTAGGTGCTTCCTGCGAAGCAGCCTACTCGGCCACCAAAGGCGCTGTCATCGCCTTGACCAAGGCGTTAGCCAAGGAACTTGGTCCCAGCGGCATCCGGGTCAACTGCGTGGCACCCGGTGTGATTTTGACGGATATGTGCGCCAAGGTAGACCACGAAATTTTGGCGGAAATGGCAGAGGATTCCCCAGTGGGCCGAAACGGAACGCCCCAGGATGTGGCGAAAGCCATGGAATACCTGGCAGATGCGGAATTTATCACCGGCCATGTACTCAGCGTGAACGGTGGCTATGTAATATAAGGAGGAAAAAATTATGAAAATTGCAATTGGTTGTGACCATGGCGCGCTGGCGCTGAAGAATAAGCTGGTGCAGCACCTGCAGGCACAGGGACATGAAGTAAAGGATTTCGGCACCTATACCCTGGATTCCTGTGATTATCCCGATTTTGCTGCTCCGGCTGCCCGGGCTGTGGCCTCGGGGGAGTGTGAAAAGGGCATCGTCCTGTGTACCACAGGCATTGGCGTGTCCATCACCGCCAACAAGATCCACGGTATCCGCTGCGCGCTGCTCAGCGACCTGATGACTGCGGAGATGACCCGTCAGCATAACGATACCAACATGATGGCCATGGGTGCCGGTGTGGTAGGCGAGATGATGGCCCTGAAGATCGCCGATACCTGGCTGGGAACACCCTTCTCCGGAGATGCCCGGCATCAGCGCCGGATCGACAAGGTCATGGCTTTGGAAAAATAAGATAGCTGAAAAAGAACGCCCTGCAAAGTACCCTATGTACTTTGCGGGGCGCGTTTTTTGTAAGGATATATTGCCAATTCCCGTTTGTCGGTGAGTTTCGTTAGAACTCTTGGCCCCCTCGTTTTGAGGGGGCTGTCAAAAATCGGCTGTAAAAAGCCGATTTTTGACTGGGGG
>JAGBTV010000094.1 GCA_017631155.1 Oscillospiraceae bacterium | reverse complement strand
ATTACATAGAAGAAAAGAGAGATATGCTGATGTCTAAATTTGAAGTTTTGTGTGTTACAATGCATCAAAAGGATTTTTCTAAAATCCAGGAAATGAATATTCACACAGATGTAGTATTTGCAAACCAAGCAGATTTGACCCGCTTTGAGGAATATAACTTTGAAAATCACCGGGCGCGGATGATTACTACCAATACCAGGGGTGTCGGCATTAATCGCAATTTGGCCCTTTTGTATGCACAGGGAGAAATCTGTTTGTTTGCTGATGATGATGTGGTGTACAAAGAGGATATGGAATCACTTGTGCTATCCGAATTTGATGACCACCCGGATGCAGATATTATTATTTTTCATTACGATACAAATTCTGACAGAAAAGTGAAAAAAAACAGCAAGGTAAAGAAAGTTTCTCGTTTTAGCCGAATGCCCTGGGGTACTTTTCGTGTTGCCTTTCGTCTTAAAGAACTGAAAAAGGCAAATATTTGGTTTACAACCCTTTTTGGAGGCGGTTGCCTGTTTCCCTCGGGAGAAGACAGCATGTGGTTGACAGAGGCAAGGCGAAACGGGCTTACCATGTATGTTTCCGATAAAACCATAGGCACGGTGACACATGAGACTTCTACCTGGTTCACAGGTTATGATGAAAAGTTCTATTTCGGAAAAGGTGCTTTTTATCAAGGGGCAAGGCCCAAATTCATTCGCCTCTGGATGCGTTATTTTGCCCTCAGAACCCGGGGCTGGGGCAATCTGTCTTATTCCGAGAAAATTAAGTGGATGCGACTGGGCGCCAAAGGATATCGCATAAATCAAGGTTTTGATTATTTTAGAGAAACACAAACACCATGAAGCAAAGAAAAAACGGTGGGACAGAGGTGGTTCTTTGAAAAGAATTTTAATTGTAAACAAAGGTTTCGCCATCGGAGGCATCGAAACGGCGCTGGTGAACATGGCAAATGCATTACAAAAACATTATCAGGTGGATTTGCTGGTTTTTGATCCTACAGGGCCTGTAAAGGACAGGTTAGATGAAAAGGTAAACATTATACAACCTTCCTGGCGATTTAATGCTTTGGGGATGCCCTTAAAGAGGGCAATCAAAACCAAGAAACCGTTCTTTACAGCATTCCGTTTGTTTGCTACCATATGGACAAAATTATTTGACAACCGGCTTCCCATTGATTTGGCAATAAAGCATCAGGAGAAATTACAGGGCTATGATCTGGCGATTTCCTTTCACCAGGAAATGAGAAGGCATACTGTAGCAAGCGGATTTTCCCGATTTGTAGACCAATGTGTGGTTGCGAAGCGCAAAGTTGCGTGGCTGCACTATGATAGCGCAGCTTTGGATCTGGACAGTGCGTTTAATAATCCTTTTTACGCAAAAATGGACAAGATCGTATGCGTATCCCGTTCCCTTAGGGATGGGTTCGCAGGGAAATTCCCACAATTTGCAAAAAAAACGGAATACTGTTATAATTTTCTGAATTTTCAACAGCTTGAAGAGGAAAGTTTGAAAAAACAAGAACATACTTATCCGGCAGATAAAACCATATGTTTTTCTGCGTGCAGACTGGCTAAGGAAAAAGCTCTGGCTCGGGCAATTACTTGCTTAGCACCGATATTCAGAAAACATCCGGAATATATGTGGTTCATAGCGGGAGAGGGTCCGGAACGCCCAAATATAGAAAGGGCGATTCAAACAGAGAATCTTCAGCAGCAGGTTATTCTTCTTGGGAATCTGAGCAATCCCTATCCTTATATGAGCAATGCCGATTTGCTCATCAATGTTTCCTACCACGAAGCAGCACCGATGGTGTTTATAGAAGCAAAGGCGTTGGGTGTTCCTGTTTTTGCAACCAGAACATCCTCAGCTGAGGAACTTCTGTCTGATCCGGAATGCGGTTTTATTTGCGATAATACAGAGAAAGGAATCTATGATGCCTTTCAGTATTTGACGGAAAATCCCAAAGAGCTGCGATGCAGAAAAGAGAAGCTAAGAAACTTCCAAGCAAGTAACAAGCAATCCTTAATGGTGATTCAATCGTGGTTAGAGAACTAAAAATCGCAAAATTCCCGCTGCCGGAAATCCGGCAGCGGGAATTTGTTTAGCGAACGTATTCGATGACGACGCGGCGGTTGGGTTCGGTGCCGGTGGAATGGGTGGTGATGTTCTCCATATCCTGCAGAGCAGAGTGGATCACATGACGCTCGTAGGCATTCATCGGCTCCAGAGTGGTGCGGCGGCGGTTCTTCAGAACCTGCTGAGCCTTCTTCCGGGCATAGCGGCTGAGGCTGTCTTCCCGCTTACGGCGGTATTCCTCAGCATCCACATTGATGCGGATCCGGCTTTCGGTGCCGCGGTTGATGGTGTAGTTACACAGATGCTGCAGGGCATCCAAAGTATCGCCCCGACGGCCGATGAGGTAACCCAGGTCTTCACCGGTGAATTCCACATAGTAGTTATTGCCCTCACCCTTCCAGGCATGGGGAACAGCATCGGAATTCATGTGCTTAAGCAGACCCTTCAGGAACACTTCGATGGTCTCCTCCACAGAGCCGGGCTCTGCGGGAGCGTAGGTCTTGGGCTCGGCCTTGGGTGCTTCGACTTTCTTCTCGGGCTTAGGTGCGCGCTCTTTCTTGGGAGCCTCCACCTTCTTTTCAGCCTTGGGCGCTTCAGACGCCTTGGCTTCTGCCTTAGGTGCTTCCGGCTTGGGTTCCGGCTTCTTTTCAGCCTTGGGCTTGCTCCGGGAAGCGGAGCTCAGGGCTACCTTGGGAGCCGGATCCGGTGCCTCGTAAGTCACCTGGATCTTGGCAGGCTGGGCGCCCAAACCCAAAAAACCGGACTTTGCCTGGGCCAAAACTTCTACGCTGACACTGTCCCGGTCCAGACCCAGCTGGGTCAGAGCCGCTTCAATGGCCAGGTCGATGGTTTTGCCGGTGGCAACAATGGTTTTTTCCATGGTTTATTCCTCCGTAGATTCTCTGCTGTAGCGGTTGGGATCATAGGCCCGACCTTTGCAGTGGGGACGGCTGGGGATACCGGACAGGGGGAGGTTTTCCTTCTTGGGCTCCTCGATCTCAATACCCTTGGATGCCGCATATTCTTTGGCGGCAGCGGCCTTGGCGGCAGCTTCTTCTGCCTGCTTCTTCTGCTGCAGCTTCTTCTTGCTGGTGTTTGTGGTGATGCCCTCGGGATTTGCGGCCCGCTTTTCAGCACGCAGGCGTTCCTTTTCAGCTTCCAGGGCCTCCTGAGCCAGGTACTCTTTCAGACGCTCGGCGTCTTCGGCATCATAGATCTTACGGTACTTCTTGGTCAGATAAATGTCAATGACGATAGAAGCCAGACCCTGAACCAGCCAGTACAGGCTGAGGGCGGCAGGGACGGTAAAGCCGATCCACAGACTCATGGCGGGTCCCAGCCACATCATGGCCTTGTTGTTCTGCCCCTTCTTGGCAGTTTCTTCGTCTACAATACCGTTTTTGTCGGTGACAACGGAGTTGTTGAGCTTTTGGGTAACAAGGGTGTGCAGAATTTGGCTGCTGGCGGACAGCACAGGGATCAGGAAACAGCCGATGTTTTTCCAATTCCATGCCCAGTCTCCGCCGAACAGACCCAGGAAAGCGGGATCCTGAGACAGATTGATACCCAGGAAATTAAATTTCAGACCCTCCAGAGCCTGACTGCTGATGTTGGGAATGGCATTTTGGATCTCATTGGCTAAGCCACTGATCTCAGGGGCCACTAACAGCTGGGAATAATATGCGCTGCTTTCCCCAATCAGACCCGGACGGGCAGCCTTGACAATATTGGTGATGATATTGATTTCTCCGGCTTCCAGATGCAGCATATACTGCAGAGGCTCCCGGATGACCCAGTACACAGGGAACAGGAACAAAATGGGCAAAAAGCTCCACAGACAGCCGCCACCCATGGAAACGCCCTCTTGCTTATAGAGAGCCTGGATAGCTTCGTTCTGTTTTTGCTGATCTCCGGCATATTTTTTCTGCAGCGCCTGGACCCGGGGGGTGATACGGGACATTTTCATCATGCTCTTCTTGCCCTTGGCAGTCAGAGGCAGCAGGATCACCTTAACCAGGATAGCAAACAGGATCAGAGCAACGCCGTAGTTGGAGGTCAGCCGATTCAGGATATCCAACAGATATCCAAAGGGGACTGCAATCAAATTACGGAACATGGACTTCCTCCTTTTGGATGTCACTTAACGGGGTCGTACAGGTCTCCTTTATAAAAAGGATTACACCGCAGCAGGCGTTTAAAAGCAAGCCAGCCGCCTTTCAGGGCCCCGTATTTTTGGATGGCTTCTTGTGCGTATTGGGAACAGGTGGGTACAAAACGGCAGGAATTGGGCCTATGGGGAGAAATGCGGCGCTGATAAAAGCCAATCATCGAAAGCAGGATTCTTTTCATATCGTATCTCCTGTGTTCAGGATCCCGGCTTTTTCTGCCAAAGACAGATAAGCGGCTGTCAAATCAGCAAAGGAAACATGGCACGCCTTGGTTCTGGCAACCACCACGATATCCCAGCCCGGAAGAAACGTTTCTTCATGCAGCCGGTAAACTTCCCGCAGACGGCGGCGGATATGGTTGCGCACATGAGCCTTGCCCAGCTTTTTGCTGACAGTGATGCCGACCCGATTGGTCTGACTCCGGTTTTTCCGGACATAAAGCACCAGGCAGCTGTTGGCAAAGCCGTTGGTACGGTAAAGCCGCTGAAATATGTGATTAAGCTTCAAACTGCTGGAAAATTTCATAATTCTTCCCCACTTTCGTGCCTTTGCGATTCAAAGAAATAAAATATTTACCTTTTACCACACAAACAACACAGAAAATGATTCAAAAGGCGCGCTTACAGAAGCGTACTTTCAGGTTTTAATCAGGCAGGGCCGCAGAAAGGATATACCGGATCGGGGACGAGAGATTTTTCGGCAGAGCAAGGTCGGAAGCCGCAGGAATACTTTGTGTATTTCAAGGCTTTCGAAACGTAGCACTGGCGGAAAAGATCCGTCATCCGAACGGTAAAGCATTTCCAGGGTCTGCCCAAATAAAAAGGGAGCGGGGCGAAATTCCGGTTCGCCCCGCTTATAGCTCCCGTTTTCGCATTGAGCGATCGTCTGCTGTTATGCACCCGAAACGCGACGCATCAGGCGGACAGAACCTTGCGGCCCTTTGCACGGCGGCGGGCCAGAACCTTACGGCCATTGGAAGTAGCCATTCTCTGCCGGAAACCGTGAACCTTGGAACGGTGACGATTGCTGGGCTGGTAGGTACGCTTCATGGGATACACCTCCTCAAAAATCAATAGCTCGACAGTCGAAAATCGACCGCAGCGGAACATAATAACCGACCATACTTGGTCATGCTATGGTATTATAGCCGAAAAAGTCAAGAAGGTCAACAACTTTTTTCACATTTTGGTGATTTTCGGTTGTTAATTGTGCCAATTCCCGTTTGTCGGGCAGTTAAAACTTTCCCCCTCGGGGGAAGCTCGGCGGCTATGCCGCCGGTTCTGCCCCAACCGCCCGAGAAATGGCAATTATCGGTTAGCCTTCCTGGGTGCGTTTTTTCATCAGCTCCCGCATACGCAGGGAGTGATCCAGCTCCCGCTTGCGGATCCGAAGACTCTTGGGGGTGCATTCCAGCAGCTCATCGTCTGCCAGAAATTCCAGGCACTGCTCCAAAGAGTAGTTACGGGGTGTAATAAGGCGGATGGCATCGTCAGAACCGGAGGCGCGCATATTGGTCAGCTGTTTGCGCTTGCAGACATTGACGGTCATATCCTCATTGCGGCTGCAAATACCCACTACCATGCCGGCATACACCGGAGTGCCGGGGCCGATGAACAGGGCACCACGCTCCTGGGCAGCGCCCAGGCCGTAAGCTACGGCTTCACCGCTTTCATGGGCAATCAAAGAGCCGGTGAGCCGACGCTCGATCTCACCTTTCATGGGGGCGTAGCTGTCCAAAACGCTGGACATGATGCCTTCGCCACGGGTGTCGGTCAAAAATTCGCTGCGGTAGCCAAACAGACCACGGGACGGAACCAAGAACTCCAGGCGGTAGCGGCTGCCCATGGGGGTCATACTCAGCAGGTCGCCCTTCCGGCGGCCCATTTTTTCAATGACTGCGCCCATGCACTCTTCCGGCACATCGGCTACCATCTTTTCGATGGGCTCGCAAAGCTTGCCGTCAATCTCTTTGGTCAGCACACGGGGGGTGGATACGGCAAATTCGTAGCCTTCCCGGCGCATAGTCTCCATGAGGATACTCAGGTGCATTTCGCCACGGCCGGCTACATTGAAAGAGTCGGTGCTGGCCTCGTGGACATGGAGGGAAACATCCTTCAAAAGCTCTTTTTCCAGCCGGTCACGAAGATTCCGGGAGGTGACGAACTTGCCTTCCCGCCCGGCAAAGGGAGAATCGTTGACGGAGAAGGTCATTTCAATGGTGGGGTCTGAGATTTTTACAAAGGGCAGCGCCTCGGGAGCATCCGGGGCGCAGACGGTGCGACCGATGGTAATGTCAGCAATGCCGGAAAGGGCAACAATTTCACCGGCGCTGGCTTCCTGGATGGGCTTTTTGCCCAGGCCGTCATATTCGTACAGAGCAACGACTTTGGCTTTCTGACGGATGTCGCTGTGGTGATAGTCGCAGATGGTCACTTCCTGATTGACTTTGATAGTACCCCGTTCGATCCGGCCAACAGCGATCCGGCCTACATATTCGTTGTAGTCAATGGAGCTGACCAGCAGCTGCAGGGGGGCGTTTTCATCGCCGGTGGGGGCGGGAATATAGTTGACGATGGTCTCAAACAGGGGGGTCAGATCCTTACCCACCTCGTTGGGGCCGTAGGCGGCAGTACCCTGGCGGCCGGAGCAGAAGACGGTGGGGCTGTTGAACTGTTCGTCAGTGGCATTCAGATCCAGCAGCAGCTCCAAAACCTCGTCCATGACTTCTTCGATCCGGGCATCGGGTTTGTCGATCTTGTTGACAGCCACAATGACCTTGTGGCCCAGCTCCAGGGCCTTTTGCAGCACGAACCGGGTCTGAGGCATGGGGCCTTCTGCAGCATCCACCAGCAGGATAACGCCGTTGACCATTTTTAAGATCCGTTCCACCTCACCGCCGAAGTCCGCGTGCCCCGGGGTGTCTACGATGTTGATCTTGGTATCTTTGTAGTGAATAGAGGTGTTTTTTGCCAAAATGGTGATGCCGCGCTCACGCTCCAGGTCGCCGGAGTCCATAACACGGTCCACAGTGGCTTGGTTTTCCCGATAAATACCGCCCTGTTTCAGCATTTCATCCACCAGGGTGGTTTTACCGTGGTCGACGTGGGCGATGATGGCAATATTGCGGATATTTTCCTGAACAGCCATAACCTGTGCCTTCTTTCTTTGGAAAAGTATCAAAAAATTTCTCTCAACCTTAAAAATATACCATATGCACAAAGTATTTGCAATATTTTTGGAAGAAATTCCAAAAGTTTTTCCGGCCAGGGTGGAGAATCAGGAATCAGGAGAAAGCGTTGCCAATTTCCGTTTGTCGATGAGATTCGTTAGAGCTCTTGGCCCCCTCGTTTTGAGGGGGCTGTCAAAAATCGGCTGTAAAAAGACGATTTTTGACTGGGGGAGTAAAATAAATGGCGAACTCCCTCAGTCAAATTGCCTAATATCGGCAATTTGACAGCTCCCTCAAAACGAGGGAGCCGAGGGCGGCTGCGCCGCCAAAGGGACGGGAAACCCGTCCCCTACTCACCGAGAAATGGCAATTT
>JAGBTV010000093.1 GCA_017631155.1 Oscillospiraceae bacterium | reverse complement strand
TGTACACCATCTATGTAAAATTCGGCTGTCTGCCCCAAAAGCGGGAAGCCTTTATCCAAAAGGTAAAAGATACCGGGATCCTGGATGCCATCCGGGCCGAAGAAGGCTGCCTGAAATACGAGTATTATCTGTCCGAAAAAGATCCCAATGAGCTGCTCCTCATTGAGCAGTGGGAAACCAAAGCCCATCAGCAGGTACATATTGCCCAGCCCCATATGGCCCAGCTGCGGGAGTTTAAGGACGAGTACATTGCCAATACTCTTTTGGGAGAGGTTGCGCTTCTGTAACCCTAAGTCCGTTCTCATAAAACAGTTTTAGGCGCAGCTGGAGTATCTGTCAGGTCGTATGATGCAAATACGATGTGTACATCATCAGGTAGTGCGATTTATACGGAGCTGCGCTGCTCCAAGGCCTCCCTCTGATGAGGGAGGTGGCAAAAATCTTTGATTTTTGACGGAGGGAGAGAATATGAAAAATTACAACAAAGAGAATATCCCTCTAGCAAAGGTACTGCGGAAAAACATGACCCCCTGGGAACGGAAACTGTGGTATGATTTTTTGCGTCACTATCCAGTGCGCTTTCAAAGGCAAAAAGCGATTGGTAATTACATTGTAGACTTTTATTGTGCCAAGGCGAGATTAGCAATTGAGCTTGACGGCGGTGGACACTATACAGCGGAGCAGGCAAGAAAAGATGAACTGCGAACAATTGATTTGGTATCTATGGAATTAACGGTTGTAAGAATTTGCAATTCGGATATCGACCGAAATTTCCGCGGTGTATGTGAGTATATTGATCGGGTGACAAAAAACTCTCTCCCTCAGTCAGCTGCGCTGACAGCTCCCTCATCAGAGGGAGCCTTGGATGCTGCTGCATCAAAACAGCAAACATAAAGAATCCGACCTATGATCAGTACCACGGGTCGGATTAACTGTTTTATGAAGAAATTACCGGGTGGGAACTTTCCTTTTGCCCAGGGCTTTCAGCACATAATAGATGCCGTAGATCACAAGGCAGACGCCGAACACCGAGAGGACTACCATCACCGGCATGATCTTATCGGGCAGGAAGGGGAAAATGCTGGTCTCGATAAAGAACCAGTTATACCCCCGGTCATACACCGCATTGCCGAAGGCGGCCCAGACCAGGATCAGGAGAATGCCCACGAACTCTTTCCAAATCTTTCGCAGGCTGCAGGTCACATCGCCATAAGCCAGATTCAGCACACCCCAGCAAAACAAAAAGCCGTGGTACATAAAGGTTTGGAAAATGATGTAGCAAAAAGGTGGCTGACCGCCCAATGCGGTGCCGGGGTAGCACATCCACATAAGGCTGGAGGCTACAGAAAGAATCACCACCGGCTGCCGAATCTTGGCAAGCCTGGGATTGAACTGGACAAAAGGCACCAGCACCGCCATGATGGTGCAGATATTAAAGGGCAATTTATAAGCGCTGATTCCGTCATAGCTGTCAGAGAGCGGCATAATGAAAAAGTCGGCAACATACAGCCCCACTGTCAGATACGCCATCAGCTTCTGCAGTTTCGTCTTTTTCTCCGGTCTTTTTCTTCCCCACAGGGAAAGAACCAAAGTACCGCCAAAGATGATAAGCAGGTAAAGAATATGCCATCCGTCAAACAAGCCAATCTTCAGATCTGAATTATTTTGGCTGAAAAGCCGTGCAAAAAATTCTTTCATATTTTCTCTCTGTCTTTCCCGGGCAAACCGCCCTGTAATCAGGATTATCTTATCATAATTTTATTGTGATGTGTTTTAAGGTTTCCTTAACCCATAAAGGAAATGCGCCACACGGTTTCGTGTGGCGCATTGGCATAAGTATTCACAAAACCGCATTTTCCCCGGATCAACCCACCAAATGGTCCGGCACAAAGAATTTTGTAACACCGGTCATAGTATCGACATCTGCAGTATTATTGGAAAGCTCCGAAAAATACGCCTGGATTTTCTGATACCGCCGGGTATCGATGCACATTGCAACGCTTTCCTTAACGGTATCTGCACGGCCCAATTGTATGTTGCTCAGGAAACGCTTCAGAACCTGGGGATTGGCAAATTCAGGCGCCACCGGGCAATCCGGGTAGCTTCTGTAATAATCAAACAACTCTTTGGACAATTCTGCATATTGGTTTTTGACCCAATTATAATTTCGCCGATTACCTACTTTCATGCCTATTCCGCCAAGAAGCATGCCTAAACCGGGCAGCAAAAACAAAAAAGCCAAAATTGGAATTGACTCCGATTCATTATCGCTGATGAGTGCCACCAAAACCAACAAGGCCAGTCCTGTAATAATACTACCCCATATCAACAGCGCATTGCTTGTACCGCGGGCATAATAATTCAAACTGCAACAAACAGAATCATATTCCTTAAACGCATTGGCTCTCCGCGAAAAATAGGAAATTGCATTTTCCAGGGTGCTGATTTCTCTGTTTCTAACTGCATCTTGCTGCGCCTGGAGTTCGGCCGTGCTTTGCTTGAATTCCAATGCAGAAGCCATGGATTTTCCGCAGGATGTACAGAAAGAAGCCCCTTCCACAAGCTTCGTTCCGCAATAAGGACAAAACATGATTTCCCCTCCCCTTGTATGATATGGTTTATTATACCATTTTTCAAATTTCCTGTCAACAAAAACCATTCCCCATCGGATATTCGCTGCCCCTCCGGCAGCACGGGAACCATTGCTTTTTGAAAAACTGCATGCTATAATAGGAAAACTGTAACATTTTCGGGAAATGTGGAGATGGAAAGCTTTGAAAACAGATGAACACATTATCTACTATAAAGATGAGCTGAACGATGATTTTTCCGGGCTTCATGTCAAGCTCAGGCCTTTGGCGGAAGGTTACCGGTATATACGCACCGGGTTGCTCTTTCGGACATTTGAATTTTTATTCTACTACGGCATTATGATCCCGGTGGTATATATGCTCCAAAAGGTATATAACCACCAAAAATTTGCCAACCGCAAAGTACTGAAGCAAGCGAAGAAGGACGGCTGCTTCCTGGTGAGCAATCACACCCAAGTTCAGAGCGATTCCTACATCGGTCCCCTGGGCACCTATCCCAAAAAATGTTTTATCATCAGCCATCCTCATGTACTTTCCATCCGGGGTCTCCGGCTGGGTATGCAAGCCTACGGTGTGATCCCCCTGGGCAGCAATCTCACCGAGAAAAAGGAGTTTTTACACTGCGTGGAAACCAGGCTTCGGGAAGGAAACGCGGTCATCGTCTATCCGGAGGCGCATGTTTGGCCCTACTACACCAAGATCCGACCCTTCGACGAGCAGGCCTTTTGCTACCTCTCCAAACAGAAAAAGCCGATGTTTGTTCTGACAAATTGTTATCAGAAAAGACGGTTTTTTAAAAAGCCGAAAATCGTAACTTATGCCGACGGCCCCTTTTATCCCAACCCGGAGCTCAGTGGAAACCATGCCGCGAAAGAATTGCGGGATATCGCCTATGAAACCATGTGTAAACGCGTGCAGGAACATTCCAACTACGAATATATCCGGTACATAAAGGAAGAATAATAGGCAAATCGCCCTATGACCAAGCAGGTCATAGGGCGATTTTGATGTAAGCATTAAAGGCTGCGGATAATTTCCGCGCACAGTGCCTGGTACTCTTCTTCGGTAATGGCTCCACCGTTCCGCTTCTCCGCCAACATTTTCAGCGCCTCCTCGGCAGACAGTCTTGTAGCCACCGCCGAAGCTGCCTGGGGATATGCCATAGGCTGAATCACCACAGGCGGTACCGCCTGCTCTTCCCGGTTTCTGTTTGCCATACCAAAGATCAGCAGGGCAATGTAGAAGAATACTTTTCCGAAAATATACGCGACTCTACTGGTTACCCACAGTTCAGGCATATATCTCGTATAATATTCCAGCTCAACAAGCACGGCAATCAGAGAAATAAACTGCATAATGAAGCCCAGCACCACAGAGAAAACCAGAGAAACTCTCTTGGAAGAACCTCTTAACACGCTGATCGTAGCCAGTGTAAAGGTAATGTGCAAGGCAAAACCAAATACCATAGTCAAAAGATGTTCCGCCGTTATGCCATTTGACTCAACAAGCCGGTAAATATTATAAAGAGGATAGATGGACAAAAGACCGTAGGCAAGACCCATGACGCCTTTTGCACAGTCTCTTTTATAGAAGGCGAAAGCATACAGCATGAACAAAAGAATGGGCAAAATTTCAAAAGCCAGGTACAAATAATCCTGGGTATCCCAACGGTAAAGGGGAATAAATTTTACACGGTAATAGCCGAATCTCAAAAACGTCGGGCTGCAGCCCAGTACTGTGCCCAGCAGCGCAAATATCGCAAAAACGATCACCGCTGCTCCACAGCGCAAAGGACGGGTCTTTTTTTCTGCCAGGTTGCTCATACAAACACCTCGTATCCGTTTTTTGATAAAAATATCATAACAAAATTACACTGCAAATGCAAATGTTTTCCAAAAAAGATTATTCTCTATATTTATTTTTGTCGGATTACAGATTGTCATTGTACTTTTTGTTATTTTATTGTATAATTGAATTTATATAACGCTTAGAATCGGAGGTGCGGATATGTCCAAGCTCAAAGAAAAAAACTCCACTGTCCTGTATATCGTGCTTGGAATTATTATCTTTGTTGCCTTGCTGGTTCTGTTTGTCTTCTCGGGAGATAATCTTGCGCTGATCAAAAGCGTTTTTATCTATGACCTTTCCCAAGAAGTCTTGGAAAAAAAGTTTGATGTCATCGACTGGCATGATTATGTCACAGTCATTTTCCTGGCCGCACTTCAGGTGATCTGCTCCTTCCTGCCTGCAGAGCCGGTTCAAATGCTGGCCGGCCTTACCTTCGGTTTCGGAGAAGGTGTCTTGTGCTGCATTGCCGGTGTGTTTCTCGGAAATACTGCGATCTACCTGCTGCACAAATCCTTTCGCACCAAGCTGCGCAGCTTCTTTGTAAAAAAACTGCATTTGGATATAGAGAAAATCGCCAGGTCCAGCAAATTTACCCTCATCATTTTTATCCTTTATTTTCTCCCCGGTATCCCCTACGGCATGATCTGCTTCTTTGCCGCCAGCACAGGGATGCGCTACCGTCGGTTTATTGCCGTAACCACGCTGGGTTCTTTGCCCTCCATTTGCATAGGTGCGGGCCTGGGCTATATGACCATTGTTTCCAACCGGGCATTTTCCCTCTGCGTTTTTGCAGCACTGATCGTGATGCTCCTCGTTATGGTGTGGAAGCGGGATGTCTTATTTGCCAAGCTCAACCGCTATGCAGATGCCCACAGTGCTGCCAAGACAGTCAAAGCTCCCCATGTCAACGGTTTTGCATGGAGAATCCTCTACTTTTTTCTGCGAATTTATTTCTTCCTCTGCGGTGTGCGGGTTAAATCGGTCAACAAAGTCGGCAAACCGGAAAATCCGGCTGTGGTTTTGTGTAATCACGGTTCCTTTATCGACTTTATCTTTGCCGGCTCCTTGCTGAAAAAAACCAAGCCCAATTTCGTGGTGGCCAGACTCTATTTTTACAACAATATTTTGCGCCGTCTGCTGACAACCCTGGGCGCTTTCCCGAAAAGTATGTTTGCTTTGGACACCGAAAGCACCAAAAACTGCATCCGGGTTCTGAAAAACGGCGGTATCCTCACCATGATGCCGGAAGCCCGGCTTTCCACCACCGGTCGGTTTGAAGACATTCAGGCAGGCACTTACTCTTTCCTGAAAAAATCCGGCGTTCCCGTTTACACAATAAAATTCGGCGGCGACTACTTTGCCGATCCCAAGTGGGGCAAAGGCTTCCGCCGGGGCAGTGTGGTGGAAGCAGAATTGGATATTCTGTTTACGGCAGAGCAGATTCAAGCCCTTTCTGTGGAGCAGATCAAAGCCGGTGTGGAAGCGCGGCTGCAGTACAACGAATTTGCATGGCTGGAAAAGCATCCGGAAATTCAGTATCGCTCCCGTCGCATGGCGGAAGGTTTGGAAAATATCCTGGCAGTTTGCCCGGTTTGTCACCAAAAGCATACCATCACCACAAAAAAAGACAAGATCTATTGCGAAAAGTGCGGTTATCTCACTTCCCTGGATGGCCGGTATGCCTTTACCGAAGATTTTACCTTTGAGAATCTGACCCAGTGGTATGACTGGCAGATGGATCTTTTGCGGAAAGAAATTGCCGCTGACCCGGATTTTGCCCTTACCTCCCCGGTAGAGCTGCGACTTCCCGGTAACGGCAAGGGACTGACCCGGCATGCAGGTAACGGCACTTGCACCTTAACCCGGGAGGGTCTTACCTACTGTGGCACCAAAGACGGAGAACCTGTGACACTGCAATTCTCGCTGCAGCGCATTTACAGACTGCTCTTTGGGGCAGGTGTGAACTTTGAGCTGTACAACGGTACCGAAATTCTGTTCTTTGTTCCCGAAGAAAAGCGGTCTGCCGTAGACTGGTATATGACATCCATGCTCTTGCATGATGAATTTACTTAACAATTCCACGAAGGAGGAGATCATCATCCAAGCCGAAACGAATGTTGCCCCCCAGAAGAAGCAGGCTTCTTCCGGCATCAGCCTCCGGGCCTTTATTATGGTGGCTTGTGTGCTGTTGGCCATACTGCTGCTCAGCGGCTCTCTTTCCTATTTTATTCCCCAAGGCGCATTTTTGCGGGACGATGCCGGAAATATCATCCCTGAAACCTATCAGGCAGGTTCCACGGAAGGCATCTCCTTCTGGAAAGTTCTCAGCGCCCCGGTGCGCGTATTTGCCTCTGAGGATGCTTTATCCATCATTATGATCTGCATCTTTTTGCTGGTTATGAGCGGCGTTTTTAACATTTTGGAGAAAACCGGCGGCACCAAAACCTTTGTGGTCAGCATCATGCGCAGGCTACGGGACCGGGGCGGCCCGGTAATTTGCGTCACCGTGTTCCTGTTTATGCTCTTCGGCAGTTTATTTGGTATGTTTGAAGAGTTGGTGACCCTGCTGCCGCTGATTATCTTGTTTATGCTGTCTATGAAAATGGACACCATGATGGGTCTTGGTGCCTGTTTGCTGGCTGCCTGCTTTGGCTTCTCCACTGCCATCACCAACCCCTTCTCTGTAGGCACCGCCGCCCAGTTTGCGGGCATCCCCGTATCTTCCGGTGCCTGGCTGCGAATCGTGTTTTTCGGGATCATCTATGTGGCTTTGTGCTGGTTTTTGCTTCATTATTTGGAGAAAATCCAAAAGAATCCTGAAGTTTCCCCCACTTATGCTGCAGATCAAGCCCGTCGGGAAGCCCTGTCTGAACATTTTGGTGAAGTTTCGGAAAACCACCAAAAAACTTTCCGGGTCTACTGCGTTTTCTTTGCCATTCAGGGTGTGCTGCTGGTGGCCGTGGCCTGCATTCGGGCCATTTCCGGTTTCGCCATCCCCATTTTGGCGGCAAGCTTCTTGATTTCAGGACTTATCTCCGGCTGTATCGTCAGCAGAAGCTTTGGATGCGTCCTTGTCAGTTTCCTGAAGGGTGCTGCCGCCATGCTTCCGGCTGTGGTGATGATCGCCATGGCTTCCTCGGTGAAGCTGGTGATGGTGGAAAGCAATGTTTTGGATACGGTGATGGTTTTTGTGCTGAATCTGCTGGAGGGCAGAGGAAAGTTCGTTACCATCCTGCTGATCTATTTTCTGATTTTGTTTTTACAGCTGTTCATCGGCTCGGCTTCCGCTAAGATTTTCCTGGTGATGCCCATTGTTTTGCCCATCACCAACGCTTTGGGAATTTCTCCCCAGCTGGTGATTCTGACTTACTGCATGGCAGATGGTTTTACCGATGTGATTCTGCCCACCAACCCCGTTCTGCTGATCGGTCTTTCCATGGCCAAGGTCACATATTGGAAGTGGCTGAAATGGACCTGGAAATTGCAGCTTGTCCTGTTTGTTATTTCTGTTTTGGTGCTGTTTTTCGGTGTGCTGATCGGTTACTGATCCCCCTACGGTAAGGACGATGGAATTTGTGCAAAAAACTCCTCCCGATTTTTCGGGAGGAGTTTTCTATCGCAGCAGGTTTTTAATGCTTATTTATTTGCCACAAACCGTACAACATCATTAGGCGTACAATCCAGGATGGTGCAAATTTTTTCCAATGTCAAAAGTGTAATATTATTTCCTTTTTTGAGAGAGTCTAAAGTTTTATTGTCAATTCCGGCATTCAAAAGACGGTATTGCGATATTTCTTTGCGCCGCATAGTTTCCCACATAGGACTATAATCCAACACCGCCTTCACCAACTTTCTGCCTTTTGGAAATATTATAGACAAAAAATATCCGCGGCAATATTGTGGAGCTAATCACAATATGTTATACTGGTATTCACAGAAAGGGATGAGCCATGTGGATGCACAAGTAACTGACCTGTATAAACTACCCAACATTTCCCAGTACGAGGACTTGGATTTATTGACACTTAGCGAAAGCTGCGCTGCCTTAGAGGAACAAGTCTACAGAATCGCAAAGGCTTTGCCGGACGAAAAACGGCAGATTATCGAAGCCTACATCAGCATTCGCAACGATTTGGAAGTGGAAACATTCAAAACCGCGCTGCGCTGGGGAAAGTGTCATTACAAGTAGTCCGCTTTTTCTTGTACAGAACGGATAAATCCGTTCTCTACGAAGGGGTGGGTATTGGTGCGTAGGGGCTCCCCGGGAGGGGTGTCCCTACAAGCATAATACGAAACCTGTTCGGCGGACTCATGGGTCCGCCCTACGAAATACAAAACTGCTGCCGCATTTTGCCCAAAGGCAAATGCGGCAGCAGACTCTTTCTTTTTTCTCTTACAGAGCAGCTTACTGCAAAACTTTCAGAATGTAGGCGGCGATGGTTTTGGTGTACTCCACCAGCTTATCGCATTCTACACACTCATTGGGCTGGTGGGCGCCGCCCTCTTTGGTAAAGTCACGGATGACACCGGTACTGAAAGCTTCCATAGTTCCGTACTTGGCAATCACCGACTGGTCGCTCAGGCAGCCACCCTCCACCCGAACAGACTTTCCGGTAGCTTCCATAGCGGCCTCCTGATAGTCCAAAATATGCGGGCTATCCGGTTCGCAGAAGACATAGTGGAAGAACCGTGTGGTGGGTTCAAAACCATCGCTGACCATGCCCAAAGGCTCCAGCCGCTGCTGCAGCATCTTATCCAGCTCCGCCAGTTCCGGATCGATTTCAGCCTTGGTCTTATCGGTATAGAATACAAAGTGGATTTCACCCACACCCAAGTCATTACCGTTATGGCCAGCCTGGACACCGATGTAACGCATGGAAGAAGCCGGGATATCGGTACCGGCATAGAAGCGATTGGCCTCCAGTTCCCGGCGGCGGTTTTCTGCAAAGATATCCAGCACATCCATGACAGTACTCATGGCCCGGGCCACAGGCCGGGAGCTATCTGCTGGTTTTACGGAATGGAAACGGTATTTCAGCTCTCCGCCACCGGTACCGCAATGGATTAAGGTATCTTCTATCATATCCATATTCACGATCCGCTCACACTTATCCCGCAAAACAGCCGCCAAAGCACCGTGAGAGCCACCGTATTCCTCGTCGCAATAGGCATTGAGTAACAAATTTTCCTTGGGCTCAAAGCCTTCTTCCTTCAGAAGCTTTGCCAAAAACAGCATGACCGCGATACCGGATTTATCGTCACCTACGCCACGGCCGTAGATTCTGCCGTCTTTGATGGCACCGGAGGTGGGGGGCAGATCCCAGTTTTTCAGGTCACCAAACTGGACGGTATCGGAGTGAGCCATCAGCATCAGGGTGTTTTTATCCTGCTTGCCCTTGTACACGGCAGTTACATTGTACCGATCCTCCAAATTATGTCCCGGGATGTAATCAGGATGATCTGCAAAGCCGGGAAGCTCCATGGGAGAATACATAGCACTTTCCAGCCCCATATCCTGGCAAAGCTTATGGATATACTGGGCAATCTCTTTTTCGTTGCCGTGGGTGGAGAAATTCTGCGAATCGATCTGCACCAAACTGCTGAGCAGCTGGAACAGTTCTTCCTTGCGTTCCTCAATCTTTTCAAAAATACGCTGGGTATTCATAGTGGTTTGCCTCCTTATTTTATCGAATGCCGTAATTTTCGATGATGTAGTCCATATCCTTATCGCCACGGCCGGAAAGGTTAATGAGAACAGAGCCGTGACCCATGGTCTTGGCCAGCTTCATGCCGTAGGCTACCGCGTGGGCAGACTCAATGGCGGGAATGATACCCTCCATCCGGGCCAATTTATAGAAGGCATCAATGGTCTCCTCATCGTCGATCACATCGTACTTGACTCTGCCGATCTCCTGGAGGAAAGCATGTTCCGGGCCGGAGGAAGGATAGTCCAGACCGCTGGCCACAGAGTAAACGGGAGCAGGATCGCCGTTTTCGTCCTTCAGCATGATGCTGTTGAAGCCGTGCATGATACCCTCGGTACCGTACTTCAAACTGGCGGCATGGTCGCCCAGCTTGGGGCCTCTGCCCAAAGGCTCGATGCCGTAGATATCCACGGGATCATTGAGGAATCCCGCAAACAGGCCTGCCGCATTGGAACCGCCGCCTACACAGGCAACGATGGCATCGGGAAGATTGCCGGTCATCTCCACAAACTGCTCCCGGGCTTCGATACCCACCACGCTTTGGAAATCCCGGACCATCATGGGGAAGGGATGGGGGCCCAGCACGGAACCGATGCAGTAAATGGCATTTTCATATTCCTTGCTATAGGCATCAAAGGCGGCATCTACCGCTTCTTTCAGGGTCTGCAAACCGTGGGTGACCTCGATCACATTGGCGCCCAGGATCTTCATCCGGGCCACATTGGGTGCCTGCTTCTTAATGTCCACACTGCCCATGTAGATATCACATTCCAAACCGAAATAGGCCGCGGCTGTAGCCAACGCCACACCGTGCTGACCGGCACCGGTCTCTGCGATGACTTTCTTTTTACCCATATAGTGAGCAAGCAATGCTTCGCCCATGCAGTGGTTCAGCTTATGGGCACCGCTGTGGTTTAAGTCCTCACGCTTGGCGTACAGCTGCACCCGACCGCCCATAGCATCGGAAAGACGCTCCAAATGGGTCACGGGAGTGGGGCGACCCTGGAATTCCTTACGGATCCGACGGAGTTCCGCAATGAACTTCCGGGACTTACAGATGGAGAAATAGGCATCGGTGATCTCTGCCATGGCCTTTTTCAGCTTTTCCTCCACAAATACACCGCCGTAACGGCCGAAATAACCATCCATATCGGGATAGTTGCGGAAATAGGTCTCGAAATCCACATTGTTTAATTTCATAATTTCCCTCCTTAGCCTGTGCTAGACTCAGGCTTCCTTGTATTCATTGATGGGCGCCATGCAGGCTAAAAAAATGTCCTCGACAGACTGATTCTGCCAAGGACGAATAAATGCTTATCCGCGGTACCACCTTGCTTGCCGATGACTCGGCCACTTTCACAGTGCCAACACACTGTCTGCCCGGTAACGGGGGCAACGCGTCAGAAAATACTAAGGTATAAACCTGTTCCTTCTGCCCTCTGCGGTCCATTTGCTGCTCCGCTTTTCGCCCCATTCTCAGCACCAGGGACTCTCTGTGGATGCCAAAAGCAACGTTATCTCCGCTTCGACGGTTTCCTATTAGATTACGATTATTGAACCACATTCCCGTCTTTTTGTCAAGCACTTTTTTGCACAACCGGTGGACGGTTTGCGTTTCTTGACAATTTCCCAAAAATGCTCTACTATATCTCCAAAAAGGCGAAAGGTAGTTACGCAAATGCAGAACATCGTAGAGAAAACCAAACTGTATCTGTTTGATATGGATGGCACTTTGTACTTAGGCAGCCGGCTGTATGACTTTTCCAAAGAACTGCTGCAGCAGATCCGTGCCGCCGGCGGCCGGTATCTGTTTATGACCAACAATTCCTCCAAAAGTGTGGAGGATTATGTGAAAAAGCTGGCAGGGTTGGGTATTGAAGCCACTCGGGAGGATTTCATGACCTCTTCCCAGGCCACCGCCTACTATCTGAAGCAGAATCATCCGGGAAAGAAGCTGTATGTCTGCGGCACAAAATCTCTCATCCGGGAGCTGGAAAGCGAAGGCTTTACCGTTACCCAGGATTTAGATCAGGTGGAGTGCGTAGTTATGGGCTTTGACACGGAGCTGACCTTCCAAAAGCTTCATGATGTCAGCTTCCTGCTGCTGACCAAAAAAGATCTTCCCTACATTGCCACCAATCCGGATCTGGTCTGCCCTACAGAGTTTGGCAGCGTACCGGACTGCGGCAGTGTTTGCTACGGCATCAAAAATGCCACCGGTCGGGAACCCATCGTCATCGGCAAGCCCAGTCCCCTGATGCCCCAGCTTGCCATGGCAAAGCTGGGCTGCACCCCGGAGGAGACTGCGGTGATCGGCGACCGAATCTATACCGACATCAAATCCGGTCTGAACGCAGGCTGCACCGGCATTTTGGTATTGTCCGGTGAATCCACCCTGCAGACCTTGGCCGAATCCCCGGACAAGCCCCATCTGGTACTACAGGATGCCGGGGAATTGCTGCCGTATCTTCGTCAGCTGCCCCACATTTGACCAACAAATTGCCATTTGTCGTGTAGTTCCGGCAGAACCGGCGGCGTGGCCGCCAGGCCTTCCCCTCTGGGGAAGGTGGCAAAAAGTGGCGTTTTAAGCCACTTTTTGACGGAAGAGGTAATAACCTCTCCCACCGCAAGCGGTCCCCCCTCCCCAAAGGGGAGGGCTTTCACACCTCCAAAACTCCCCGATAAACGGGAATTGGCATAGAAAAACGGCTGCGTGTAACGCAGCCGTTTTGTTTATTTGCCGCAAGAGGTGCAGCCGCTGCAGCCGCCGGCGCAGTTACCGGCAGAACAGGCGCAGCTGTCGGGGCAGCCGATGCACTTTTTGCCGTTTTTCTTAGACTTGTAAATACACCAGCCGGCAACGCCGATGATTGCCGCAATGACGGCAATGATGATAATATCTACGCCGCCCATAATCTTACCTCTTTCCGCTGAGGGCTTTTTCCGCCTTCAGTTTCTTATCCGATCTAACGCACAGGGAAACCAGCACTGCGGCAAAGGCCAACAGGAAAATCAGTCCACCCAGGAAACCTGTGCCCAGGCTGCCAGTGGTAATCAGCGTGCCGATCTGATAGACCAAAAAGCCAATGCTGTAGCCGGTAGCCAGCTGCAGGACGATGCCGCCCCAGAACCATTTACGGCTCTTAATTTCGGCATTCATCGCGCCGATGGCTGCAAAACAAGGCGGGCTGAAGAGGTTGAACATCAAATAAGCCAAAGCCGCTACCTTGGTCATGCCTACCATGACAGTTGCCACTTCGTTGCCGCTTTCGATCTGCAGCTCCTCGTTGACAACAAAGCCATAGCAGACCGCCAGGGTTCCCACCACATTTTCCTTGGCGATAAAGCCGGTAACCGCTGCGGCAGCCAGCTGCCAGGCAGTAATGCCTACCACAGGAATCAGCAATGTTGCCACCGGGTTTGCGATGGACGCCAAAATGGAGGTATGCTCCATACCCTCTGCCACCAACTGGAAGTCCCAGTTAAAAGACTGCATGATATAGACCACCGCATTACACAGCAGAATGATGGTGCCGGCCTTGACGATATAAGACCAACCACGGCTGAGCATGCTTAAGGTTGCCCGCTTCAGACTGGGCAGCTTATATTCCGGCAGCTCCATGATAAAGAAGGACTTGCGGGCGTTATAGCCGGCAATTTTATTCACCAGTAGCGCGCCCAGCAGGATCAGCACGATGCCCACAAAGTACATCAGCGTACCCACCCAGGAAGCATCCCCAAAGAAGGCACCGGCAAACAAAGCGATCACCGGCAGCTTTGCACCGCAGGGCATAAAAGGCGCCAGCATAGCGGTAGCGTTACGCTCCCGTTCATTGCGGATGGTACGAGCCGCCATAACACCGGGAATGGCGCAGCCGGTGCCCACCACAAAGGGGATCACGGACTTACCGGAAAGACCCACCTTCTTGAAAATGGGATCCAGCACCACCGTAGCCCGGGCCATATAGCCGCAGTCTTCCAGCAGGGCGATGAGGAAATACATCACCATCACCAGGGGCAGGAAGCCCACCACCGCACTGACACCACCGATGATGCCCTCCACCAGCAGGGCGGAAAGGAAGTCGTTGGCATTGGCATTTACCAAAAGACCGGCTACCCAGTCTTTGAACATATCGATCAAAGTTACAAGACCCGGGATGGTAAAGCCATTGGCAAAGGTATAGCCCTCTGCGATCCACACGCCCAGCCAAGCCTGGGAGATCTGGAACACCAAAAACATTACCACCGCAAAGATGGGCAGACCTGCCAAAGGATGGGTCAGCACCGCATCGATCTTGTCCTGAAAGTTTTTATCTTTGGTAAAGGTTTTCCGGGTCTCCACCTCTTTTACGATGCTGTTGACGAAGGCATAGCGCTTCCGGTCAGCTTCCTTCACCGCCGCCTTACTGGTCAAATCAATGTCACCCTGGGCATAGGGGGCTGTTTGCTCCCGACCCACCGCCGCCAAAGCGGCTTTCACCAACTGGCTTAAGTCCCCATGATTACTGTCGGTGGAAACCGTCTCCACCACGGTGCAACCCAGCTTCATGGACAGGGCATTCACATCGATGACAGTTTTCTTTTTCTTATTGATATCTGCCTTATTCAGCGCCACCACCACAGGGATTCCCAACTCCAAAAGCTGGGTGGTGAAAAACAGACTGCGGCTTAAGTTGGTGGCATCCACGATGTTGATAATGGCATCGGGCTTTTCGTTTTGGATATAAGTACTGGTAACGCTCTCCTCTGCCGTAAAGGGGGACATGGAGTAAGCACCGGGCAGATCCACCGCCATCAGCTCCGCTCCCTCTGTATAGGCTTTTTTGATGGGGGCTTCTTTCCTGTCCACGGTGACACCTGCCCAGTTGCCCACCTTTTCGTTACGGCCAGTGAGGGCATTATACATGGTGGTCTTACCGCTGTTGGGATTGCCCGCAAAAGCAATTCTCATAGTTTTGCCTCCTGAATCCAGTTACCTACGGCTAACTGGCAAAGAAATAAAAAACACTGTCTGTCGGCTCAGAAAAATCACAGAATCTCGATGGCCTCGGCAAGCGCCTTGTCGATACTGTATCTGCCATCCTTGATCGAGATTGTGCAACTGCCCCGTCTGCGGGATACTACGGTGATGGGTTCACCGCTGTAGCACCCCAGGGAGAACAGGAAAGATTCCAACTCCTCATCCTCGGTTTGGATGCTGTGAATGATATATTCTTTTCCTTCCTGCGCCTGTGCCAGTGTCATGAATATCACCCGATTTTCTCCGCAGTTAGGGAAGGCTAACTGCCGGATCAAAAATACGATTAGCCTAGGCTAACCATGGCTACATGATACCGTTTCCAGGAAGATTTGTCAAGTATTTTTTTGGAAAATTTGTGCATTTCCCTTCCCCCTTGCAAAACCCATGGGAATATGGTATATTGATTGTAATCAGCTAACGGAGGAAATGACATGGCCTTGCACGAATCCGCAGAGATGTATTTGGAAACTATATATTTGTTATCTCAGACGCAACCTGTGCGCAGTATTGATGTGGCAGAGCATATGGGATACTCCAAGCCCAGCATCAGCCGCGCCATGGGTCTGTTAAAACAGGGCGGCTATGTAACTGTGGATGACGACGGTTTCCTGCAGCTTACCGACAGCGGTTTGAATGTTGCCCGGAAGGTTTTTGAACGGCACACCATCGTATCCCGGTTCCTGATGAAGCTGGGTGTAGAGGAAGCCACCGCGGTGGAAGATGCCTGCAAAATCGAACACGTCATCAGCGATGCCTCCCTTGCGGCCATTAAGGCATATTTGGAAAAATGACATAGACAAACGGGTGAGTTTCTCACCCGTTTTATGATTCTATCCCTTGTCTCGTCAAATTTCCGTTTGTCGGGCAGTTGCCCACCCCAGTTTGTCATTTCGAGCGAACGCAGTGAGTCGAGAAATCTACACACTTTCGATACTATTTTCCATAATTTCAGCGAAAAGATCCCTCGACTACGCTCGGGATGACAGCTTGGGTG
>JAGBTV010000012.1 GCA_017631155.1 Oscillospiraceae bacterium | reverse complement strand
CTGTTTTGGATCGCTATGCCCCCCATCCCCAGGTTTCCCCCAGGTTTGGCGCACGGGTATACAAGATCTCTCGAGACCCGCAGGGCAACCGGCTGACTTGGCTGAAGATCACCGGCGGCAAGCTGGAAGTTCGGGCTTCTTTGTGTTATGTAAACCAAAAAGAGGAAACTTTGGAAGAAAAGCCATTGCAGCTGCGACGATACTCCGGGGAGAAATTCACCCCGGTACAAACAGTTTTACCCGGTCAGACTGTGGCAGTTACCGGTCTGACCGCCACCTATGCCGGGCAAGGTCTTGGGGTTGCCCTGGGGGCGGCTGCGCCGGTTTTGGAGCCTGTCATGACCTACCGGGTGAAGCTCCCGCAGGGTAAAGACCCATTGACGGTACTGCCTAAGCTGCGACTGTTGGAGGAAGAAGATCCTCAGCTGCACATTTTGTGGGAAGGCAGTCAGATCCATGTGCAGATCATGGGCAAGGTGCAGCTGGAAGTGTTTCAAAGCCTTGTGAAAGAGCGGTTTGATCTGGATATCACCTTGGCAGACCAGCGGATCTTCTATAAAGAAACGATTTCTAACACTGTAGAAGGTGTTGGTCACTTTGAGCCTTTGCGCCACTACGCAGAAGTGCATGTATTGCTGGAACCACTCCCCCGTGGCAGCGGTTTGGTGTTTGATACGGTATGTCCGACAGATGTGCTGGATATGGTCTATCAGAAGCTGATCCTCTCCCATATGTCGGAAAAAGTTCACCGGGGCGTCCTCACCGGCGGGCCTATCACGGATATGAAGATCACGCTTTTGGTTGGCAAGGCTCATTTAAAGCATACCGAAGGCGGTGACATGCGGCAGGCTACCTACCGGGCCATCCGGCAGGGTCTGATGCAGGCGGAGTCTACCCTGTTGGAGCCCTGGTATCGGTTCCAGCTCACTGTTCCCACGGAGAGCATTGGCAGAGCCATTACGGATATCCGTGGCATGGGGGGCGATTTTGATTCCCCGGAGCCTATGGGCGGCTTCTCGGTTTTAAGTGGCACAGTCCCGGCATCAGAGCTGGGAGATTATGCCCAGCAGGTAGCGGCCTACACCCAGGGACGGGGACGGCTGCAGGTTGCCATGAATGGTTACGCCCCCTGTCATAACACAGAAGCGGTGCTGGAAGCCATAGGCTACGACCCGGAAGCAGACCTGGAAAATACTCCGGACTCGGTATTCTGCGCCCACGGCGCAGGCTTCCATGTGAAGTGGAATCAGGTAAAAGAGTATATGCACCTGGAAAGCGGTCTGCCTGCCAAGCCGGAGCCTCAGCTGATTACCCGGAATCTGCAGTTGGAAGACAAGGCGCTGGAAGCCATTATGCTCCGGGAGTTTGGCCCTCAGAAAACCCGGCTTTACCATGCTCCGGAAAACCGCCCGGCGGCAGAGACCCTCACCATTCGCCCTCCCCGGCAGCAATATCTCATTGTGGACGGCTACAACATCATTTTCGCCTGGGAGGAACTGGCTAAGATCGCCAAGGATGATTTGGATGCTGCCCGGCGGCAGCTTTGTGACTGGCTCAGCAGCTATGCCGGTTTCAAGAAGTGCCGTGTGGTTCTGGTATTTGACGGCTACAAGGTCAAAGGCAATCCGGGAGAAAAGGTGCAGTTTCACAACATTCAGGTGGTCTACACCAAGGAAAATGAGACCGGAGATGCTTACATGGAAGCCCTGGTTCACGAGATCGGCAGCAACTACAACATTCGGGTTGCCACCTCGGACGGTTTGGTGCAGCTCAGCTCTCTGCGCTCCGGTGTACTGCGGATGTCTGCCCGGGAGCTGAGAGGCGAACTTCAGGATGCCCAAAAAGAAATGCAGGCATATTTTCAAAAATAAGCAAGAAAATGCTTCCAATTTCTCCAATTTTCGTGTAAAATATCATTATACACTACCGAGGAGGATGTGCCGTGAGCCACCACCATCATCACAACCATTCAAAAGAACAACTCGACCCCAAATTGCAGGAGCGAATCAAACGCACACAAAAACGGGACCATCGGGTAGAACACATTTTTCGCAGAATTTTGCATTATGTGGAGCTAAGTATTGCCGTTTTGACCATTGTGGTCATGCTGGCTGCCCTTGGGTATGAGATCTACCAGATGTGCACCGTCCCCGGCTATGTGTTCAATGTGAATAACTATCTGCACAGCGCCCTGACCATCGTGGTTGGTTTGGAGTTTGTGCGTATGATCATCGACACCACCCCTGCCAACATTTTGGAGGTGCTGACCGTGGCGATCACCCGCCATGTCATTTTGACCCACGACAACCCTTGGAGCAACATCGCCTGCGTTGCCTGTATCGCAGGTCTGTTTGCCATTCGCCGCTTCCTGATCCGCCGCAGCGAGCTGAAGGAAGAAATGGTGGAAATCGAATAATACTTACCTTAAATCACCGCCCGGAACGGCTTCGTTCCGGGCGGGTTTTGTTTGACTGGTCGGCAAATTGCCATTTCTCGGGCAGTTGCGGCAGGGCCAAAGCCCTCCCCTTTGGGGAGGGGGGACCGCTTGCGGTGGGAGAGGTTCTAACCTCTTCCGTCAAAAACCGGCTAAAAGCGCCGG
>JAGBTV010000011.1 GCA_017631155.1 Oscillospiraceae bacterium | reverse complement strand
TTCGCGTATGGAAACATCGGGTTTGGGTCAAATATTTGCAGGACAAGTTTGGCGACGGAGACGAGGAAGAATAAATCATGAAAGCACCACTATCCACAACGGATAGTGGTGCTTTTTGGTAAAAAAGGGTATATATTGTTTCTGTTGTTGACTTTACGGGGGAAAATGGATATAATAAAATAGATAAAATGGATAAGTATGGCAGGTAATATTATGGCTACGAAAAAAACAGAACAATACGGAAACTCCAGTATTTCCATGCTCAAGGGCGAGGATCGGGTTCGGAAACGCCCTGCGGTTATTTTCGGCTCTGACGATCTGGAAGGCTGCAAGCACGCGGTGTTTGAGATTCTTTCCAACGCCATCGACGAAGCAAGAGAAGGTCACGGCGACACCATTTTGGTGACCCGCTATGAAGATCTCAGCGTCGAGGTAGAGGACTTTGGCCGCGGCTGCCCTGTGGACTACAATGAAAAAGAAAAGCGTTATAACTGGGAGCTGGTATTCTGCGAAATGTATGCCGGCGGCAAATATGGGGAAAACGGCGAGAACTACGAGTATTCTTTGGGTCTCAACGGCCTTGGCTCCTGCGCCACCCAGTACGCGTCGGAATTCTTTGATGCAACTGTTTGGCGGGATGGCTTCCGCTATGATCTGCATTTTGCCAAGGGTCGCAACAAGGGCGGCCTGAAAAAAGAGCCTACCGACCGGGGCAGAAAGACCGGCTCCCGGTTCCACTGGAAGCCGGACAAGCAGGTATTTACCGATATCAACATCCCCGTGGAATACTATCGGGATGTGCTGCGCCGACAGGCGGTGGTGAACAAGGGTATCACCTTCAAGTTCCGCAACCAGGTGGGCAGGAAGTTTGAGGAAGAAGAGTTCTGCTACGCCGACGGTATCAAGCAGTATATTGAGGAAATGGTAGGGGACAATGCCTTTACCATGCCGGTTTACTGGGAGACCGAGCGTCGTGGCCGGGATGCGGAAAACCGCCCGGAGATGAAGCTGAAGATCACCTGTTCCTTCTGTTTTTCCAAGCAGGTCAGTCATGTGGAATATTATCACAACTCCTCCTGGCTGGAATACGGCGGCAGCCCCGACCGGGCGGTGCGCCTGGGCTTTACTGCGGCCTTTGACAAGTACCTCCGGGATAACAACAAATATACCAAGAACGAAAACAAGATCCTCTATCAGGATATTCAGGACAGCCTGGTGCTGGTGACCAACTGTTTCTCCACTATCGGTTGCTTTGAAAACCAAACAAAGAAGTCCGTCAACTCCAAGTTTACCCAGGAGGCCATGACCGCCTTCTTCAAAGAGCAGCTGCAGGTTTGGTTCATTGAGAACAAGCAGGAGGCTGACCGGGCGGCAGAGCAGATTTTGGTAAACAAGCGGGCCAGAGAGTCTGCCGAAAAGACCCGCACCAGCATAAAAAAGCAGCTTTCCACCAAGCTGGATATTGCCAACCGGGTGCAGAAATTTGTAGACTGCCGCAGTAAGGATGTGGATAAGCGAGAGCTTTACATCGTGGAGGGTGACTCCGCGTTGGGCAGCGTCAAGCTCTCCCGGGATGCGGAGTTCCAGGGCATTATGCCTGTTCGCGGTAAGATCCTCAACTGTCTGAAAGCGGACTACAACAAGATCTTTGCCAGCCCCATTATTACAGATCTGATTAAGGTCTTGGGCTGCGGTGTGGAAGTTCAGGGAAAGAAAGCCAAGGAGCTTTCTAGCTTTGATATTGAAAACCTCCGGTGGAACAAGGTGGTTATCTGTACCGACGCTGACGTGGACGGCTTCCAGATCCGCACCTTGATCCTTACCATGCTTTACCGGCTGTGTCCCACCCTGATCCGGGATGGCTATGTGTATATCGCGGAATCGCCCCTGTTTGAGATCACCTACAAGGACAAGACCTGGTTTGCCTACAACGAGCAGGAAAAGGCGCAGATCCTTAAGGAGCTGGAAGGCAAGAAGGTCACCTTGCAGCGATCCAAAGGTTTGGGTGAGAACGACCCGGAAATGATGTGGATGACCACCATGAACCCCGAGACCCGTCGACTCATCAAGGTCATGCCGGAAGATGCCGAGCGCACCAGCTACTATTTTGATGTACTGTTGGGCGATGCCCTCAACGACCGTAAGAATTTTATTGCCGAAAACGGTGCGAAATATCTGGAAATGGCGGATATTTCGTAAAGCCTTCCCCTTTGGGGAAGGTGGCACGGCGTAGCCGTGACGGAAGAGGTAAAACGGCATTTTAAATTAGGAAAAAGTTGAGATGAGGCGGCATCATGCAGCATAATCGCAAATTGACGACGCGCGCACAAACCCTGTGGAGGAATATGACCAAAGAGGAACGGCGTTTGTGGTATGAGTATTTGCACAATTACCCACAACGATTTCGCAGGCAAGTGACAGTTGGAAACTATATTTTAGATTTCTATTGTGCGGCGGCTAAGTTGGCAGTGGAATTGGATGGATCTCAACATTATGAACCGAAAGAACAGAATTATGATGCTATGCGAGCTGCATATTTGAATCGTATTGGGATCATGGTTTTGCGGTTTTCAAATTTAGATGTACTGCGTAATTTGCGTGGTGTGTGCCAAATGATTGATATGACAGTTGCGCAGAGGCTGGGAGACCTCTCCCGCCCCTAGCGGGGCACCCTCCCCAAAGGGGAGGGCAGAACCTCTCCCGCCCCTAGCGGGGCACCCTCCCCAAAGGGGAGGGCATTACGATAAAAGGAGTGCACATATGGCACGGAAGAAGAAAGAACAGGAACAGAAAAAGAAGATCGACACCAGTGGTGTGGTGGGGTTGGTTGGTTCTACCACAGAGCAGCCTGTTACCGAGACCCTGGAAGTCAACTATATGCCCTATGCTATGTCGGTTATCGTATCCCGGGCTATCCCGGAGATCGACGGCTTTAAGCCTTCCCACCGGAAGCTCCTGTACACCATGTACAAAATGGGGCTGCTTTCCGGCGGACGGACCAAGTCTGCCAACATCGTGGGTCAGACCATGCGCTTAAATCCCCATGGCGATGCGGCGATTTATGAAACCATGGTGCGCTTGGCCAAGGGCAACGAAAGCTTGCTGCATCCTTTTGTAGATTCCAAGGGTAACTTTGGTAAGGTATACTCCCGGGATATGGCTTACGCAGCCTCCCGTTATACGGAAGCCAAGCTGGACGGCATCAGTGCCGAGCTATTCCGGGATATTGACTTGGATACCGTAGACATGGTAGATAACTACGATGCTACCATGAAAGAGCCCAGCTTGCTCCCCACCACCTTCCCCAATGTACTGGTATCTGCCAACCAGGGCATTGCCGTCGGTATGGCCTCCAACATCTGCTCTTTCAACCTCAAAGAGATCTGTGATACCACCATCGCCCTGATGCGAAACCCGGAGCATGACATTTTGGAGACACTCCCCGGCCCGGATTTTTCCACCGGCGGACAGCTTCTGTTTGATGAAGCGACCACCCGGGAAATCTATCAGACCGGTCGCGGCAGCTTCAAGCTTCGGGCAAAATGGCGCTATGTGAAGGAAGGAAACTGCATCGAGATCTATGAGATCCCCTATACCACCACCACTGAGGCGGTCATTGACAAGATCGTGGAGCTGAACAAAGTAGGCAAGATCAAAGAGGTGGCGGATATCCGGGATGAAACGGATCTTGGCGGTCTGAAGATCACCATCGATCTGAGAAGAGGCGCAGAGCCGGAAAAGCTGATGCAGAAGCTGATGCGACTGACCTCCTTGCAGGATAGCTTCTCTTGTAACTTCAACATCCTCATTGCCGGTATGCCTAAGGTTTTGGGCGTGGGCGAGATTTTGGAGGAGTGGACGGCCTGGCGTACCGACTGTGTCAAGCGCCGGATCTTCTTCCAGGTTCAAAAGAAGGAAGAACGGCTTCATCTGCTGAAGGGCTTGGAGCGGATCCTGCTGGATATTGACAAGGCTATCCGGATCATCCGGGAGACGGAGCTGGAAAGCGAGGTCATCCCCAATTTGATGATTGGCTTCGGCATTGACGAAGTGCAGGCAAATTATGTGGCGGAGATTAAACTTCGCAATATTAACAAAGAATATATTCTGAAGCAGACCAAGGCTATCTCCCAGCTGGAAAAGGAGATCGCCGATCTGAATGCCACCTTGAAGAGCGCTGTAAAACTGCAAAATGTGATTATCGGCGAGCTGGAAGAGGTCAGCAAGAAGTTTGGCAAGGAGCGCAAGACCGAAATTCTCTACGCCACCGAAGAGCTGGATGCGGAGGATGAGGCGGAGGATATCCCGGACTATCCTGTGACCTTGTTTGTTTCCAAGGAAGGGTATCTGAAGAAGATCACCGCCCAAAGCCTGCGGATGTCCGGTGAGCAGAAATTTAAAGAGGGCGACAGCCTGGACTTCTCGGTGGAGACCACCAACCGGGCAGAGCTTTTGGTATTTACCAACCAGTATCAGTGCTATAAATCCCGTCTTTCTGACTTTGAAGACGGCAAGGCCTCTCTGCTGGGTGACTATCTGCCTCAGAAGCTTGGCTTTGAGCCTGGCGAAAGTGTGGTGCAGGTGCTGCTGGCCGGAGATTATAAGGGTCATGTGCTGTTCTTCTTCGAGAACGGCAAGGCGGCCAAGGTACCTCTTTCCGCCTATGAGACCAAGACCAACCGAAAGAAGCTTACCGGTGCCTACTGTGACAAGAGCCCCTTAAAGACGGCTATGGTTTTGACAGCCGACGAGCCGGTGGCGGTCTATACCACCGACGGACGGGCGGCGGTGTTCTCCACAGCACAGCTTCTGCCCAAGACCACCCGGAACACCCAGGGTGTCAGTGTGGTGTCCCTGAAGAAAAAAGCGGCGATCAGCTTTGTAACCACCGCAGCCAAAAGCGGCATTGTGAACTTGAGCCGCTACCGCACCAGAACTCTGCCCACAGCGGGCGCACTTTTGAAGGAAGAAGATTCCCCCGATAAACAGATCAGTTTTGAGGTATAAAACTATGAAAAAAACCGTGGCCTTTATTTGGTGGGCCTTAAGAATTGCCTTTGGCTGTAGCCTCTACGGTTTGGCATTTAATCTGTTTTTGAATCCCAGCGGTACCAATGCAGGCGGCATTTCCGGCCTGGCCATGATCGTGGTTCATTGGACCGGATTCAGCACAGTAGGTACTTTGACCGCTGTGGTCAATTTGCCCCTGCTGCTGATCGGCGGCCTGCGGATCAACCGAAAATACATGATCGGCTCGGTGATCGGCACAGCATCCATTGCGTTGACGATAGACCTGTTTGCCATACTGCCCCCTGTCCAGGTGGATCCTCTGATGGCGGCCATTTACGGCGGTGTGTTGGGCGGTGCAGGCCTGGGCGTGGTGCTGTCTGCAGGTGGCTCCACCGGCGGTTCGGATATTGTGGTGCGGCTGCTGAAGAAAAGATACCAAAATGTTCCCATCGGTATCATTACCATGTGCTTTGATTTGGTGGTAGTGGCGCTGACCGGCATTGTCTTCCGGGATATCACAAAGTCCCTTTACAGCGGCATTACGGTGTTTATCTGCGGCCGGGTCGTGGATGCGGTGGTTTACAGCTTTGACTATTCCAAGGTCGCTATGATTATGTCCCCAAAATATGAGCAGATCATCCAGGCTATCAGTCAGCAGCTGAACCGGGGTGCCACCCTGCTGTATGGCGAGGGCGGCTACAGCCGACAGGAGATGAAAGTAGTTCTGACTACTGTGAAGCGGCAGCAGCTGGCAGAGCTGAAGGCATTGGTAGTAGGGATTGATCCGGATGCTTTTATCATTGTTCAGGAAGCTCACCAGGTGCTGGGACAGGGCTTTGTCCGATATTCAAAAGATTCTTTGTAAAAAGGAAGGAGGAGCTGCAATGAAACGGTGGCTTTTGATGATAATAATGTTTGCCCTGCTGCTCAGCGGCTGCTCCGGAATTCGTGTCGGGCATTATCACAGCGTAGAAGCCCACGATGCTCAGTCGAATCAGATGGAATCCCAAAATATCAGCGTAACGAATTATGACCAACTGTGTCAGGCCTTGGTCAGCCTTACCAATGAGGGGATCAAGAGCCAGGTTATTTCCTTTGCGGAGTATGACCAGACCAAGCTGGATCAGGATATGCGAAAAGCTATTTGGTGGGTCAAGACCTACGATCCTATCACAGCCTATGCGGTGGAAAAAATCACCTTTGAGAAAGGTACCAGCAGCGGTCAAAGTGCGGTGGCGGTGAGCATTTCTTATATCCATGACCGGACGGAGATCCGAAAAATTCAAAAGGCGAAAAGCATCAAAAATGTACGGCAGCTGATCCAAACGGCTCTTAACAACAGCCAGGCCGGAGTGGTGCTGCTTTGGGAGGAATACAAGCAGACAGACTTTGAACAGCTGGTGGAAGATTATGCTGTTGAGTTTCCGCAATTAGTGATGGAAACCCCAAAGGTTTCTGCCACGGTCTACCCGGAAACCGGTGAGCAGCGGGTGGTGGAACTGAAATTTACCTACCAAAACAGCCGGGAAACTCTGCGTCAGATGCAAAGTCAGGTCAGTTCTGTGTTTTCCTCTGCGGAACTGTATGTTTTCGGCAAAGGTCCGACCATGGAAAAAGCGGCACTGCTGTATGCTTTTTTGGTGGAACGCTATGACTATCAGTTGGAAACCTCCATAACCCCGGCGTATTCCTTGCTGCAATACGGCGTAGGGGACAATAAGGCCTTTGCTTCCGTCTATGCGGCTATGTGCGAACAATCGGGTCTGCGGTGTCAGGTAATTACCGGTACCCGGAGGGGAGAACCCTGGTTCTGGAATTTGATTGATGTGGGTGGTGTGTACTACCATGTAGACCTATTGCGCTGCAATGAGCTTGGAGGCTTCAGAACCTGGATGGATGCGGACATGGATGGCTATGTTTGGGATTATTTTGCTTATCCCGAAAGCGTCCTGCCGGAGCCGGAAAATCCGGAAACAGGGACAGTGCAACCGATTCAAGATGAGACGGATCCTACATAAGAAAGCCGGCAGGAACATACCTGTCGGCTCTTTGCGGTCAACTTGCGAATTGATGCAAACAAAACCGATTCCAAAGAAAAATTGCAAAAAAAGTGTTGACAAATTCTCAGGATGTGCTATAATGCCTTTGTTCGCGGGTGTAGCTCATCCGGTAGAGCGCCACCTTGCCAAGGTGGAGGTAGCGAGTTCGAGCCTCGTCACCCGCTCCAGAAAAGAACCCACATTTGTCTACGACAAGTGTGGGTTCTTTTCAACTAAATCCACCCTATCGGGTGGGAGAAATCATCTTCGATGATGAAATCCCCTTCGGGGATGAAATCCGCCTCGACGGCGGATGGGTGGATTTAATTTCATCTGCGTGAGCAGATTTCATCCGAGCATTGCTCGGATTTCATCGCGCTTTGCGCGATTTCATTGAAAATTCAAACAATTTAGGTTATAATAAGTTCCAAGAGGTGATTTCGAAGGAATAAACATAACCTCTTAATAACGGTAAAATATATTTATCGAACAGAACAGGTACATTACTTTTGCTTACTCTTACCCTAATTCTGCTACGTTTGGTTACTCTTACGCATAAAAAAGAAGTCACCAAAAGGTGGCTTCTTTTTTTATGGAAACAGCGGGAGAGGCTCGAAGATCCTGAATGCAATCGATGATGATGTGACAATTCCTGTTTATCGGGCAGTTTACGCCCAAGTCTGTCATTTCGAGCGAACGAAGAGATGCGAGAAATCTACACATTTTCGATACAGTTTTCGGTAATTTCAGCGAAAAGATCCCTCGATTCCGCTTCGCGAAATTATGGTATGCTTGCCACCGGCAAGCATCCTATCCAAAATCGCTTCGCTATACTCGAGATGACAAGGTTTTTAAAATTTGTAACTCACCGATAAATGGCACTTTGTTGGGGAAAGGGGTAAGGCTTGTGAAAAAGCTTGTGGAGAAAATCTGATAAAATTCACAGATTTTTATTGATTTTCTTTTACGGATAATGTATGATAAAATTGCAAATTATAGGATACCGTTTTTAAAGCGGTATTACTTTTATGAAAAGAGGTACATATTATGGCTAATCTTGATTTGAC
>JAGBTV010000092.1 GCA_017631155.1 Oscillospiraceae bacterium | reverse complement strand
TGCATCCCATCCGGGCCGGAGGAGATGACACTTTCGCCGGTGATGCAGGTGCTGTCGAGATACGTGCCGGTGGCAAGGATCACCGCTTTGGCGGCATATTTTGCCCCTAGCTGGGTCACGACCCCAGTGACAGCGCCCTTTTCTACCAAAATCTCGGTAATCTGGGCCTGCTTCAGCTCCAGGTTTTCCTGCTGCTCTAAGGTGTGCTTCATCACCTGCTGGTATTTCCGCCGGTCAGCCTGTGCCCGGAGAGAATGGACAGCCGGGCCCTTGCCCCGGTTGAGCATCCGGTACTGGATGCAGGCCTTGTCTGCCGCCAGTCCCATTTCGCCGCCCAGCGCATCGATTTCCCGGACAATATGACCCTTTCCTGTGCCGCCAATGGCGGGGTTGCAGGGCATATTGCCCACGGCATCCAGGTTAATGGTAAACAAAATGGTGTGCAGGCCCAGCCGGGCAGCAGCCAAAGCTGCTTCAATGCCCGCATGTCCTGCGCCAATCACCGCAATATCACATTGTCCTGCGTGATAGTAGTTCATAGGTTTCGTTCCTCATTTTTAAATTGCCATTTATCGGGCAGTTACAAATTTACAAAAACCTTGTCATCCCGAGTATAGCGAAGCGATTTTGGATAGGATGCTTGCCGGTGGCAAGCATACCATAATTTCGCGAAGCGGAATCGAGGGATCTTCTCGCTGAAATTACCGAAAATGGTATCGAAAGTGTGTAGATTTCTCGCATCTCTTCGTTCGCTCGAAATGACAAACTTGGGAGTAAACTCCCCGATAAACGGAAATTTGAATTACTCTTTGTCCTCTTTTTCTTCCTTGGGCAGCTGGAAGGGCTTGCACACCACTTCACAGCGGTTGATGGGGGTGCCCAAAGCGTGGAATTTTTCCTCGTAGCCGGTCATGATGCCCACAATGCCGTTTTCGTGGAGATTCCGGGTCAAATTTTTGACCTCCAAGCCGCAGGCGGCAAACTCTTCCACGCTGAACTCGAAGAGGGGGGCGTTGTCGGTCTTGTAGTGGAACTCGCCCCCGGTTTTGACAACCCGGCAGTACTTGTCCAGGAAACCCCGATGGGTCAGCCGCCGCTTGGCATTTTTCTTTCTGGGCCAGGGGTCGGGGAAGTTAATGAACAGCCGGTCAATTTCCTCAGTGGCGAAAATTTCTTCAATATTCGCAACATCCATGTCGATGTAAAATACATTGGTAAGACCCATTTCCTTGGCCTTTTCCATGGCTACTACCATAGCCTCCCGGCAGCGCTCCACGGCAATCAGCAGCACATCGGGATTCGCCTGGGCAGTCTCGGCAGTAAACTTGCCCTTGCCGCAGCCAACCTCCACCCACAGGGCGGTGGCATCGGGCTTTAAGCTGCGCCAAGCACCCTTTTGGGCGGCAGGCTCTGCGATCCGCAGGGCGGCGCACTTTTCCATCCGGGGTTCTAAATTCTTCATTTTCCGCATTCTCATAGGACTTTCCTCCTGAAAGGATCATTTGGAGTTATTATAGCAGATACCGCCCTGTCCGTCAAAACATTTTCAAAAATATCCCCCCTATGGGCTTGCGGACTGGGGCTTTTTGGGGTATAATGCAGAAAAAGCAGAAACGAGGTGTGCGACATGGCAGAAAATCAGGAACATGCCTATATGCATGGATACGGTCTTTCCCACAGCCACGGCCATGTCCATGAGAATCAGAAAGCGGTGATTAACCGCCTGGCTCGGGCCATCGGCCATCTGGAAAAGGTGAAGCGGATGGTGGAGGCGGGGCAGGATTGCTCTGAGGTGCTGGTGCAGCTGGCGGCTGTCCGCAGTGCCATCGATAACACCGGCAAGGTGATTTTGCAGGATCATATGCGCCACTGTATGGTGGATGCTGTCACCGCCGGCGACGAGACCGCTATCGAGGAGCTCTGCACCGCCATCGATAAGTTTATGAAATAAAAGGACTTAGGCGGGGATTCATAAGACATTATCCGGTTTTGCCCCAGTCTTTTTCCCTGTAACTTCAGAATATCCCCTTGAAATACACAAAGTATTTCTGCATGGCTATTCTTTGTTAAAGGCAAAAATCCAAGGGGCAAAACTGCGAAGCACTTCAAAAGCGAAGATTTTTAGCCCTAGACAAGAAAAAACGCTATGGTAAGGCTGACGCCTACCATAGCGTTTTTGTGCAGTATTGGATAAAAAGATTGATTTTGAAGCGGATACTGTCTTATGAACCCCCGCCTTTCGGCAGTCCTTTTTCGCGCCCTAATGTATCAACAAATTGCCATTTCGCGAGCTGACGCACGAATTGACAATGGATAATGGATAATTGATAATTGTGGTATTTCCTTCGGAAATGATTTTAAAAATGTCGCCTTTGGCGACTCCTTAATTGTCCATTGTCAATTTTCAATTGTCAATTTGCAGCCATCGGCTGCCTGCAACGGGAATTGGCATAATCCCCGGACAAGGTTCATAGTCTGTACCACTTAAGTAACGGAGGGGTCAGATATGAAACGGTTGGGAATCTTATTGGCCATGGCGCTGCTTTTTGGGATGCTTTCTGTTCCGGTGCAGGCCACGGCCTTGCAGGTAGCGGGGAAAAGCGCCCTGCTGATGGATATTTCCACAGGCACGGTGATCTATGAGAATAACGCCCATGAAAAGCTGCCGCCTGCCAGCGTCACCAAGGTCATGACGCTGCTGCTGATTATGGAGGCCATTGATTCCGGCGCGATCCGCTGGGATGACACCGTCACCGCCTCGGAAACTGCCGCGGCCAAGGGGGGCAGTCAGATTTATCTGAAGGTGGGGGAAACCATGTCTGTTTCCGATATGGTAAAATCCATAGCCGTCAGCTCCGCCAACGACTGCGCCTGCGCCATGGCGGAATTTATTGCCGGGTCGGAGGCGGCCTTTGTGGAGAAAATGAACGCCCGTGCGGCTCAGTTGGGGATGGAGGATACCCACTTCGTCAACTGTACCGGCCTGGATGACGGGGAAGATGCGGCTTCCCACCTGACCTCCGCCTACGATATTGCCATCATGTCCCGGGAGCTGATGAAAAATCACCCGGATATCCAAAAGTTTACCACCATTTGGATGGATACCGTCCGGGACGGCAGCTTCGGTCTTGCCAATACCAACAAGCTGGTGCGGTTTTACCCCGGGGCAACGGGATTGAAGACCGGATTTACTTCCGCTGCCGGATATTGCCTGTCGGCAACGGCCCAGCGGGACGGCTTGGGGCTTATCGCGGTGGTCATGGGGGCAGAAACCTCTCAGGATCGGTTTAACAGCTGCAAGCAGCTGTTAGACTACGGCTTTGCAACTTTCTGCTTGGCAAAGCCGCAGCTGCCGGCAGAAAATGCCGTCCGGGTGAAGCTGGGAGCGGTAGACTATGTGAAGGCTGTGCCGGCGCAGCAGCTGGAGCTTCTCATCGACAAATCCATACAAAGCAGCATCACCACAGAGGTTACCTTGGAGGAAGAAGTGACTGCGCCCATCAGCGAAGGGCAGCGGCTGGGAACCCTCACGGTAAAATCCGGGGAGCATACCTTGGCTCAGGTGCCTATGGTGGCGGAGTCTGCTGTCACAAGGCTCAGCTTTTGGGATATTTTCGCCAAGGTCTTAGGCCGCATCGCCATGGCCAAACCTGCCCAATAAATTGCCATTTCTCGGGCAGTTTCCAATTACCACCCAAGCTGTCATCCCGAGCATAGCGAAGCGATTTTGGATAGGATGCTTGCCGGTGGCAAGCATACCATAATTTCGCGAAGCGGAATCGAGGGATCTTTTCGCTGAAATTATGGAAAATAGTATCGAAAGTGTGTAGATTTCTCGACTCACTGCGTTCGCTCGAAATGACAAACTGGGGTGGGCAACTGCCCGACAAACGGGAATTTGAAAGCTATCCATTCGGCGGAAAAGGGGCTGCCTCAAAATGATTTTTTGTAGGGACACCGCTCCTGCGGTGTCCGCAAAAACACCAAT
>JAGBTV010000091.1 GCA_017631155.1 Oscillospiraceae bacterium | reverse complement strand
GGCATAACCACGCCGGAGGCAGAAGAGAACCAGGACATGACACCGCCCAACAGAGACATAAGAGGTGCGGCAGTAAAACTGTTCATTAGAGAGGAAAGCCCTTGGGACAGCAATTCAATGCCCTTCAGTTCGGTAACCAGAGAAATAAGAATGCCGACACCGGTAATCATGACCAGTGTGCCCCAGGGCACTTTCTTAAATGCGGCAGTTTCGTCGGCAGCCCGGCAGACGGTAAGTACGACAGCTACGGCGAAAGCAGCCAAGCCCACATTTACGCCCCAGACGGTGGAAACAAGCGCTACCGCCAGAATACCGGCCAAGGTCAGCCACTGCTTCCAGGAGAAGGCCGGAATGGGCGCGTTGGTCTCACTCTGGGAAACAGCATCTTTTTGACGGTGCCACTTGAAGACAAAATACAAAATAGCTGCATACAGGCTGGTCACCAGAGCCATCTGCCAGAAGAGAGGAACAGCCAATCCGGAAATGCCGCTTTCCGTTGCTACGGAATTTGCAACGATTCCGGAGGGGGTAATGGGTGACAAGCCGCCTGCAAAAGCGCCCAGAGCGCCAAAGGGCAGCAACTTTACCGGATTTGTTCCGGTTTCGTTGGCCAGAGCGACAATGAGAACGGACATCAGGGCGGTGACGGAAATAGGACCGGGTCCGATGGCGGACAACAGGGCGGAGATCAGGAACAGAAGCGGAGGAAACAGCTTCAGCTTGCCGCGGCACAGTGCAAGGAGTTTTTTTGCCAGCAGCTCCAGCGTTTTGTTTTCCTGTGCGATGCAGAACAGGTACATAACGCCAAACAGCATCAGAAACAGGGAGCTGTCAAAGGAGTTCAAAAGCCATTTGTCGGAAAGACCGGCAATCCGTGCAACGATCAGGGACAGTGCGATGGCCACAAGGCCGGTATTGACTTTGCAAATAAAGGCGATCGCAATGGCAGCAACCAATACGATCAAGGATAAAAGATCCATAGAATTACTTCCTTTCTATTTTTTTAATATTATACTGCATATTAAAGATAACATAAAATACATTCTTGCATATAACAAATATATATTGTAATATATAAATAAAGGAGGGATGTCCCGTGGAATTATTACAATTGAGATATTTTCTCACTGTGGCAAAAACGCTGAATATTTCCCATGCCGCAAAACATCATTTCATTCCCCAATCTGCTATGTCAAAAACAATATCCAGACTGGAAAAGGAACTGGGAAGGGATCTTTTTGACAGGTACAAGAATAAGCTGACACTAACCGACGAGGGGAAGGCTTTTTACCATGCGATCAATGAATCGCTGGGACTGTTGGATCGTGCGGTCCACGAGATTAGTCGGGGCGATGCTCCTCTGGGAGGAGAGTTAAAAATACTGGTTCGCCAGCATCGGGAAAATGTGGTGAACTGTATGGCTTCCTTTAAAAAGCAGTATCCCAATGTGAGTTTCCGTATTTTTTATGAGCCGGATGTTTCAGAGGATTATGATCTGTGCATTGCCGGACAGCCGCCGTCGGAGGAGTTTTCCTGCGGTACGCAGCTGATTACCGAACGGTTGGTGCTTGTGACCTGCGCAGAGCACCCTTATGCAAAGGAAACCGGGATTCGCTTTGAGAATCTTGCAAAGGAAGAGTTTGCTGTGGCCTCCCGGGATTCCTACTTGTGGAGGCAGACGGTCCTATGCTGTCAGCAGGCTGGTTTCGAGCCTCAGATATCCATTACCTGTGGGGATTTGCATTGCTTGCTGAAGTATGTGGAGGCGGGCATGGCGGTTACCATTGGTCCGGAAAAAGCATGGAGCAGTTTGTACGGAACCGATGTGGCGGTAATTCCAACAATCCCTGAGGTGTTCCGTTCCACATATGTTTTTCGAAACGGTCAAAAACCGCTATCACGGCTTTGCGGTACATATCTGGAGTTTTTGACAAACTATTTCGCCTTGTTGGAGCGGGGGAAAGAGGAGATTTGAGGATGTAAAAGAGACACACCCCAGATGTGTCTCTTTTACATTGCTATACTATGTGATTCATCTGCTGATGCTGATGCCTGCAACGCCCAGAATGACCTCGTTGGCAACGGCTTCGATCTTTATGCTTGCAAGTTTCTTTAAAGGCAGTGGAGAATAGAACCGCTTTCTGCGGAAAAGCCACCACTGGGCAAATAACCCACCGGACTGTTGCTTGGACCGGCCTTTCGAACCCACACTTTAAATACCCGTGCTAAAGAAACAAACCAGACCCAAAGGTCTGGTTTGTTTGGCTGTTACGAACTATTATGCTGCCAACTTAAAATTGGGCACTTTCATCCCTAATTTGATATTTTTTCATGCTTCTTAAAACAATTAATCCAACAACCAATATTATAGGAAATAGTGTAGCTACAAGCAATCCTATTTTCAGATTGCCGCCTGCCATTTCGGAAAGGCTGCCCACCATTGTAGGACTTACCGCAGCACCCAAGTCTCCGGCTAAAGCTAAAAGTGCGAACATCGCTGTACCGCCTCTTGGACATTTCTGCGAGGATATGCTGATAGATCCCGGCCACATAATGCCGACAGCTAAACCGCAAAGTGCGCAACCCGCAAGTCCGAGAATTGGCAATTTTGACAGGGAAGCTAACAAATAGCAACCGGCGCACATAATTCCGCAAACAAGCATAACCTTGGTTAACTCAAGTTTTTCGCTGAACTTTCCGTACAACATACGGGATATACCCATAAACATTGCAAATAAACACGGACCAGCCAAATCACCAATCGTTTTGGATACGCCGATAGCGGATTCGGTAAATGCCGATGCCCATTGAGTCATAGTTGCTTCTGATGCTCCCGAGCACACCATAAGTATTATCATCAACCAGAAGATTGGCGTTTTCAGCAGCTTGCTAACGCCCATACTCTTGCCGTCCTCAACCAATCTCTCGATAGGACAGTTGATAAAGTTAAATGTGTTATATAGCGGCACCAATGCCCAAACAAAAGTAAGTATCTTCCAATTTTCTATACCAAATATAGCAAAAAAGAGCGTAGAACCCAAGATGACCCCCATTGAACCCCAGCAAAAGAAGGAATGCAACAAACTCATCATTCCGTCCTTATTTTCAAAAGGACAGGCTTCCACAATAGGACTTACCAAAACCTCAATAAGTCCGCTTCCCATGGCATAAAGCACTACCGAAATCAGAATACCGATAAAGGGTACAGGCATTATTTCCGGCAGGATTGCCATTAAAACAAGACCTACAGCTGACAACACTTGGGATGCGACAACGCAGGTGCGATATCCGATTTTGTCAGCAAATTTGATGGCCGCAAGATCGATAAGCAATTGCGTTAAATAGAATACCAACGGAATGATCGCAATCTTTTCAAGTGTAATTCCGTAAGTGCTTATGAATGTTAAAAACAAGAGCGGCGCAAAATTAGCAGATATAGCTTGTGTAACAAAACCAAGATAACATGCTATTAGTGTTTTTTTGTAATTCTTTTGATTTGTCATGATAATTCCCTTCAAGTTTAAGCAATAATATCTTAACTTATATTATAATTTCAAAAAGCAAAAAAGGGAATACTTAGTCAAATAAAATTTTTAATTATTTCCATTTTTTGTTTCGGTGGTTCAAATCCACCTTATATGTCGTTGGCATCTATGAAATTGCAACTTAAAAAATAGGGGTGAAAAATGCGAAAAGCCTTGATTTCTCAAGGCTTTTCGGTGCGGCGTCATTTAAACCGCAACACTTGGTGGGGGAGGACGGATTCGAACCATCGAAGCGATACGCAGCAGATTTACAGTCTGTCCCCTTTGGCCACTCGGGAACTCCCCCATATTCAGTTGCTGTTTGAAACCTGTCCAAGATCCAAGACTGTCTCTGATTGGAGCCGGTAGACGGACTCGAACCCCCGACCTGCTGATTACAAATCAGCTGCTCTACCAACTGAGCTATACCGGCGGCTCAAACAGAACACGCTTATTATAGCGACGTACGCTCCGTTTGTCAAGTGTTTTTTTGGCTTTTTCCAAGAAAAAACGCAGGGCAAAAATGCCCTGCGTTTGGCGGTTAAATTTCAATATCCAGCTTGGAAACAACGGCTGCGCAACGGGGGCACAGGCCCTCGGCATTTGCCTCCAGAGAATGCATCCAGCAGCGGGGGCACTTCTCGCCCTTGGCTTCGGATACGCCGATGGTCAGCTTGGAGAAGTTGACACCGTTGCCAACTTCTGCGCCCTCGGGAGCGGTTTCCCAAGTGCAGGAGGAGACAATGCAGATCTCAGCCAGGTTCAGCCCTTCGCAGGCTGCCTTCAACTCGTCAGCGCCGCTGAGGCTGACATGGGCTTCCAAAGCCTTG
>JAGBTV010000090.1 GCA_017631155.1 Oscillospiraceae bacterium | reverse complement strand
CCCTCCCGTCCCCGCCGCCCCCGCTGGGGGCTCCGGGGAAGCGCGAGGCTGCGCCTCTGGGGGCTGCGGCCCCCGCCCTTCGGGCTCCCCGGGGTGGTGGCGCTGTGCCCGCCGCTCTCCCATTGTCCGCAGCCTGTCAAGGCCAAGCCCTCCGGGCGGCTTCCCCGGCCTTGACAGGCCGCAGTCGCCTTTTTAGCCGCCGGGCTTGACAAGCCTTGCCCGGTGTGCTATTATGACCGTGCGAGGCTGCGCTGCTCCCACGGGGGCCTCTTCCTCCGAAGAGTCCGAAGCTCAGTAAAGAAACCGCTCGACCGAAAGGCCGGGCGGTTTTCTTTTGCTTTCACAGTCATTTGACTTTACAAAAATTGTCAACCATTAGCGCAAAGGTTCCTTGATACCCGGATAATGCGGTGCGGCCGTCGCTGCCACACCCGGGCCCGCGCTCACAGACCCAATTCCACCGCCAAACGCAACAAAACCTCTGTCATTTTGTTGCGTTCGTTATTTTTTTCGGTATACAAAAGAGAAAAGCTTCGGTTAATCCGAAGCCTCTCCTTCCTGCTTGATAATACAAGGATATATAAATATTATTCTAACTTTCGCGCTATCCAAGGACGATGCACCTTCATTGCCCCCTTAGGACAAAACTCTTGACAACAAAAACAGCGGATGCATTGATCGCGCGCGATTACCGGTTTGCGTTTTTTCATTGTAATTGCTTTTGCAGGACAGATTCGCGCACATTCTGCACAGCCAATACATTCAGCAGCGTGTAGTTTTGGTACAGATGCCAAAAATCTTTTTAACACCTTCCCGGTGAATTTACCAAATTTGGATTTAGCACCACTGTTGAACTGAAGGCTTCTTGCACCATCCACAAGTTTAAAATCAGGAATGCAGAATTGTTCTACATCGCCAATGATCTCCAACTCCCCTATTGTGCTGGGGCAAAGATTTCTTTTGATTGCAGCTTGCAGAGTTGGTACATTTTCTGACGAAATTCCTATTATTTTGGCGCAGACAAGATCTAATGCGTGCGGGCTTTCTGAAGCTGCAATTGCACCAATATGTCTCGGAGTGCCGGCGGTTGGTCCATTACCTTCCATGCCAACAACAGCGTCTATAATAGAAATTCGGGGTTTGAAATACTCATCAAGATCGACGATCATATCAGAAAAGCTTTCCGTATTGGGAAAACGGTAATGATATTCCGGTTTTGTGGTTCCCGGAACTACACCAAACATATTTTTCGCTGCTGCGCTCATACCAATCATGCCATGTGTTTTCAGCTTGGCGAAATTTATGATGGCATCTACATTATCCAGCCAACCTGTGTATGTAAAGGTTGTTGCAGCTTTCGCTTCCGGGAAACTGGCCTGCTTTGCACTAAAGTCCTGGTTTAACTTCGCACCAGCAGCTTCTGCACTCTTCATTCCGGTGGCAGAATAGATTCTATTTACATAGAAGTGATTATATAAACCACCCGGGCTGTCACCAAGAATAACATCCGCTCCCCTGCTCCGAATCATTTTAATAAGCTCACAAAGTAAGACCGGGTGCGTTGTGGCAGCGGTCTCTGGGTGAAAATAAGTCACAAGGTTTGCTTTGATACCGATGGTCATGCCTTCCCGAACCCACACAAGCCCACCAAAAGGAGCAAGTACCTCCTGAAGCGCTATATGCGCGTCCTCAGGCGAATATTGAGAACATTTTGCAACAGAAACTTTCATATTTATTACCTTCTTTTTGAAAAAAAGCGACTACATGTTATATAATGTAGTCGCTTTTCTTGTGTAGATTATTGGAATTAATCCCATAAACATTTCCAATTACGGATGAAATATTCAATTCCGGAGTAAATTGTTGTAACAATAATTACTAAAGTAATAACAATTCCCAGAATTTCATGTGAAGGAAATGCCATCCAAACACAGAGTCCTACCATGGTAGATGCAGTTTTTACCTTTCCACTCCACCCCGCAGCAATCACCTTTCCCTTGCCAACAGCGATCAAGCGAAGACCGGTTACAGAGAATTCCCGAGCTAAAACCAGCATTAAAGCCCATGCCGGCATCATTTCCCATTCACAGAACATACACATTGCAGAAATTACCAGTAATTTGTCTGCCAAAGGGTCCAGGAATTTACCAAAATCACTAACTTGGTTCTTTTTACGGGCAATATGGCCATCCATGTAGTCGGTAATGCTGGCAACAATAAAAACAGACAATGCCAACCACATCCAAATGTTAGGCAAACCTTCACTTAAATACATGAAGATCATAAAAAGAGGGATAAATGCAACACGAAGCAGTGTAATTTTACTAGCTAATGTCATGACTATTCCTCCAAAGCATATCCGTTCAACTCACCATCCACAAGGCTGTCGATTACAACGCGGATGAATGTACCTTCGCGCAAAGCCTCTTCCGATGATATCCAAACTTTTCCGTCAATTTCCGGGGAATCGGCATATGTTCGGCCATAATATTGACCAAATTCCTCATCATAACCATCAATCAGTACTTCTAAAGTCTGTCCAATTAAGGCTTGGTTATAATCGTCCATAATTCTGGATTGAATCGTTTCTACCATTTCGGCACGTTCTCGTGCTGTTGTTTCATCCACATGGTCCATGGTGGCCGCTGGTGTGCCATCCTCGGGAGAAAAAGCAAAGGCACCAACGCGTTCTAACTTGTGTTCCTTTAAGAATGTGCAAAGTTCTTCAAACTCGGTCTCCCCTTCTCCGGGCAAACCAGTGATTACGCTGGTTCGAATAATCAGATCAGGGATCCTGCTGCGAAGCTTTGCAAACAGATCTTTCAACAGCTGACTGTCACCACGGCGATTCATAAGCTTCAGGATATTTTTGTTGCAGTGCTGAATGGGAATATCTAAGTACTTAACGATTTTGGGCTCATTGGCAATTGTATCGATCAATTCATCATCAATTTCATCCGGATAGGTATAGTGTACCCGAATCCAATGAATACCGTCAATCTTACAAAGTTCCCGAAGCAATTTGGGGAGCAATCTCTGGTGACCGGACAAATCCGTTCCGTATCGACTGGTATCTTGTGCAACTACAAGTAATTCCTTTACGCCAGAAGCAGCAAGAAGCCTTGCTTCATAAAGGATATCATCCATCTCCCGACTCCGGAATTTACCCCGCAAATAAGGGATAATACAGTAAGAACACCGGTTATCACAGCCTTCAGCAATTTTAAGATAGGCATAGTGTTCAGGTGTTGTTAAAATGCGTCCCGTTTCCTGTTCAGGCGTATCAATGGAATCAAAGATACTTACCTCTTCATCTCTTAACAAAGCTTCAATGGCCGGGACAATTTCCGTGTAACTTCCGGTTCCTAAAACGCCATCAACTTCCGGCATTTCTTCTTTGATTAGTTCCTGATATCGCTGCGACAAGCAACCGGTGACAAGAATTTTACCAATGTGTCCTTCTGCTTTCAAGGCGGCTGTTTGCAGGATGTAATCAATTGCCTCAGATTTAGCAGAATCAATAAAACCACAGGTGTTGATAACAACCACATCACAGCCGATAATACCTTCACACACAGTATGACCGGCATCCTGTACGCGGTACATCATTCGTTCACAGTCTACCTGGTTTTTTGCACAGCCAAGGGAAATGAAACCGATATTTGCCATATTTACCCCTCCGGGAAATTATCTGAATCCAAACAAAGCTGCGCAAGTGCGCGCTTTATCTGACCGTAATTATGACCACGACGCAATGCTGCATCTATTGCACGACGTATATCTCGTTCTGATGGTTCGTCAGAAAGCTTGCTCTTTAAAAACGCGAGGATCTTATCTGTCTGATCGGGATATTCAGCTAAAACTTCCGGCCAAATCTCTTTAGGAATTCGTTTTTCATACAGAGCTTGTTTCGCCCGGGAAATTCCATATCCCTTATGAATACAATTACTCACAATATGTTCCGCTGTTTTTCTGTCATCGATCAAATCCAGTTCAGACATCCAGGCAACCGCACTCTGTGCATCTTTGACTGTTTCGCCCTTCTGGATCAGACGATGCTCGAGATCCCGCTTTGATACACCGGAAGCTGCCACAATTCGGACTGCACGCATTTTTGCGGACATTTGACTGGCAGCGTTTCTTAGCGTATTAAGTTCTTCTGCGGTCATCTCCATGCCGACATATAGGCCAAAATCCGCTATTGTCTGACTATAGAGCTTCATAACGGATCCATCAGATAACTGCAAGCGGTACTTCCCTACTCTATCGGGATTTGGAGACAGAGAATCAATCCTCATCGTTAAAGTCATCTGCGCTGATTGCTACAGGCTGTCGGGCAGGCTTCGCTGCAGCGTCTGCAGCATTCGCAGAAAGTAAGTTTGCACGCACTTGGGCCTCTACCTGTTCAGCAATTTCCGGGTTCTCCATCAGATAAGCTTTGACGCTATCCTTGCCCTGGCCAATTCTTTCATCGCCCATAGAGAACCAGCTTCCTGACTTCTGAACAATATCCATTTGTACTGCCAAATCCACCAGTTCGCCCCATTTGGAGATGCCCTGACCGTACATGATGTCAAAGTAGGCTTCCCGGAAAGGAGGTGCAACTTTGTTCTTTACAACCTTAACACGAGTCTTATTGCCGATGGTATTGCCACCTTCCTTAATGGCTTCTACGCGACGAACATCCAAACGGACAGAGGAGTAGAACTTCAGGGCATTGCCACCAGTGGTAGTTTCAGGATTGCCATACATAACACCGATCTTCATACGCAGCTGGTTGATAAAGATAACAACACAATTGGTTTTGGAGATCGTACCGGCCAGCTTGCGCAAAGCCTGAGACATCAAACGGGCCTGCAGACCAACAAAAGTGTCTCCCATTTCACCTTCTATTTCCTGCTTGGGAACAAGGGCGGCAACGGAGTCAACAACAACAGCATCTACGGCACCGGAGCGAACTAAAGCATCCGTGATCTCCAAAGCCTGCTCACCGGTATCCGGCTGGGAAACAAGCATATTATCGGTATCTACACCAAGTGCAGCAGCATAAACAGGATCCAAGGCGTGCTCGGCATCCACGAAAGCAACCTCACCGCCCATTTTTTGTGCTTGTGCCAAGATATGGAGCGCCAAAGTGGTCTTGCCGGAAGATTCAGGACCGTAAATTTCGATAATTCTGCCCTTGGGAACACCACCAATACCCAGGGCTGCATCCAAAGCCAGGCTGCCTGTGGGGATTGCCTCTACATTCATTTCCGGGCGATCACCTAAACGCATAACAGTACCCTTGCCAAAATTCTTTTCAATTTGGGCCAGTGCAGTTTGTAATGCTTTTTTCTTGTCAGATGCAGGTGCGGGAGCTTCGTAAGATGTTTTTTTAGTAGCCATATGAGTCAATCCTTCCTGTTGAGCTGCGCCAACACAGCCCTTTCTCTATCGTTATAATCTCTGGTTCGTTCCAGAATTGTATACCCATTATTTTCTAAAATTTCACAAACAGCATTCCCCTGCCCCATTCCAAATTCAAAACAGAGGAATCCGCCCGGTTTTAACGCTTTTTGATAATTTTTGGCAATTGCACGATAAAAGACAAGACCGTCATCACCACCGTGCAGTGCTAAATGCGGTTCAAAATCAGCGACGCCTATCGGAAGTTCTCCCATCTCTTGGGTGGTTATATACGGAGGATTTGAAACGATCAAATCAAACTTACCAAAAAATGCAGAGGGCTCACTGAGTGCGTCTATCTGCATTGCAGATACTCGACCACTGAAATGATTGCGCAATATATTTTGCTTTGCTATTGTCAATGCTTCCCGGGAAATATCACCTAAAGTGACCCTAGAGTCCGGAACCCGGCTGGCGATAGCTAGTCCTATACAGCCGGATCCTGTGCAAAGATCCAAAATTCTGGGTGATTTGTCCAAAAATAAGGATCTCTGGATTGCTAAAGCGGCAACCGCACAAGTGTCATCCCGAGGAATCAGGACATCCGGTGTTACAGTCAGCTTGAGACCGTAGAACTCCCATTCTCCCAGGATATACGCCAGTGGCTCACCTGCGACAAAACGCGATACAGCCTCTTCACAGACCTCACAGACTGTTTCTGCGGCATACATCTCACTTCTTGCTAACAGCTGTTCCTGACTGATATTTGCGAAATGGCTAATGATCGTTCTTGCCAAAAATCCGGCATCCTGGGCATCTTCCGTTTTGAGCAAAGTGTGACGCAGATCAGAATACAACTGTGCGTATTTCTTTACCACCGGTCTGCTCCCTCCTCTTCGGGAAGCACAGCCTTCACAGCAGCAATTGCAACTTCAATCATGGAATCATCCGGTTCGTTTGTGGTAAAGGTTTGGAACCACATGCCGGGCGCTGTAAGAATTTTGGTAAAACCATTATCATGCCTTCCAGCAAAACGGTTAATTTCATATGTGATTGAAACAACCAAAGGTAATAACAAAAGCTTAAACAAAATCATAATCAAACGGAACAGAAATCTACCTCGCAGCGCTTCCAAAGCCGGTATTAACGCCAGTAAACCGGATGATGCTATGGAGAATACCAGAATAGAAATTACCATGACAATCAGCAAAAAACTTGTTCCGCACCGCGGATGCAGACGCGTCTGTGTGCGAACATTTTCAACGGTCAGTTCTAATCCAGCCTCATAGCAGCGGATTGTCTTGTGTTCGGCGCCATGATAGGCAAAAACTCTGCGCATTTCTTTCATACGCGACACCAGGATCATATAACCGAAGAAAATGGTCATACGAATTATGCCTTCAATCAGGTTCAGGGTCAAAATATTATGAATCCACCTGTCAAAAAAACCGCTGACAATCATAGGGAGTAAGAAAAACAGGCAAATAGAAAGTCCAAGACCTAATACGACAGCAAATCCAATTACCACCTTTTGGAACCTTTCATTTCCAAGTTTCTTTTCCAGCCACAAATCAAACTTGCTGGGCTCAGTTTGCGGAGTATCTTCATCTGCAGACAAATCCGCCGAACGCATTAAAGCCTTGACACCGGTAACTTGGGCATCAAAGAAATTTACACATCCGCGTATAAACGGCAGGTTACAGAACGAACGCTTCGGTCGTACTTTCCGAGGCGTACACTCTAATGTAAGCTCTTCCCCTTTGCGAATTACAATAGCATCTTTTTCGGGGCCACGCATCATAATGCCCTCAATCAACGCCTGTCCGCCGATCATAGTTTTAAACTTCTCACAACAAGGTTGTGTATCTTTGTTTGACATAGTGTTCCTTTCTCACTGCATATCCGGTAGTTCAACAGTAACCAAAGTTCCGCCGCCTTCAGCATTCTCCAGTGTCAGTGTGCCGTTATGCCTCAGGACAATCTCATCACATACAGCCAATCCAATACCGCTGCCACGGGCTTTGGAGCTGCCCTTATAGAATTTCTTTTTAACTAACGGAAGCTCATCCTCTGAAATTCCGGGGCCATAATCCCGAATTCTGATGATGATTTTATTGTTTTCATGAACCAAAGATGCGTCAATTCGCTTGCCGTCTTTTCCATGTTTTGCTGCATTATCCAAAATGTTCAAGAAAACCTGGCGTAAACGCTCCGGATCACAGGGTATTTCAGGAATTTCCTGATCGTTCTCAATGTAAACAAGTTCCATTTCTTCTTGAGAAAGGCGACTTGAGTACATAAACACAGTATCTTCAAATTCTCCCCGGATATCAGTTTGTCGTATGTTTAAGGTCATGCGATCATCCTGCAAGCGAGTAAAGTCCAAAAGATCTACAACCATTCCCGTAAGCCGTCGACTTTCACGCAATATAATATTCATACCACGCTGGGTCTCGGGGTCCAGATTTTCATCCGCTAAAAGCGTTTCGCTCCAGCCGGTTATTGCCGTAAGAGGTGTTCGCAACTCATGAGAAAGCGAGGAAATGAACTCCCGCTGCATAGCGTCATTCTGATTGATCTGAACGGACATCTCGTTGATTGTGTTAGCCAGATCGCCGATTTCATCATTGTAGTGGGTTTGAATTTGGATGCCATAGCTTCCGCCGGCAATTCTTTTTGCTTTCTCGGTAATTTCAGCAACAGGGATCAAAATAGAGCGGATGTAGTAGCCGTTGCTAAGCAGCAAAATAACCATAACAACAAGCAGTGCGCACAAAGCATAAACAGCAACCATTGTGATTTGCTTATCCAAAAGTCGTGTGGATGTGACATAACGCAATACGCCAATAACCTCTCCGTTGCTATAGATCATGGGACAGGATACCGCGATAATTCGCTCTCCGGTAATAGGATCTTTGCCAATATATGAGCGATGCTCACGGAGTGTAACCGCTTCCTGAATGTCAGTTGTAAGCGAAACTTGTTCTGCCCACCCGCCAAAAGATGTTGCTACAAGTTTTCCATTTGCATCAATAAACTGGAGTTCAATCTGATTCTTTCCCTCAAAGGTGTTTGCATAATTAATGCAGGATTGATAATATTCGTTGTAGTTGTGGTTGATATGATTGGTAAAATAATCAACGGTTGTTTTGGCACGGTAGCTCATATCTGACTCCATGCCATTGTAGTAATAAACTGCAAAGGAAAATGTAATGGCTGCAACACAGGCGAGACCCAATGCAAAGACTACGCCTATTGTATTAATAAGCCATCGTTTTCGCAATCCACCTGCTTTTTTCATAGCACCCTCAATTCCTCAAGTTTAGTTTCCCCACTTATAACCAAATCCCCAAACAGTATTGATATAGGTAGGAGATGTAGCATCATCTTCAATCTTGATCCGAAGTCTGCGGATATTTACGTCAACGATCTTCAGGTCGCCTTCAAAATCGCGCCCCCACACAGCAGAAAGAATATCTTCCCGAGACAGTGCGCGACCGGGATTTTGCATAAATACTTTCATAATAGAATACTCAACTTGTGTCAGACGAATACGGTTTCCGTCTTTTTCCAAAGTATGATTGCGCGTATTCATGATAAAGGGTCCCTGGGATAAAAGCTCAGAAGTTGCACCGTTTTCGCCACCGAGCCGACGGAACAACGCATCAATTCGTGCAGTCAGTTCTGCGGGAGAAAAGGGTTTTGTAACATAGTCATCCGCACCGGTCATCAAACCGGTAACCTTATCCATCTCCTGGGTTCTTGCGGTAAGCATAATGATACCCATCTGCTTGTTGTTGGCACGAATTCTGCGGCAAACTTCAAATCCGTCCATATCCGGCAGCATAATATCCAAAATAGCAACGCCAACATCAGGATGCTGCTGGATCCGTTCCAAAGCCTGCATTCCGGTAGCGGCTTCCAACACCTCATAGCCCGCACGCCTTAAATTGATCACAACAAAGCTGCGAATATTTTCTTCATCTTCCATAATTAGAACTTTTTTCATTGATGTTCCTCCTATATCTCGCCTGTCTTCCAGTCCTGAAGGATCAACTGGAAACTTTGGATCAAACTTTCTTTGGAAATACCGTATGCAGCAGAAGCGACTTCAAGATCCCCTGCATAAATGGTTGTATCCGTTTTGTATATGGCAAAACGATTATCTGTGACCGCCTGTTCATCCCGTTTCTGTCCGGTAAGAACATAGATTGTAAAAAGCTTTTCTGTCTCTGTTAGTGATTGATCCCAAAGGCTGAATTCATAGCTGTTTCCCTTTTGTGTAACGGTAATCCTTGTCGCTAATGCTTTGTCCAGTTGCATAAACCAGCCACCGACAAAATTGTGATAAGTATACTGTTTGTCAACTTCAGTGCCCTGTGATGTCATGGAAAACCAACGAATCAGATACTGGCGTTCGGCTTCATTCTCTTCCTTAGTCTTCATCGTTATCAAGCTGGGAAGTTCCAATACACCGTCATTATCGATGTCATCAGCATAAACATAGTAATTTCGCAGTGTTTGTACGCTGGTTCCCGATTCGTTGGAAAGAGAAACATTTGTGAAGTTACCGTTCACCACTGCATAAACATCTGTGATTAAAGTACTGTTATCGATACTGCTGGCTACATACATAGCACGAATACCGTCATTTAATTTACCAAGCATGATGCGTTTAATGCTTTCTGCAGATCCGGACATATTGACTTCTGGGGATCGTGACAACACGCTGCTTTCAAAGCCAAACATCTCTGCGATTCCATTGTTAGGATCCGCTGTGCTTGGCCGCAATATCAGTAATTCAGATAAATTGTCTTTGTCCAAATCTCCGCACAGAAATTTTGTATAACTACTGGACATTACTTGCTCAATTTGCTTGTTTACCAGTGTATATACGCTTACCGAGCGAAGAACCTGATTGCTGACCTGACTGCCAACGACAATTTCCAGTCCCGGTCTGTTATTCATCTGAACATACTCAACCTGCTCGAAAGAAGAACCGTTGCATGCGATGGTGTCCAGAAGAATATATCCTTGGTCAACAAGAGAAAATATAAAAATTTGCAAAGGCTTTTCATCCTGGCTTTTTGCATAGAGTATATACTCATCTTTGCCATCACCATCCAAATCAGCAGATTGGACTGATTGGCGATTTTCACCGGAAATCGGTGCACTGTATTCACGACCTGTCATAATTTGGTCAATTGCAGATTGGAGACCTGTATACTCTTCAGATCGCATTGGTAAACAGTAAAGATCACTAATTGTATGGACACTGCAACCACATAGCATTACAGTAAGCAATACGATGATAAGTGTTACTTTAATTGTTCGTTTCAAATGCGATCACCTCCAATCTATATAATTATAGCATGTCAGATCAAAAAAAGAAAGTTATTTTAAAACGACATTTTCAGAACCTAACACATCGGTAAGCTCATCCAGCATACGGCTGTCAAAGCTGGTTTGTGTTCCTCTGCGCTGACGCGTGTCCGCAAAAAACAACACGACAGAACGGTCTCCCGGGAACATATTCAAAATAGCTTTTACTTTACGATAGCGCGAATCAGTTTCCGATGGCAGACGCAAATACAATGTACCAAATGGACGCTGTGGTTGCGGTTCAGGTGCAGGTCTCAATGCGGGGGGCATCTCGGAATAATCCGTAATGGGTCGAGCGCGATTAATTACAATTTGCGGGTCTTTATCATCGCGAAGTGAAAGTCTACCTGTAATCACAACAGCGGCATTCTCTCGTAAATAACCGCCATGTTCCCCGAGAACATTGGAAAAAGCCAACATTTCAATAGAACCGGTATCATCCTCAACAGTAACATAGGCCATCATGGAATTATTGCGTGTGGTTTTCATTTTCAGGTTTTGAACGATACCTGCAACGCTGACGATCTGATCGTCACGATAGGTGCTCCCCTCTCCCAACAAGCTACCGATACTTACAACATGTGTGCCCTTTAGATATTGGCGGTAATCATCCATGGGATGTCCGGAAATATAGACACCGGTGGTTTCCTTTTCCATGGTCATCATATCTCCGGGGCTAAGCTCGGGAAGTGTCGGAATCGGAATTGCAACAGCAGAATCCGACTTGTCCAACATGGAGAACAGCCCCATCTGACCATCCAAATTCTTCTTTCTGGAGGAGGATACACTGTCCATTATCATGTCGTACACAGCAAGAAGTTCACTGCGGCGATGTCCAAAGCAATCCATGGCACCGCATTTAATAAAGTTTTCAACAGCGCGTTTGTTCAGTTCTCCTTCACCCATACGCTGCAGAAAGTTTTCTAAAGATTGGAACGGCCCCTCTTCGTTGCGCTTTGCCACCATACTGCGAATAAGACCGCGACCAACATTTTTAACAGCACCTAAACCAAAACGGATGGAATCGCCTTCTACAATGAATGGGTCATCTGAATGATTGATATCCGGTTTTAAAACGGAAATCCCCATTTCTTTACACTCAGCAATATAACCGGATATCTTCATGGCAGAATCCAAAACTGAGGTCATTAATGCTGCCATATACTCACGGGGGTAATGGCATTTAAGATAAGCAGTTTGATAGGAAACTACCGCATAGCATACTGCATGCGCCTTGTTGAATGCGTAGTTTGCGAAATCAACGATCTCGTCGTAAATGGACTGTGCAGCTGATTCTGTAACACCTTTCGATATTGCACCGGGTATTCCCTGTGCAGAGTCACCGTAAACGAACACTTTACGCTCGGCCTCAATGACATTCATCTTCTTTTTGGAGATAGCGCGTCGAATGTTATCTGCTTGTCCCATTGTGTATCCACCTAAGGAACGGAAAATTTCAATAACCTGTTCCTGGTATACGATACAGCCGTAAGTGACCCGCAAAATAGGCTCTAACAGAGGCGTCTTATAGGTGATTTTCCGGGGATCCAACTTGTTTGCAATAAATCTGGGGATAGAATCCATAGGACCTGGCCGATACAGTGCAACAATAGCCGTCAGATCTTCAATGGAAGTAGGACGCATATTCACGCAAACGCCGGTTATGCCTGCAGATTCCAACTGGAAAACGCCCTGGGTTTTACCCTCTGCCAACATAGCGAAGGTTTCAGGATCATCATCGGGGATATCATCGATTGAAAAATCCGGATGATGTCTTCTGATCTGATCCTGCGCATCCTTGATGACTGTCAGGTTTCTCAGACCGAGGAAGTCCATCTTCAACAATCCCAGTTCCTCGATGGTAGTCATGGTGTACTGCGTGACAACAGTATCGTCGTTGCGGCTAAGCGGCACATAATTTTCAACAGGCTCAGCCGTAATAACAACACCGGCTGCATGGGTGGATGTGTTGCGCGGCATGCCCTCCAGGCTCATAGCCGTGTCGATAAGTTCCTTAACGCGATCATCTTCATCATACATTTCTTTCAGCTTTGGAGAAACCTCCAAGGCCTCTTTTAAAGTGATATGAAGTGTAGTCGGCACTAATTTTGCAACAATATCTGTTTCTGCATAGGAAAAATTCAATGCACGGCCAACATCACGGATGGCGCCTCTTGCAGCCATGGTACCAAATGTAGCAATCTGTGCAACATGGTCATGACCGTATTTCTCCGTAACATAGTCAATTACTTCCCCGCGTCGCTCCTGGCAAAAATCGGTATCAAAGTCCGGCATACTGACGCGCTCCGGGTTCAGGAAACGTTCGAAGATCAGTGCATACTTCATGGGGTCGACTTCTGTAATATGCAGACAGTAGGCAACAATGGATGCTGCACCGGAGCCACGGCCGGGGCCAACAGGAATACCGGATTCTTTTGCGTGACGAATAAAGTCCCAAACAATCAGATAATAGTTTACGTATCCCATTCGGCTGATGACGCCAATTTCGTATTCTAACCGATCTATGTAATCCTTTGGGGCATTGGGATAGCGTTCCTGAAAACCGTCATTACAAAGTTTGCGGAAGTAATCTTCATTTGTATATCCATCCGGTACAGGAAAAGACGGTAAGTGATATTGATTGAAAACAAATTCCAAATTGCACATTTCAGCAATTTTGACGGTGTTTTCAAAGGCTTCATCACAATTGGGGAAAAGCTTCCGCAATTCCTCTTCACTCTTTAGGTAAAATTCTTCCCCAGTAAATTTCATGCGATTGGGGTCGTCCACAGTCTTTCCTGTTTGGATGCAAAGCAGCACATCCTGAAGCTTGGCGTCCTCTTTACGCAGATAATGGGCATCATTGGTTACAACAAGTGGCAAACCTGTTTCTCTCGATAGACGCAGAATGCCTTGATTTACAACATTCTGTTCTTCAATGCCGTGATCTTGCAGCTCAAGATAAAATCTATCCGGACCAAAAATATCGGCAAGCTTTCGGGCGTACTCAAGAGCAGCAGTATAGTCCTCATCCATAAGATGTTGGGGAATTGCACCGGCCAGACAGGCAGACAGCGCAATCAAGCCCTCATGATATCGAGCTAAAAGGTCTAAATCCACTCGCGGTTTTCCGTAAAAACCGTGAATAAATCCCTCGGACACTAATTTGCACAGATTCTCATAACCCTTTCGGTTTTCACAGAGCAAAACGAGATGATAAGGGTCATTATCAATACCGAAAATACGGTCTTCAATACTACGGCGGGCAACATACACTTCGCATCCGATAATAGGCTTGATGCCGGCGGCTTTGGCTGCTTTATAAAAATCAATACATCCATACATCACACCGTGATCTGTGATGGCAATAGCAGATTGGCCAAGTTCCTTCACACGATCCATCATACCGCGGATTCTGCAAGCACCGTCAAGAAGGCTGTATTCACTGTGGACATGCAAATGCACAAAACTCATAATGCAGCCTCCTTTGCTGATTCTACCAGTTTTTTAAGACGATGATTCATAGCGGGTTTAGAAATTGGGGGTTCCATCAAAGCTGCAAGCTCGGTTAGCGAGGCCTCAGGATGCTGTTCCCGTGCAATTGCGGCTTGCTGCAGCTTTTGTGGCAGTCGATCCAGTCTCCCCTGCTCTTTCAGGACACGAATGGCACTCAATTGTTCCTGTGCTGCTTCCACAACCTTTGAGGTATTTGCATCGTCACAATTGCAGCGTCTGTTTACTTTGTTGTTCAGTTCTTTTTCCAGCTTTGCCTCCATGATGCCCATGGCTGCAATAGGTGCGCCAAGATAAGTAAGCAAGTCAGAAATCTGATCACTTTGTTTCAGATATAGGACCTGTCCCCCACCCCGTGTTGCAATCTTAGGATAAAAGCCAAGATCCTCCCACATAAGTACACGGGCCTCTCTGGCTACAAAACTGTGAGTTGTGCTGATTTCCATATGATAACTTTTCGCCGGATCAGAAACAGATCCCCCGGCCAGCATAGCGCCGCGCAAGAAAGCAGCACGGCAGCAATCATCCTCAATGGCCGAAAAATTAATGTGTAGTGCTAAGGTATTATCCGGATTGAAGCCGTAGGTGTTCATAATTATATTTATTTTAACCGGATCAAAAATCTGGAAAATCAATTTACCTTGTGTATCTTCAGACGGTACCAGATCAAAAGTGATAGAAAAAGCTTTTTTGAACAGTTTGGGAAGAAAAGATGCGAATTCACGACTTTCGGTAAAAATACGTATTACAGAGGAGGAAAAGTTGTTGCAAAACAGTAAAATCCCAAAACACTGAGCGACAGCGCAGCATTTTTTTGACGGAAAAATGCGGCATATTTCAGCCTTGCAGTTCGCAGCAAAGGACATATTCACCGTCAATTCCTCCTTAAAATAATTACCAAATTCTAATTTCCGGATCCAACCACACACCGCAATCAGACCATACCCGTTCTCTTACTTGACGGATGAGTTCTTTTACATCATTTGCGGATGCATTATCACAATTCACAATAAATCCTGCATGCTTCCTGGAAACTTCTGCACCACCGACACGCAGGCCTTTCAGGCCTGCTTGATCGATCAATGCAGCAGCATAGTGCCCCACAGGTCGTTTGAATGCAGAGCCGGCAGAAGGCATATCCAGCGGCTGTGAAGCAGAGCGTTTAGTCATCAATTCCTTCATTTTACCGCGGATATCGCTGACTATCCCCGGCTCAAGCTGAAATACCGCACTGATTATCACATCACTTGAATTGTTCAGCATGCTGTGTCGATAAGAAAAATTCAAAGCTGCCTTATCCAGAGTACGAATATTTCCTTGCGGATCCATCACCTGGACGCATTCACAAACACCACTGATTTCACCGCCATATGCTCCGGCATTCATATAGATGCCACCACCCACTGTACCGGGGATACCATGGGCAAACTCCAGACCTGTCAATCCGTTATTGGCGGCAAACACGGCTGCTCTTGTCATGGTAACACCGGCCATGCAGCGGATACGATGGCCATCCAACACTTCAATTCCGTCAAGAGCATCTTTCAAACAGATTACAATGCCGGAAACTCCTTCATCCGGTGCCAGCACATTTGTTCCTGCGCCTAAAATAACTGGTTTTGTGTCCAATTCAGCGGACATTAATAAGAGTTTTTGTAATTGTTCGGAATTTTCGGGAAAAGCCATAATCTCTGCATTTCCACCAATTCGAAATGAGGTATGCTCAGATAAGGGTTCGTTAAACCGGCAAGGAATATCCGAACCCTGTTCGGTAAAATGCTGTTGTAAACAAGTTAATTCAATCATAAACGCCTCCGGGTGTATGATATCTTTTATACTATATCATACAAAATCTGAATATGCAATCTTAACTGTATCGAAATTAATACTTTCTATCGTTAGGAAATTCCCGCAAAGAGTTTTGCAATAACGATTGTATTATTTAATAATATATGGTTGTCTGAAAGAAATGAGAATTATTTATCTATAGCATTTACACGGAAATAGCCAGATACAAAATCCATATTCTTAATTTATGATAAAATCCCACCAATTCTTGTGAATCGGTGGGATTTTCAGTCTATTACTAACCTGTTTTCATAAAACATAAACAGGGGCTCTTTGAACGATTAAAGCGGAGATACAATTCCTGTATCTCCGCTTATAAATTACTTTTCAACGATCTCGAGGATCTCCATAGGACAAACCTTGGCACAAATACCGCAGGCAATGCACTTAGTGGCAGGATTCTCGGGCTTCAAAACCATGACCTTCATCGGGCATACTTCGACACATTTACCACAGCCAACGCAATTCTTCTTGCTAATCATATAGACACCGGTCTTGGGGTTCTGGGTAATAGCATCATGCTCACAAGCCTTCATACACTTACCACACTGAATGCAAGTCATGGGCTTTGCGCCAGCACCCTTAGCAACGATTTGAATACAACTAAGATCCGGATCAAACTCCTTATAAAAAGCAACAGAGCAAGCGCGAACGCACTCAAGACAAGCCATACATTCAGCGTTTTTCTTAACAGCGAGTTTCTTCATCCCAAAGGTCACTCCTTTATATGTATTTTATCTAATGTATTATATTATATTTTCTTTGAAATAGCAATGGCATTCCTCTAAATTTGTTGAAATTTTTGAAAGTATTACTGGATTGCATTTCCAGTCTAATTATCCGATGAAAGGAAATACTAGCAATGTAATCAACAACAGGAGGAAAAATATGAAAAAGCTTATTGTATTGCTGCTGTCTGCGGTAGTTATTCTTTCTATGTTTGCCGGCTGCCGTAGACAGACAGGCGAAAATCCCGGCGACCCCACTGTAAATAATACTACAGATGCAGGCATCGTTCCCAGCACATCCACCCAGGCAACACGACCCAGCACAGAGCCTACCATGCACACCACGATTCCGGATAGCACCATGGATACCGGTAACGATTTTACCAATGGCAGTGATTCTTCCGAAGACGGAACCATGAACAGTGAATCCAGAAATAGAGATCGTATGATTCCACGTCGATAAGTCAGGTGTTACCTGACTTACATATCGGTGTTTACAAAACACTTACATATCGCGTTAAATTTCGCTTTAATTTATCCACCGAGCGAACAGCATGCAAAAGGTAGTCCTGACCATTGCTTTCGGTTTCTTTCCAAGCGGCTGTTACAGATGTTCCGGCACAAACAATTGCGCCATAACCGAATTTATCAAAGGCAAAGCTGCAATTTTTACTGTTTCCGCTAGGATAATCTATTCCATCTACAAGGAAGAAGCACCGCGGATATTTCATGCGGAGACTACGGAGAACATCTGGATTACCTGCACTGACCAATGCGCCAATTTGTGAATAACCGCATTTGCCAACCATGGATTCTCCGTGTCGAGATATGATGTCTGCGGTTGCAACATGGGCCTGCCTTGTTCCAAATTGCAGATCCTGCAGCTCAGATGCAGATTTATTAGGAGATCTCACAACTGCAAAAAGCGCGTTTTCCCTCGATTTGCAAACAGGTAAAAAAGGCTTTAAGGCATCACTACCGATGTAAGGTGAAACAATCATTGCATCACAGTTATTATTTGAATCAAGAGCACCTGCGGTAAACTCTGCACTTAAAGGTGATAAGATTTCCGGTGCGTCCAAAACTACATAATACCCAAGATCTTTTGCTTCCCGAAGAAGATTGGACAGAATTTCGCATCCCATCTCCCCCATCATAAAAAAGATGCTTGAAGAAAAACGCACAGCAGGTACGGCATCTTTTAATTCGTTTAGTAATTCATGACAAAATCTTTCGTATGATTTGGGGATTGTGCCTTCTTGTTCCAATAAATGTGGCGGTAAATCATTAGGATTTATTTCAAAGCTAACCATGGATGGGTTCTTAAGCTTACGAATACGATTATGCAGCTGATCGATCGACATAAATATCCCTCCCCTGTTTTTATAATTATATTATAAATAACAAGATATCCAAATTCAACCGTTTTTCCAACAGTTTTCATCAAAAAACGATCTTGATACAACAAAAATACCGTTCCAACGGGCATACTAATCTTGAAGGGAGGGAAATAATATGAAAATGAGAAATGTCGTATTGACCATGGGTATCGGCGCTGCTGCCGGAGCTGTGGCAGCCATGATGCTGCCAAAACAAAGTGCCGCAAGGAAGCTTGTGAATAAAGCAGCCGACAAAGTAGAAGACGCAGTACAATCGGTAACTGCAAAAATTACCCAAGAGTCTGATATGTAAATTCCCCTGTACTGCATTGTTATAGGGGGCTACAGTCTAAGAGGTCGGTTAACACCGACCTCTTTTTACTCGATCATCTTTAAGAATTCATCTTCAGACAGGATAGGAATCCCTAATTCTCGGGCTTTTCGTTCCTTTGAACCGGCATTTTCACCTACCACAACATAAGTTGTCTTTTTGGAAACGGAACCGGCAGCTTTACCGGCGAAAAGCTCAATTTTTTCCGTAGCTTCATCGCGAGTAAATTTCGTGAGAGCACCGGTCAATACAAATGTCATGCCCGAAAAACGGGCATCCGACAGAACGCGTTTACTTTCAAAATTGACACCAGCCAGTCTCAACCGCTCCAACATATGATGAGATTGCTCTTGAGAGAACCAATCCTTAATATTTTGGGCAGTAACTGTACCAATGTCACCAATTTCCATTAGTTCCTCTAAAGAGGCATCTGCTAATGCATCCAATGAGCCAAATTGCTGAGCCAAAACTTTTCCAGTCTTAACACCAACCTGACGAATGCCCAAGGCGTAGATCAGTCGACTTACATCCCGATCTTTACTGTCTTCAATTGCGGAAAGCAGTTTATTGGCAGCAATTTCGCCTTTTTGCCACAGGCTTTTCATTTGTTCCAAAGTAAGATAATATATATCCGCCGGGGATTTTATATAGCCCTTTTCAATCAGCGCATCCACAATGGATGCACCAAGACCTTCAATATCCATTGCATCTCGGCTAACAAAATGCGCAATATTACGGCTTAACTGTGCCGGACACTCTGCTCCGGTACAACGAAGAAATGCGCCTTCATCGTCCTTTACCGTAACTGCACCGCAAACCGGACAAACCGCAGGCAACTGATAAGGCTGACTATCGTAGGGACGCTTTTGGAAATCTACTTCCAAAATTTCCGGAATAATCTCCCCTGCTTTCCGGATCAAAACGGTATCACCAATGCGAATATCCCGGTTAGAAATAAAATCCTGATTGTGCAAGGTCGCATTGGTTACTGTGGTTCCCGCCAAACGCACCGGACGAACGACTGCCTTTGGTGTCAAAACACCTGTTCTGCCAACCTGTACAACAATATCCTCCACAACCGTAGGTTTGATCTCGGGCGGATACTTATAGGCAACTGCCCAACGGGGGTTCTTTGCAGTAGATCCCAGTGTTTTCCGTACGCTCAAGTCATTAACCTTTATTACGGCACCGTCAATATCACAGGTTAAGACTTCCCTCTCCTCATTGATCGCCATAACCCGATCAATAATTTCACCGACATCAGAAAGAATTTGATTGGGAATAACCTTAAAATGCAACTGACGAAGATATTCCAGGGAAGCTTCGTGATTTTCAAATTCCGTACCGCTGGCTAATTGTACATTAAAAATCAAAATGTCCAGGCCGCGTTTTGCTGTAATTTTGGAATCCAGCTGACGCAACGAACCGGCAGCAGCATTTCTTGGATTTGCAAATAAAGCTTTACCTTCCAGCTCCTGGCGCTGGTTCAGCGCCTCAAAGCTATCTTTAGGCATAAACACTTCACCGCGTACGATCAATCGCTCAGGTGCGCCCACAAGACGCATGGGAATAGATCGAATGGTCTTGAGATTTTCTGTAACATCCTCGCCGGTAACACCGTCACCGCGGGTTGCACCACAGACAAATTCTCCGTTTTCGTATTCCAAAGCTACCGACAGGCCATCCACCTTGGGTTCCACTGAAAATTCAGCATCCGGGAAAGAGGCTTTCACTTTCTCAAGAAATTCTTTGAGTTCCTCGGGAGAAAAAACATCCTGCAAACTCATAAGCGGTACCGCATGGGTGTATTTCTCAAACTTGCTGAGAGCCTCACCGCCAACTCTTTGTGTCGGTGAATCCGGCAATATCCACTGTGGATTTTGTTTCTCAAGATCCTCTAACTCTCGCAGTAAGCGATCATATTCAAAATCCGGCATCTGTGGATCATCCAAAACATAGTAACGATAGTTGGCATCCGACAGTGTCTTTGCCAATTGCTCTATTCTCTCTTTTGTATTCATATTAACCTCCGGCTTGTAAAAGTGTATCCGGTACTTGACCAACTATAATGGTTTCCGCAACGACAACATGACTCTTTACTGTAAAGCTTTCCGTTCTGCCCAATATCAAAACCGTAACATCCACGCTGACTTCCATCGTTAGCTGCTGCAGCGTTTGGTTGATACCGGCTTCTGTAAAAAAGCTATCAAATGCAGCATCAGAATTGCTGATAGACAGGATTTGGATCGGTATGTCCGGCCCACGCCCGGAAAGCAGTTCAGGTACGATCAAGGAACCTAACGGGATACCGATACCGGTGGTATCCATTTCAATGATCTCATCATTTATAATATTCAAGATGCTTGTTTTTAAGCGGTTCACTTCGCTCATATTGGTTTTTAACGCAGTAATACGGCCATTAAGATCTTTTTCAAAATAAACGATACGGTCATATTGAATCGTCCCCGTTTCAATTTGTTGGTCGATTGCATCGTTAATTAAATCAGAGGTTGCATTGATTACGCGCGTTTCTGCCAGTGAACGAATATCATCGGTATATTTACTGCGAAACCAGGCCATCAGCAACAATGAGACGATGATTATCAGGATAAGCAGTCTGCTTAATTTACCCAAAATCCGCTTCACAAAATCACCCCGGTGGATTCTATGCAACAACCGGGAAAGAGTATCACAGCTTTTTCATATGTGCGGATGCCGTTTTTGCCATTAATTTCTTTGTTCCAATCTTATCAAAGGCCACTTCTAAAAGCGCATCGCCGCCCATTTTCATGACAGATAAGACCATACCTCTGCCAAAAGCAGTATGTTGTACCATGTCACCTTTGGAAAGATCAAGAATCTTTATATTATTGCTCGAATTGCATGTATTGACAAAAGAGCTGTACTGAACAGATTGCGAAACAGCAGAATGCCGGGGAGAACTTACAGAACCAAATCCCGTGTTTTGCAAGTAAACCGAAACGGTACTTCCCTTTTTGAGAATTTCGGATTCGGGCAACTCCTTTAAGAACCTGGATGGCAGAGCTGCAGAGGTGCGACCGAAAATCATACGCTGTCTTGCATGACATATAGTTAATGTTTTCTTCGCGCGGGTAATGGCTACATAGCACAGCCGACGCTCTTCTTCCATTTCCTCCCGATCGCCAATGGCGCGCATTCCGGGGAATAGTCCGTCCTCAAGGCCAACCAGGAAAACATGCGGGAATTCCAAACCCTTAGAGGAGTGCATTGTCATCATGACAACAGCATCGTCCCCTTCATTATACTGTTCCAAATCTGTATAAAGGGCAATTTCTGCCAAAAAACCGGAAAGGCTCGGAATTTCTCCATTTTCTATGGCGTTTGTTTCATAAGAACGGATACTGGATTTTAATTCCCGAACGTTTTCTAATCTGCTACGATGCTCTTCTGTGTCCTTAGCTTGTAGCATATCCTGATAGCCGCTACGGATAATCAGTTCTTCATAAAAATCCGACAGACTCATCCCATCTTCCAAGAGTTGGGCCATTTCCTCAATTAACGCAGAAAACTGCAGAAATTTCCCAGCCGGCTTTTCGAGGGGTGCATAGGAATGCGGATCGGATACGACATGATACAAAGAAACACCTTCCGCTTGTGCCAAACGCTCCGCAGTTTCCAAAGACTTTGCACCTATGCCTCGAGGAGGATTGTTAATAATACGCCTCAGACGAAGATCATCAGAGCGGTTATCGATCACGCACAAATAAGCCAACATATCCTTGACTTCCGCACGATCAAAAAACCGTGTACCGCCAATAATGCGATATGGAATACCGTTTCGTTTCATGGCATATTCCAAGGCGTTAGACTGGGCATTTGTGCGATAAAGAACCGCAAATTTTTGAAAACCTCTACCCTTGGACTGTTTAATGATTTCATTGGCAACAAAAGATGCTTCCGCAGATTCATCAGCTGCTTCATAAATAACAATGGGCTGACCGGCATCATTTGCTGTCCATAAGCGCTTGCCTTTTCTTCCGATATTATGGGCAATTACAGCATTTGCTGCATTTAAGATCGCTTGTGTAGAACGATAGTTTTGTTCCAATCGAATAGTACGGCAGGTTTTATATTGCTTCTCGAAATTTAAAATATTCTCAATAGTTGCCCCACGAAAACGATAAATGCTCTGATCATCGTCACCTACCACGCAGATATTCTCATAACCGCCGGATAGCAAAGATGTTAACCGGTACTGAAGGTAGTTCGTATCTTGGTACTCATCGACAAGTACATAGCGGAACTTTCGTTGATAATAAGTGCGGACATCATCGTGCTCTTGAAGTAACATAACCGTGTATAGAATAATGTCGTCAAAGTCCAGCGCATTATTATCCCGAAGTCTTTTCTGATATTTTTTGTATGCTCTAGCCACAGGGAGCATACGCATATCCCCTATATTTTCGGCACGATCCAACAACTCATCCGGGGAAACCATTTTATCTTTTTCACGGCTGATGATACTAAGTACATATTTTGCAGGGAATGTTTTATCATCTAACCCCATATCCTTGATGATATCCTTCATAACCCGCTCAGAGTCCGATGTATCATAAATCGTAAAGCTACGGGTAAATCCAAGGCGCTCAATATCTCGCCGTAAAATGCGGCAACAGGCGCTGTGGAATGTCATTGCCCATATATCCCGAGCTTCATCTCCCAGCTTGGCAATTAAACGATCCTTCAACTCATTGGCCGCCTTATTGGTAAATGTAATGGCTAGGATATTCCAGGGCGCAGCAGGTTCGTGCGCACAAAGCCAATCCGCTCTCTGACGGTCATAGGGAGATATTTCGCCAGCAAGTGATTCCAGGAAGATAACATCCTCTTCCGTAATTGTGTCCGGAATTAACACACTTTCACTGGCATTACCGAAACGAATCAGGTTCTCAATTCTATTGATTAGAACCGTGGTTTTTCCACTGCCAGCACCTGCAAGCAGCAAAAGCGGGCCGTCCGTTGAAAGAACGGCCTGCTTTTGCATATTATTTAAGTGAGAAAACTGACTTGCAATATAGGATTGACGCGCTTTAAAAAAACGAACATTCAAATCTTCTGTCATAACTGCACCTGACTTTATATTTTTCTTCATTATATCGTATTTCTCTCAAAAGGTAAATAGAAATCAGCAGCATTCTGACAAATGTTTTTACATCATGAGATCTCTTAAAGCCTGCAGTGCTTTTTTCTCAATGCGTGATACTTGAACTTGACTGACGCATAACACTTTGGCTACACGTTCCTGGGTCAACCCGTGGAAATAACGGAGCTTGATTACTGTGGCATCTCGCTCCTGAAGTTTTTCTATCGCCTGACGCAACGATATTTTCTCGACAATCTTTTCTTCTGATTCGGTGTCAGTCAGAATATCCTCAAGGGAAAACCCATCTTCACCATTTTCCTTTTGGATGGACTCTGTTGCAGCCGTTGCTGTTTCGGCAATCGCGATTTCTTCCGGAGAAAAACCAGTCTTTTCACTGATCTCAGTGATGGTGGGTTCTCGTCCAAGGCTCACAATCAGTTGGTTTCGTGCGGTACGAATTGTTACAGCGTGCTCTTTTACCGTTCGTGATACTTTAATTGTTCCGTCATCACGGAGAAACCGCCGAATTTCACCGGCGATCTTTGGGACAGCGTAGGTTGAAAATTGTGTTCCAAAATTGAGATCAAAGCCATCTACGGCTTTAAGAAAACCAAGACAACCAAGCTGATAAAGATCATCTGCCTCTGTTCCCCGTCCTAAATACCGTCGTGCTACCGACCAAATTAGTCCTGTATTTTCGGTTATAAGACGCTCCGAAGCATCTTTATCCCCGGCTTGGGATAGTCGAATCAATTCTTCTTGATTCATCATTGCCGCCTGGACAGCTTTCTGCGCATATGTACCGTCGTTCCCTTACCCAGCTCGGATGACAGTTCAAAGGCTGTCATAAAGCTTTCCATAATGGTAAAGCCCATTCCACTTCGGTCTGCTCCCCCGGTTGTGAACATTGGACGCTTGGCCTGTTCCACATCCGAAATACCGATGCCTTTATCCTTAACCACGATATCCAAAACATTATCTTTTAGAATTCTGCATCGAACAGTAACGGTCCCCAGTTCATCGGGATAAGCATGTACAATCGCATTCGTTACCGCCTCAGAAACAGCGGTACGAATATCTCCGAGTTCCTCCATTGTAGGATCCAACTGTGCAGCAAAACATGCTACTGCTGATCTTGCAAAAGCTTCGTTGCAGGACTTGCTGGGAAACTGCAACACCATATAGTTATCGAATTTCATGAAACTGCCTCCTTAATTTCCACGATTTTATCAATACCGGATGCCCGGAATACGCGCATTGGTTGATCGCTAATTCCGCTGAGCATTAATCGTCCCTCAATCTGCGACATATTTCGCAGGGCATTAATTACGACCGCAATCCCTGACGAATCCACAAACGACACCTCTTGAAAATCCAAGATGCATATGTCAGGTGTGTATGCTTCAATTTTTGCCGCAATTGACTGGATATATTGCTTAGCGCAGTGGTGATCAATTTCACCGTTTAAAGCAATCGTCAATTTGCCATTTTCCAAAAAGCTGGTAAATTGCATTTTTGTTTCCTCCTTTGCTGTTTTCATAAACAGTATAAAAGATTGATTCAGCATATTCCGTCGCAATGAGAAACACAAAAAAATAACGCACCTGCACAAGTGTACAGGTGCGTTATCAATCATTCATTACAGCTTTCTCATTGCCTTTTCACTTTGTTCCAGCTGTGCGATCAAATCGCGAGTCTTCTGAGCTTTCTCCCGTTCTGCATTCACAACCGCTTCCGGCGCACGGGAAACAAACTTTTCGTTGCTAAGTTTTGCTTCCAAAGATGCCAGGAACTTACGGTTAGATTCCAGTTCCTTTTCGATGCGTGCCAGCTCTTTCTCAACATCCACAAGCTGACCCAAAGGAATATACAGCTTTGCATCGGGCGTGGTAACCGTTACCATACCTTCCAAATTCTCAGGTTCCGCAGACAGTATAGAAACCACATCTGCGTAAGCCAATCTCTGCAGGAAGCCTTCGCCTTCCTTAAAGATCTGGGCATTGGATGCATACACATAAAGCGCTGCCTTTTTGCTGGGAGGCACATTCATTTCGGTACGGCGGTTACGGATGGCCCGGATCGCATTCATAACGGATTCCATCTGATTCTCTTCCGCAGTAAATGCCAATTCCCGCTGATAAACAGGCCACTGTGCAACGATCAGAGCATCGCCCTCATGGGGAATAGACTGCCAAATTTCTTCGGTGATAAAGGGCATAAAAGGATGCAGAAGTCGCAGAACCTGATCCAATACATAAACCAGCACCTGGATAGCAGTCTGCTTTCTCTGTGCGTCATCGGCATAAAGTCTGGACTTTGTCAGCTCAATATACCAGTCACAGTAGGTGTCCCAAATATAATCATAGATTTTCTGAATAGCAACACCCAATTCATACTTATCCATGTTTTCGGTAACTTCCGCAATCAAAGTGTTCAACTTGCTGAGAACCCATTTATCCGCAATTTCCAAATCCTTTGTTTCAGGAAGCTTGTTAACTGCACGCTCTTCAAGGTTCATCATAACATAGCGGCTTGCATTCCACAGCTTATTGGCAAAGTTGCGCATTGCCTCGCAGCGCTCCACATAGAAACGCATGTCGTTTCCGGGAGAGTTGCCGGTAACCATGTTCATACGAAGTGCGTCACAGCCAAATTTTTCGATCATTTCCAAAGGATCGATGCCGTTACCAAGGCTCTTGGACATCTTGCGGCCCTTGTCATCCCGAACCAGGCCGTGGATCAGCACTGTATGGAACGGTGCTTTTTTCATGTGTTCCAAACCGGAGACGATCATTCTGGATACCCAGAATGTAATAATATCGTAGCCGGTAACCAACACATCCGTTGGATAGAAATAATCCAGATCATCCGTTGCTTCAGGCCAACCGAGGGTAGAGAACGGCCACAACGCAGAAGAGAACCAGGTATCCAGCACATCAGGATCCCGCTCGATATGGGTGCTGCCACACTTTTCACAGACAGTTGCATCCTCGCGGGTGCAGGTCATATGACCGCAATCTGCACAGTACCAAACAGGAATCTGATGGCCCCACCACAGCTGACGGGAAATACACCAGTCATGGAGGTTTTCCATCCAGTTCATATAATTCTTGGTGAAGCGCTCAGGGACAAACTTTGTCTCACCGTCCTTCACAGAACGGATAGCTTCTTCAGCCAAAGGCTTCATTTTTACAAACCACTGTGCAGAAATAATCGGCTCAACATCATTGCTGCAACGGTAGCAGGTGCCTACATTGTGCTGATGTTCTTCGATCTTCTCCAGCAGACCTAAAGAATCCAAATCCGCAATAATTGCCTTACGGGCATCATACCGGTCCATGCCACAGTACTTGCCGCCCAACTCATTCACCTTGCCACTATCATCCAAAACCCGAATTGTTTCCAGGTTATGCCGCAGGCCGACCTCAAAGTCGTTGGGATCATGTGCCGGTGTCATCTTAACACAGCCGGTACCGAATTCCAAATCAACATACTCATCAGCAACGATGGGAATCTCGCGATCCACCAAAGGAAGCAGGCATTTCTTACCGATAAGATCCTGATATCTGGGATCGTTGGGGTTCACAGCAACACCGGTATCACCCAGCATAGTTTCAGGGCGAGTGGTAGCTACGATCACATAGCGGCCTTCTTCTCCAACAATGGGATACTTCAGATGCCACAAATTGCCGGGCTTGTCAACATATTCGACCTCAGCATCAGACAACGCTGTTACACAGTGAGGACACCAGTTAACAATACGGCTACCCTTATAGATCAGACCCTTTTCATACAGAGAAACAAAAACCTCACGAACAGCCTTAGAGCAGCCCTCGTCCATAGTAAATCTTGCTCTATCCCAATCACAGGACGCACCAAGCTTTTTCTGTTGCTCGACAATACGATTGCCGTATTTATGTTTCCAGTCCCACACACGATCCAGGAACTTCTCACGGCCAAGGTCATGTCTGGAAAGGCCTTCTTTGGTTCGCAGTTCTTCTTCCACCTTGATCTGAGTGGCAATACCGGCATGATCCGTTCCAGGCACCCAAAGTGCGTTGTAACCCTGCATCCGCTTAAAACGAATGAGAGTATCCTGCAGCGTTGCGTCCATTGCATGGCCCATATGAAGCTGACCTGTAACATTAGGAGGCGGCATTACAATGGTAAAGGGCTTTTTGCTGACATCCTTTTCCGCATGAAAATAACCGCCCTTTTCCCACATTTCATAAATGCGGTTTTCTACTTTCTGCGGCTCATACACTTTAGGTAATTCTCTAATCATAATACATACTCCTTTTCAATAGAAAACGCCCTGAGCAATGCTCAGGGCGAAAATTTCCGCGGTACCACCTGATTTTCCGGCAAGCCGGACACTTTCACTGCTATAACGGTGCAACCGTACCGCCTTACTTCCAGTTCAGGCGATCCGCTCCGGAACGACATTCTGCTGCATAACCTGCGTGTTTGCACCAAACACACGCTCTCTGAAAGGTGTCAAGCAACAAAAACTTTCCTTCAATGCGTTATTGTTATATATTGTAGCCTTTTTATAGTATTTTGTCAACATAAATATAACAATTACCGCCTTTTCTGCCACCAAAATGTTATTGCAAAATAAAATCCACTGTGATATCATAAACAAAATTATAATTAGGTGGTGAAAACCTTGAAACTATCCTTGGTAGTTCCCTGCTATAATGAAGCAGAAAATGTAGTTCCGTTTCAGAATGCAGTAATGCAGGCCTTTGATGGGTGCGGCTATGATTATGAAATCATTTTTGTGGATGATGGCAGTAAGGATGCTACCTTTCATAACCTTAAGAAGATTTTTGAAGCACAGGCATGTCCTGTAAAAGTAGTTTCCTTTTCCCGCAATTTCGGCAAAGAAGCTGGACTCTATGCAGGTCTAAGCCGCGCAAGCGGTGATTATATCAGTCTGATCGATGCAGATTTGCAGCAACGGCCTGAGATCGTTCGTGATATGGTCGACATTCTGGAATCAGAGCCGGACACCGATATTGTAGCAGCCTATCAAGACCGTCGTGGCGAAGGCAAAGTACTCAGTTTCTTTAAAAAGTGCTTCTATTCCCTAATTAACCGTCTGTCTGACATTCCCCTCCGGCAGGATGCCAGCGATTTCCGAACCTTCCGTAAAAGTGTTGCCCAAAGTATCCTTTCCCTGGGAGAGAATCACCGCTTTTCCAAGGGTATCTTTTCCTGGGTAGGTTATAACACACACTATATCCCCTATACTGCCTGTAAACGCGCTGCGGGAACCACAAAGTGGAGCTTCAGAAAACTTGTAAACTATGCCATCGATGGCATTATCGGCTTTTCTACCCGTCCTTTGCGTCTGTCGGCATACTTGGGAATCTTCACAGCTTTCGCGGCGATTGTTTATTTGATTATTGTTGTGCTGCAAAAAATCATCGTCGGTATTGATGTTCCTGGTTACGCATCCATCATCGTATTGATTTTGCTGCTTGGTGCTATGCAATTACTGTGTATTGGCATTATTGGTGAATATGTCGGCAAAATCTTTGAGCAAAGCAAAAATCGGCCAATCTATTTGGCCAAAGAGATTCTCTCTTATGAAAAAGAGAATCGTGAAGATTAGGATATTTCAGACAAAAAACAAGCCGCATATAGCGGCTTGTTTTTTTATTTATTTTTCTTAGCGCGCTTTTCGGCCATTTTCTTAGCCTTTTCTTCTTTGGCTTTCTTCACCTCAGCAGCTGCGCGCTCAGCTGCACTTTCATTGGTAGACAGAGCCCACTTCATCAGTTCCACGCGAACCTGATCTGCAGAAGTCTCAATGACAAAGCGATCCTCTTTTACATCAACAACAGTGCCAACAATACCACCAATGGTAGTAATCTTGTCCCCATTTTTGACTGAAGAACGAATCTGCTCCGCTTCTTTCTTACGCTTGTTCTCGGGACGAATCATAAAGAAATAGAATACGCCCAGCATAACTACAAGCATGATGATCAGACCACCACCGCCGCCACTAGATCCAGCAGGTGCAGTACCTTCCAAAAAATTAAGCATACGGAAACTCCTTTGTAAAGTAATCTTGAATATTATAACATCATTTTAGTAAAAAGCAAGCAAAAATTAGATTCGTTGACTTAATTTTGCGGAATATTGACTACGGAACTGTTCAAAAGTCCCTGCGTCCAACGCATCCCGAATTTTTTCCATGAGTTTATTATAGAAATATAAATTGTGCATAACACACAGCCGCATAGCAAGCATTTCTTCTGCTACGAACAAATGGCGAATATAGGCACGGGAGAATCTGCGACATACCGGGCAATCACATTGCGGATCAATGGGATTCTCATCAAGCTGATATTTGGCATTCTTTAAATTGATTGCACCATCCCAGGTGAACAATCTTGCATGACGAGCATTACGGGCAGGCATTACGCAATCAAAAAAGTCAACACCTCTTGCTACAGCTTCGATAATATTTGTCGGTGTTCCAACCCCCATCAAGTAACGCGTTTTGTTAGCAGGCATATGCGGCTCTACCGCTTCGATAATGTCATACATTTCTTCTGCAGTTTCACCTACTGCCAAACCGCCGATAGCATAACCGGGAAGATCCAGTTCAGCGATCCGCTTCATGTGATCCACTCGAATATCTGCATAGGTGCCACCCTGGTTGATTCCCCACAGCATCTGCTGAGGATTCACCGTATCCGGTAATGCATTTAAGCGCGCATTCTCAGCCTTGCACCGAACGAGCCATCGATAGGTTCGATCCACACTTTTCAGAACATAATCTCTCGGTGCAGGGTTTTCTATGCATTCATCAAACGCCATGCAAATATCGGAACCAAGATTCGACTGAATCTGCATACTTTCTTCCGGGCCCATGAAGATTTTATGACCATCAATGTGAGAAGAGAAATAGACGCCCTCCTCCTTGATTTTGCGCAATGATGCCAAGCTAAACACCTGGAAACCACCGGAGTCTGTCAAGATTGGTCCATCCCAAGTCATAAATTTATGAAGACCACCCATTTTACGAACAACTTCATCCGTAGGGCGAAGATGTAAGTGATAGGTGTTGGAAAGCTCAACCTGACAGCCAATGTTCTTCAGATCTTCTGCACTAAGCGCACCTTTGATAGCCCCCTGCGTACCGACATTCATAAATACAGGCGTTTGTACCGTACCATGGGCGCAGGTAAACTCACCTCGGCGAGCCTTTCCTTCTGTCTTTTTCAGTTCAAACATACGACACCTCGTTCAATATAAAGCTTAAAACAACTAAAGAATGCACATGGCATCACCAAATGAGAAGAACCGATATTTTTCCTTTACTGCTTCCTGATAGGCGCTCAGTACATTTTCTCTGCCTGCAAAAGCCGAAACCAACATCACTAAGGTACTCTCAGGCAAATGGAAGTTTGTAATCAATCCCTGCATAGCCTTAAATTGATAACCCGGATAGATAAAAATATCAGTCCACTTTGACTTTTCAGAAAAACTACCGTCCTCATTAACCAAGCTTTCCAACGTACGGCAAGATGTGGTGCCAACGCAAATAATCCGACCGCCGTTTAATTTTGTTGCATTTAAGACCTCGGCCGTTTCCCCGGACATCATACACAGCTCACTGTGCATGTGGTGTTCTGTAATTTCATCTGCTTTTACAGGACGAAATGTACCCAATCCAACATGCAGCGTTATAAAAGCAGTTTTCACGCCCTTTGCTCTGATTTTCTCCAATAAATCTTTCGTAAAATGCAGACCGGCTGTTGGTGCCGCTGCAGAACCAACCTCTCGTGAATAGACAGTTTGGTAACGCTCCTGATCTTCCAGTTCCGCTTTGATATAAGGCGGCAGAGGCATTTTTCCCAAACGCTCCAAAACCTCTAAGAATATCCCGTTATAATCAAATTCTATAACACGATTACCATCTTCCTTCACTTCAGCTACTGTGCCGCGGAGCTCACCGGATCCAAAAAAGACTTCATTGCCGACTTGCATCTTTTTCCCCGGTCTACAAAGACACTCCCATTTCTTGTCACCGAGATCTCGTAGCAGAAGAACCTCAATCGCACCACCGGTTGAACGATGTCCAAGAAGCCTAGCCGGAAGTACTCGAGAATCATTCATAACAAGACAATCACCCGGCATCAACGCATCGAGAATATCATAAAAATGTTTGTGTTCTACCCTACCGTTATTTCTATCCAGCATCATTAATCTGGAACTGTCTCTTTTTTCCAAGGGCGTTTGCGCGATTAGCTCCTCAGGGAGATCATAGTAAAAGTCAGATGTCCGCACTGTAATTGCTCCTATTCCAATTCGATTGTCTTGTATTATAACATATATGGTTTCAAAAAGCTACAGAAAACTTACTATCCTTATATTTTAAGTAGCTGGCAAAACACTTCTTCGCTGCATAGATTGGCTAGGAGGTAGATGCATATGACCGAGACACTATTTACCGGAGTTTGCACCGCTTTGGTCACCCCTTTCTTAGGTGATAGTATCAATTACCCATTGGTCGAGGTGCTGTTAAAAAGGCAAATTGATGCAGGAATTCGCGCCGTTGTACTTTCCGGAACAACCGGCGAATCTCCCGCCCTGTCAGACAGCGAGAAACTCGAACTTTTCCACCGCGCAAAATCCTATGTAGGAAACGACTGCAAAATTTTCGCTGGAACCGGATCCAACAACACTGCGCACTCGGTTAGATTAAGCAAATTAGCACAGGAATCTGGCATTGACGGACTTTTGGTAGTTAGTCCATATTACAACAAAGGTACGATTGATAGCTTAGAAAAACACTTCTACTCTATCTCACAAGCCGTATCAATACCCATAATTCTCTATAATGTACCATCACGAACCGGGCAGGATATGCCTGTTGAGCTTTATAGAAGGCTCTCCAAGCTGGTCAATATTGCCGGGGTCAAAGAGGCCGGGACGGATTTAACTAAAATCACGAAAATCCGGTCAGCCTGCGGATCTCGGTTTGCGATATGGTCTGGAAATGACGACTTGACAGTTCCCGTAATATCCCTCGGCGGTTTAGGTGTAATATCTGTTACAGCAAATATCGCCCCAAAGGAAGTTGCAGCAATGACCAACGCTGCTTTGGACGGAGATTTTGATACTGCCGCCGAACTACAAACAAGACTCCAAACATTGAACGAATTAATGTTCTGTGAAGTAAACCCGGTTCCCGTGAAAGCAGCTATGCGATATATCGGTTATGACTGTGGCATATGCAGGCTTCCCTTGGGAGATGCTTCGGCAGAAACGAAAAAGAAATTGTCTCAATTCTTTGGATAAAGAACTGCAAATATTATAAATGCACCACCTTTCGGTGGTGCATTTATATTAGGGCTCAAAATTTTCAAAAATAGGAATCCAGCCTTCTTTAACAGCGCAGTTATATTCCTCTAAAGACTTTAACGTCCAAGTGACACCTTGCAGATTCCACAGTCTGCGGCACAGCTTCACAGTAAGGTTATTTCGATCTGCATATTTGTAGGCAACAAAATCAGGCAATGTGAGGAAATTGCTCATATTCCAACTCATTGCGCACTTCAATGCGAACGGCAATTTTGATTTTGCATTAGCTAAAAAGTTTTCCGAAAGCTGACCGCGAACATAATCCGGGCGATTTTTCCTGAACCAGGCAACGCAACGCGGATCAAAAGATTCCACACAAAAAGCACCGTTGTACTGATCCAGCAACTTAGATACAGCTTCACACAAACTTGCGTGATTGTTGACAGGCTTTAATTCAACAATCAGAGGCGCTTTGCCATTATACAATTTCAGGACATCGTCAAACAGCGGAATCTTCTCATCGGTTTCTTCCAGCGAATAATTCACAAGATCCTCGGAGGTAAGATCTTCAATATTTACATCAACACCGGCAGTGCGTTTTAAGGACGCATCATGAATAACCGCCAATCTTCCGTCCTTCATCAGGTGGATATCAAACTCAATGCCATATCCCCTCTCCAGGGCCCGGCGAAAGGCTTGCATGCTGTTTTCGGGGACACCATTACCGTGAAGACCTCGGTGTGCATAAGACCAACCAATAAGCTTTGTCAATCCCGGGTGGTTAATACGGCCCATAAGACTCAGCAGGAAAACAAGTGTAAGGATAATAATTATAATAAGAACAGCAATCATTCGGAATCCTTTCAGTCATCAATATCCAATGCTTCCAGGCCCTTCTTGGAGACAACCTTTGTATCACCATGTCTTACAAAGAACATCGTAATAAATGCCAGCGCTACAAAAACGGCAGCATAAGGGAACAAAACAGTCATTCCCATTTTATCCATCAAAACACCGGACAGCATAGGCGTTACAATCTGCGCAGACATAGACGCAGTATAATAGAAACCGGTATACTTACCGATATTTCCACCGGAGCACATTTCCACAACCATGGGGAAGGAGTTAACATTGATCGTTGCCCAGCCAATGCCAGCCAGGGCGAACAAAATATTCATTACCAAAACACTGCTGCCAGAGCGCATAAAGGAAGCGGCAGAAAAAGCTGTGGCCAGCATCACAACACCGGCAAGAATCGTTTTTCTTCTGCCGATCTTGGAAGCAACAATACCAGCAGGCAAATAAGCAACGATAGCTGCGCCTTGCGCAATCAGCAGTGTTGTATTATAGTCCATGCTTAGGATATTACCTGCATAGACCGCATACTTGGAAGTAACCGCATTATAACCGAAATACCACAAGGCAATAGAGGCAAGAATCAAAATTATACTGCGGACTTCCGCAGGACGCAACTTACGATTTCCTGCCGTTTGTGTCTGTTCTTCTGTAAGTCCAAACGCAACAGAATCTTTTTGCATTTGAGCCGCCCAGGATTTTTCCTTAACAGTCAGTAAGAAAACAACCAATGCTGCCAACATGATGCCGGCGATTACGCAGTAATACACCGTATAATTCATCAATTGATTGTGAACAGCGGAGGTGGCAAAAACCATACCAAGAACCAAAACCAGGATGCCACCTGCCGTACCCATTAGATTGATAATAGCATTTGCTTTACTTCTAAGGGGTTTTATGGTAACATCCGGCATCAATGCCACAGCAGGCGAACGGAAAACGGCCATAGCCAAAAGAACCACAAACAACACTGCAATAAATACAATCAACGGTGTAGGATTCACACTGGTGCGAATCGCAGCATAGGCCTGTCTTGCAGGAACAACATAATTTGTATAGTCAGGATTTGTAATCATTTTCTCCGGATTCTCAGGATCCGGAATTTGGCTTGTGATCGATATATATTGCTCTCTGGTGAACATTTCATTGATTACAAACTCTTCCCCATCCGGTGTCGTAAGGGTGTTGCCCATGTGGCAATCATAAATTGCTTCCAGAGAATCGGGGCGGTCAATTACCGCTACATCAGTCATATTTTTAAGCTGAGCGCTATCCACAAAGGAAAGGCAGACTAAAGCAATTGCTGCAATAATTGTGCCAATTGTGATAAAAGGTGTTCTCTTGCCAAAACGCTTCCCTATACATTTATCCGAAAGTGCACCAAAAACGGGCAGCAAAAATACTGCCATAATATTATCCAACGCCATGATCGCGCCGGACCAAAATTGAGACAGACCGAATTTGTTTGTCAAAATCACAGGAATTGTAGCATCATAGGCCTGCCAAAATGCCGATATCAGGAAAAAAGCAAAGCCAACTAAAATTGTGCGCTTATAATTGAGCTTCATAGGACGCCCTCCATTCTTTCTCTTGTGCTAAGCACTGTCACAAATAATTATAGCCTTTTGTTATCAAATGTCCAGTTAAAATATTCTTAATATAGCAAAAGCGGTCATCAGACCGCTTTTGCTATATTGACACTTAACCGAGTGTAGCCTTGTGAAAAATCTTTTTTCCCTTACGAAGCTTAACCCCATCTTTGAGCATCTCTTCCGTAACGGCAAAAGTATGATCCGGTACCTTTTCGTCGTTAACAAAGACACCGCCCTGCTGAACCAAGCGACGGGCTTCGCCATTGGAACCCGCAAGCTTACAGGCAACCATCAAATTCAAAATGCCGATCTTACCGTCTGTCAGGGTATCCATTCCGATTTCCGTTGTGGGCATATTGGAGTCATCACCGCCGGTGAAAAGTGCTTTGGCAGAGGCCTGGGCCTTCTCTGCCTCTTCTTCACCGTGAACAAGTTTGGTCAGCTCATAAGCAAGAATTTCTTTTGCGGTATTCAGCTGGGCATCCTTCCAATCAGACATGGCGTCAATCTGCTCCAAAGGCAGGAATGTAAGCATGCGAATACACTTAAGAACATCCGCATCCTCAACATTGCGCCAATACTGATAGAAATCAAAAGGTGTTGTCTTATTGGGATCCAGCCAAACAGCGCCTTTTGCAGTTTTACCCATCTTCTTACCCTCGGAATTGAGCAGAAGTGTGATAGTCATAGCATGCGCATCCTTACCCAACTTCCGGCGAATCAGCTCAGTGCCGCCCAGCATATTACTCCACTGATCGTTACCGCCAAACTGCATGTTGCAGCCGTAATTTTGATACAGGTAATAGAAGTCGTAAGATTGCATGGGCATGTAGTTGAATTCCAGGAAGGACAGACCCTTTTCCATTCTCTGCTTAAAGCATTCTGCGCGAAGCATATTGTTCACACTGAAGCATCCGCCAATTTCACGAATAAAATCCACATAATTCAAGTTCAGCAGCCAATCCGCATTGTTGACCATCTGTGCCTTGCCTTCACCGAACTCAATAAACCGCTCCATCTGCTTTTTGAAGCAATCACAGTTGTGCTGAATGGTTTCCTGGGTCATCATGGAGCGCATATCCGTTCTTCCGGAAGGATCGCCAATCATCGCAGTACCGCCGCCAATCAGGGCGATGGGCTTATTGCCGGCCATCTGCAAGCGCTTCATCAAGCACAGTGCCATGAAATGACCAACATGCAAGGAATCTGCCGTGGGGTCAAAGCCAATATAGAAAGTAGCCTTACCGTTGTCAATCATTTCACGAATTTCTTCTTCATTGGTCACCTGTGCAATCAAGCCACGGGCAACGAGTTCGTCATACAGTTTCATATCAAAGTCTCCTTTAGTGAATAATAGGCCCTTAAAATATAAAAAGCCCTCTGTCCAACGGACAGAGGGCGTAATCACTACGCGGTACCACCTCTGGTTTAGCATAACCTCACGATTATGCCCTTACGGTGTCAAACAACACCTGTCGCTGTTTCGGGCGAACCCGTCTTTTCCTACTCTTATTTCAAAAAAGCCACTCCGAGAGGTATTTCAGCGGTCTTTTCCACTGCCTTGCACCAAACGGCAGCTCTCTGACGAAAAGATGGTCGCTTACTTCATCCCATCAACATGTTATTGGTATCCTAACAGAAAGCACAAACTTTGTCAAGAGGAACGAACAAGCATTTCCTCCGCACTTTTTAATGTTGTTTCTGTAATCACAGAACCACCAATAATACGCGCCAGTTCTTTCTTTCTTCCTTCTTTATCCAACGGAGTAACAGTCGTATATGTTCTTCCGTTTTCCTCATATTTAGCAATCAGCATATGGGTATCACCCATAGCTGCGATTTGCGGAAGGTGTGTTACACACAAAACCTGCTTATTTCTTGCGACGCTGTGCAACTTTTCCGCTACTTTTTGTGCGGCTCTGCCGGAAACACCGGTATCAACTTCGTCAAAAATTAAGGTAGCAACCTGGTCCTGTTCTGCCAAAACATTTTTCATAGCCAGCATAATACGAGCCAACTCACCACCGGAAGCCACCTTGCTCATGGGCTTTAAAGCCTCACCGGCGTTGGCAGACATGTAAAACGCTACTGAATCTGCACCATTGGCCATCAAATCCAGTTCTGTAAATTCGCAAGAAAACTGCACTTTAGGCATATCCAACTGTGCAAGCTCTGTGAGAATACGCTCAGAAAGGCTCACAGACGCCTGTTTCCGGTTTTTACGCAAAATAAGTGCCGATTCCCATGCTGTTCTTTCTGCCTTTAGAAGCATGCTCTTTAGCCGTTCCAGGTGATCGTCTGCAAACTCTATCTTATCTAATCCTTCCTTTGCATTTTCTAAATACGAAAGAATTTCTGTGCAAGTAGTGCCGTATTTCCGGCGCAACTTATGGATGATATCCAATCTTTCTTCGATCGTATCTAACTCTCTGTCCGAATAAGAAAGATCACCACGGGCACAGTGAATCTCGTCTGCCACATCCTGGACCTGGTACATCAGGTCAGTAACCCGCTCCTGGATATTTTGGAATGCATCGGTATAACGGGAAAGCTTGGAAATCTCGCGGACAGCTTGAGACAAAAGTGCAGAAGCCCCATCAGATTCATCATTTCCGTATAAACAATCGCAAGCAGCATTGATGCCATCTGCAAGCTTTTCAGCATTTTGCAGGATCTTACGGCGTTCCTCCAGCTGTTCATCTTCACCTGGCTGCAGCTCCGCTTTCTCAATTTCTGTAATTTGATAGCGCAGCATTTCCATCCGGCGAAGCTTCTCTCCTTCGTCCATGGACATTTGCTCAATCTCAGAACGCAATTGCGCCACAACGGAAAACTTTTGACAGTAATCCTCGCGCAAATCCTGATTCTCAGCAAAATCATCTAAAAATTTCAGATGATTTCCTTCATCGAACAAAGATGCAGAATCGTGCTGCCCGTGAATATCCATAAGCAGCACACCCAGTTTGTGCAGAATCGATACAGTTACCAAGCAGCCATTCACACGGCAAACATTCTTGCCATCCAGATAAATTTCCCGTTGAATAATGGTCTCAGGGTCATAGGTAACACCATTTTCCTGAAACCAGGGATATTCGGGGACATCCGTAAACACACCGCGCACAGAAGCTTTCTGCGCCCCGGTTCGAATCATATCTCTGTAGGCTCGTTCACCCAATATGGCAGAAATGGCATCGATAACAATGGATTTACCTGCACCGGTTTCACCTGTAAGTACATTGAACCCCGAATCAAAGGAAATTTCGGAGCGCTCGATAACTGCAATATTCTCAATATGCAAAAGGCTTAACACAGCGCCCCACCTCGTTTCTTAGCTCAGTAAATTCTTGATTTCACCGCAAAATGCAGCAGCTGCATTATTATCCCGCATAACGATAAAAACAGTATCATCTCCGGCCAAAGTACCTAGTACGACACTCATATTCATAGCATCCAAGGCCGATGCTGCCGCAGAAGCCAAACCAGGAATCGTGTGGATCACAATAATATTCTGTGCATAATCATATCCGGTAATACATTCCCGGAAGATGGTATTCAGTTTGTTGGAAAAAGTTCCGCCAACCTCGCCAGAGGCTGCGCTGTAACGATACGTACCGAAGCTGGTCAGTTCCTTCACAATACGCAGTTCTTTTATATCGCGAGAAATTGTTGCCTGTGTGCTTCTGAATCCAGCATTTTGCAATTCTGCAAGCAACTGCTCCTGGGTCTCTACATTTTGATTGGAGATAATCTCCATAATTTTAGCCTGCCGTTGACTCTTCATCTACTCTCTCTCCTATCTGCTGTTACGCAATTTTATATTCACTACATCAAAAAAGCTTTGATTTTTCATTCTTACAAGCTTCGTCTCCAATTTCGATTTTGAAATTGTGGTAACATCTCCGATATTGAGACGAAGGGCCTTACCGCCATCCACCGAAAGGAATGCGTTTCTGCGACAATTCCTGGTCAAGGAAACTGTAACCACGCGCTTATCAGAAGCTACAACACTGCCACTGACAACATCATGCGCACAAATGGGGGTAATCAGAATATTGTGTGCCTCAGGTTCAACGATCGGTCCGCCGGCACTCAGGCTATAAGCCGTAGAACCGGTAGGTGTTGCGATAATAATACCGTCGCCGCCGCATTCCATTACCTGCACACCATCACAGGTAACTGCCAAATGGACAATTCGGGCAACGGCACCCTTCGTAATAACAACATCATTCAAACCGATATCGTGGAAGATAATGTCACGATCCCGATGGACGGTAATATCCAGCATCATGCGGCTGTCAATGGTATAATCACCGCTGGCAAGACGGGGTAACTGATCCAATTCAGTGCTTTCCAGTTCTGCCATAAACCCCATATTACCGATATTCACACCCAAAACAGGCAAACCGTAACGAGTGGCAGTTTTTGCAATGTGCAAAATTGTACCGTCACCGCCAAAGCAAATAATCATATCCGCTTCCCGAATTTCACGGTCTAACTTATAAAAGTGAATATCCTTAGGTAAATCAAAGGTCTTGTCCACCTCAAAAGGAAGGCAAACCCGGGGATCCATTCCAGCATCCTTAAGAATTTGCACAGCTGTGCGTACCGTTTGGAAACCTTTATCCCGATAGGGATTCGGCGTCAATATAATTTTTTTCACACCATCACCCTTTCAATGAAGCATGGGCATCTGCTACCACCTGATCAGTATCCGGGCAAATTCCCGGAATCTCTTCCAGTGTTAGATGACCTAAAAATTCAATGTTTCCTTCCGGTCCTTTTACCGGAGAGAATGTTAACCCAAGAATGTTAAAATTCAAAGATTTAGCCAAAACAACAAATTTATCCAGCACTTCCTTGTGTATGGCAGGATCCCGAACAACACCTTTTTTGCCTACCTTCTCTTTACCGGCTTCAAACTGCGGTTTAATCAGACAAACGACCTGCCCCTTGCCCGGCTTCAACAAAGCTTTTATTGCCGGTAAGACAATATCCAAGCCAATGAAACTTACATCTATCACAGAAAGATCCAACAGTTCTCCCAAGTCATCCGGTTTTACATAGCGAATATTGGTTCTTTCCATAACTACGACACGGGGATCGGAGCGAATCTTCCAGTCGAGCTGACCATAACCCACATCAATGGCAAACACTTTTCTTGCACCCTGCTGTAATAAGCAATCTGTAAAGCCGCCGGTAGAGGCTCCGGAATCACTGCAGACATAATCCGTTGGGGTTACACCAAAGTCCCGCAGTGCCTTCTCAAGCTTCAACCCACCACGACTTACATAAGGACAAGTCTCTCCCCGGACTTCAATGTGTACCGTCTCGGAATAGGATGTTCCCGGTTTATCTGCCTTCTGACCATCTACATAGACCATACCGCTCATAATAACCGCTTGGGCTTTCGATCGCGTGTCTGCATATCCTTGTTCTGTTAAAAGAACATCCAGTCGCTTTTTAATTTTCAACGCAAAGCACCTCCTGGGCTTTATTGGCAATTCCATCAGCACCAAGACCGCAGTGAGCGTATAAATCCTGCAGTGTGCCGTGTGTTACAAAGTTATCGCCTAAATCAATACCGATAACACGAAGGCCGGGACGCTCCTTGCCCAGTGCATACGCAATTTTTTCTGCAATACCGGAACCTTTGCAAACCTCTTCCACAACAAAAACATTTTTGTTCTCCGGAAGGTTCTCCAATATACCGTCCAGTGGCAGAGGATTCACGGAAAGTAAACGCAGCACGGAAGCTTCTATTCCGCTTTGAGAAAGAAGTTCCGCAGCTTTCATCACCTCATCCAGCATAACACCATAGGTAATCAGGGTCAAATCTTTACCCTTTCGATGCATGACAACAGAAGACGGCCATCCATTCTCAGAGTAGCTACGATCTCCACCTCTGGGATAACGAATCACAACAGGACCGTTACAAACATCCACAGACCAAGTCAGCATTTCCGACAGCTCCAAACAACTGGCCGGACAGAGTACTGTCATTCCGGGAATCTGACTTAAATAACCTACATCAAATATGCCATGGTGCGTCTCTCCATCCTCGCCGACCAAGCCCGCTCGGTCAACAGAAAAAACTACATGCAACTTCAGCAACGCAACATCCAGCATAATTTGATCGTAGGCACGTTGCAAAAAAGTGGAGTAAATTGCAACAACAGGAACCATCCCCTGCTTTGCCAATCCACCGGCCATGGAAACCGCATGCTCTTCCGCAATGCCAACATCAAAAAAACGGGAACCGAAAGTATCCTTAAATTTCAGCAGTCCTGTACCGCCGGGCATCGCAGCCGTAATAGCACACACTTGCGGATTCTTAGCTGCAAGTTCTACAAGTGTTTCGCCAAATGCTTCCGAAAATGTGCGAACATTGCCTGAATTGACCTGTCCAGAGTTAGGATCAAATTTACCGACACCGTGATACTTATCCGGACGTTCTTCAGCAGGAAGAAATCCCTTGCCTTTTTGCGTAATAACATGCAGAAGAACCGGTCTGTTCATTTCACGCGCCGCATTCAGCAAACGAATCAGCCCTTCAACATCATGGCCGTCAACAGGACCAAGATATGTCAGACCCATATTCTCAAAAATGGTAGTCGGTATAAGAACGCGTTTGAACCAGTCCTTCACGCGGCGACTCCATTGATACAGTTTATATCCACCACGGGATTTACTAAGAAACTTTCGATACTGCTCCTTAGCGCCAAGGTAACGTTCCTTGGTGCGAAGTCTCGATAAATGCTTAGCCATACCGCCAACATTTCTATCGATGGACATTTCGTTATCGTTCAGAATAACGATCATCGGTTCGTTACTAGCACTGGTGTCATTTAAACCCTCATAAGTCATGCCACCGGTAGCTGCTCCATCACCAATCAGTGCAACTACATTGTAATTTTGTTTTTGCAGAGTTCTGGCTCTGGCCATGCCCAGCGCAATAGAAATTGAACTGGATGCATGTCCGGCAACAAAGGCATCTGCATCACTCTCCGACGGCTTTGGAAAACCTGCAATTCCGCCGAATTGACGCAAGCAGGCAAAGTCCCCCTGCCGCCCGGTCAGCAGCTTATGCACATAAGACTGGTGACCAACATCAAATACCAGACGGTCATTTTGTGTATCAAAAACAGTCTCCAACGCCACTGTCAGTTCAACCACACCCAAGTTAGAGGCAAGATGCCCACCGGTCTTAGAAATATTGTCCACCAAAAACCGGCGAATTTCCTGACAAAGCATCTGCCGTTGTGGAGGATTCAACCCGACAAGGTCATCGTGACCGTTGATCGTTTCAAGAATACTCACAGCGTAACACTACCTATCTTTTTCTATGAAAGAAATTGGGAATTTTCCCAAGAGAATAAATAACTTTTCCAACAAAGTAAACAATCTTTGTAGAAGAATTCACAGCAAAACCTTTGCCAATCGCTTTACCGCCAACAGTAATGCCAGCAACCAATGCCGACATGACAAGGGAAATCATTGAACGCCAAGAAAAAGTAAAATTCTCAATCAGTTGAACAGAGATGGTCGCAGCGGCCGAACCGGAAATAACGCCGCAGATATCACCAATAACGTCATTGCAAATAGAGCTGACGCGTTCTGCTTTTCTAAGGAGTCTGATCGCTTCCTGCGCACCAGGCACTTTGCGTGCAGCCATAGAATGAAACGGTGATTCATCTGCTGAGGTCACAGCAACACCAATTACATCAAACAAAATACCAATTAAAACAATAATGAACAGAATAAAAAAAGCTACAATCATTCCACTGTCTGACATGACCTCATCCGAAACAAAAGAGATTATACCGGAGACAATGATCGTAACCAGGAATATCGTGATGACCCATTTTATATTCTTTCTTCGCTCATTCTTTGACGCAGGTTCAGATTTAGACACAGGAATATCTCCTTCATATTAGTGAAAAGACGGCAGCAGACAGGATAAATCTTACGGCTTAGGTCGGGTTGGTTTTCCCCAGACAGAACCTGCCGTTGCCGCGCAGGCCGTTTCCGTTTAATCCATCCGTACAAGCGTCGCCAAAATGTATACCCGATTGCCACTTAGTCCGTACTGTAATCCCCTGTCTGCCCAGTTACGACAGCCTAGGTGTTTTCCACAACAGAATCAACCATAGTCTTAGCCTCTTTTGCAAGCATGGTTTCCAGGGGCGATGACTGCACTTGTGTGGCCATCACAACACACAGCCTATTCCCCTTTCCCCACATGTTCACTCAAGGCAGGCTACACTGCACGCAGCACACGATTCTGTGCACCGCCTTGCAGGTTCATACCTGATTCGTACGCGAAGGAGGCTTCCCAAGCGGGAGTTCCACCCTTCGTCGCACAAGCTTCAAGTCTCCGCGGAAACCGGGTCGTATACTCCATGCCATTGGAGTGCGCCCGGAAACCTTAACCCCCAGCATCCACCCTAAACTGGGCGTAAAAAGCAGACACCAGGGACTTCATCGATGTGCCCTTCAAAGGATTTTTAGGCCCTTCCT
>JAGBTV010000010.1 GCA_017631155.1 Oscillospiraceae bacterium | reverse complement strand
CCTTAAGAAAATCTCAAGGATTCGACCTCCCAGCAAAGGGTACAGCACCTGCTATTCACACTTCCGTCGATATAGGCAGCCTGCTCCGAGACCCTTTGAAAGCCACAAGCTTCGTGGATTGCCAATGAGGGCAGATTTTTCTTATGGACATGGGAATAGATCCGTTTGTCTGCAAAGTGTGCCTGCACGGCCTTTATCATTTGCCGGGCATAACCTTTTCGGCGGTAAGCCGGGGTGGTTTCCAACGCCTCCAAAAGCAGGCCATCTTTATACGGCTCTAACCGCAACGCAGCCCGATACTGCCCATCCTCTTCCCACACAGCGCAAACTGCCCCAGGCGTTACAAAGAACACCTGCCGCAGATACTGATAAAAGTTCTCCTCCTGAAGAAACAGCTGCCTCTCTTCCGGCTCCTCCGGGTAGTTATCCCGACCGTTTTCCCGATTGCTTTCTTCATAAACCGCCATCAGTTTGGCGAAATCCAGTTCCTTTAAACTATTTGCGATCCGTAGCATAACTACCTCCCGTGGTTCAAATTCCCGTTTATCGGGGAGTTGCGATAGACCTTGTAGGGGAGGGTCTTGACCCTCCCCTACAGTAGAACAGCCCGATAAACTGCAAATTCCTGCCAGCAGCCAATCACGAAAATCTTACCTCCCTTGCCGGGGTTTGTCAAGACAGTGCTGCATCGCTTCCTCCAAAAGACGGAAGAAATCCTGCACATTTCATTTTATATTGAAAATCACTCAAAAAAGTTGGCTTTTTCCTGTATGTATTTTCTGTATACTGTTACCATAATCCCATAAAATTTATTCTATGCAAAAAGTTATTCACAGTTTCAACAGACTTATCAACAGGTGTTTTTCGAAAATTATATTCACAAAGTTTTGGGTTTTCTGTCGAAAACAGGTATTTTCCAACATTATTTGTCGAATTCACAAAAAATGTCACAAAGCTGTAACCTGATTATACACTTTATGCATGAATACTGCATTTTCAAAATAAAAATGAAGGAAACCCAGCGGCTTCCTTCATTTTGCATTTACAAGGTTTCACCCAATATCGACTTGGTTGCGTAGGCATTGAGCTCCATACCTGCGGTGTTTCCTGCCAGGTACTCAAAATAGGCCTGGGCACCGATCATGGCAGCATTGTCGCCGCACAGGGATAAGGGCGGCAAGTACACTTTCGCGCCTAAGTTTTCTGCTGCCGCCAGGATATCCCGACGGATCCGGGAATTGGCCGCCACGCCGCCTGCCACTGCAATTTGCCGGTAACCGGTCTGCTCCAAGGCCCGCACCACCCGGGGTACCAGGGTTTCGGACACCGAGGCGGTAAAGGCCGCGCAAAGGCTGGGAACATCCAGCTCCTCTCCTACCTGCTCGGCATGGTGAATGAGATTCAGAGTTGCCGTTTTCAGGCCGGAAAAGCTCATATTATAGGGATTTTCTCCGGGCTTTGCCACCGGCAGGGTGTACTTTTTCTCGTCGCCCTGCTGTGCCGCTTTATCCAAAGCCGCGCCGCCGGGATAGGGCATTCCCAGGACTCTGCCCACCTTGTCAAAGCACTCACCGGCAGCATCGTCCAAAGTGGTTCCCAAAATCTCCATTTTGGTATAATCCTGCACATCCACGATCATGGTATGTCCGCCGGACACCACCAGGCACAGGAAAGGCGGTTTCAGCTCCGGGTAAGCGATATAGTTGGCCGCAATATGTCCCCGGATGTGATGCACCGGAATCAAGGGTTTGTCCAAAGCCAGAGCTACCGCCTTGGCAAAGTTTACTCCCACCAGCACCGCACCGATGAGGCCCGGGGCATAGGTCACCGCCACGGCATCAATATCCTTCCGGGTCAACCCGGTCTTCAGGAGAGCCTGATCTGCCAGGGCAGAAATCGCCTCCATATGCTTCCGGGAGGCAATCTCCGGCACCACGCCGCCGTAGATTCGGTGCAGCTCTACCTGGGAAGCAATGCAGTCCGTCAGTACAGTTCTTCCATCCTGTACAATGGCAACTGCGGTTTCATCGCAGGAGGATTCTATTGCTAAAATATTCAAAAAGTTCACATCCTTTTTGGGGATCAAATTTCTGTTTGTCGGGCAGTTGCGATAGAACTTGTAGGGGAGGGTCTTGACCCTCCCGGTGGTTTTGTAAAGCAAAACCACATCGCCGCAAGGCGATATTAGGGGATAAAGTGGGTTTTTGACCCATGTTGAATGGGTGTCGAACGGGAGGGTCAAGACCCTCCCCTACAGTAGAACAGCACGATAGATGGCAATTTACAGTTCTTTCCGGAGGATGCGGGCATCCTCTTTGGGATTACGGTAATAATTCTTTCGCAAGCCCACCTGCTGAAAGCCCAGCTTTTCATAAAGCCGGATGGCAGGCGCATTGGAATCCCGAACCTCCAAAGTCAGGGCCTTGCTGCCCCGTTCCCGGAGGGCTTCTTCCAAAGCTGCCACCAGCTTTTCCGCAATTCCCTGCCGGCGGTAATCGGGATGCACCGCCAGATTCATCATATCCGACTCATCGATTACCGTTTGGCTGCCCACATAGCCAAGGAGGGTATCCCCCTCCATGGCCACCAGCCAGCAGGACAATTGGCAGGAAAGTTCCGTTTCGATGCTTTTCTCGCTCCAGGGATCCGAAAAACACAGCTTTTCCAGCTGGGCGATCGGCTCGACATGAATACTGGTCATATTTTCAATAATCATTTTGCTTCAAACCAACTCTTTCCGATCTTGGCTTCTGCCAGCAGCGGCACAGAAAGCTGCGCCACCTGCTCCATTTCCCGGCTGACCAAAGCCGCCACATCGGCAGCGATGCCCTCCGGGCATTCCACGATCAGTTCGTCGTGAACCTGTAATAGCAGCTTCGCTTCCGGGAAGTTTTGCTGCAGCGCCTGAGCCACCCGGATCATAGCCAGCTTAATGAGATCTGCCGCGCTTCCCTGGATAGGTGTGTTCAGGGCGATACGCTCTGCGCCGGAACGGATGTTAAAGTTACTGGACTTCAGTTCCGGGATATAGCGCTTCCGACCGTAAAGGGTCTTGGTATAGCCTTGCTCCCGGGCCTGCGTCACCACATTTTTCATATATTCCCGGACACCGTGGTAATTGGCAAGATAATTGTCAATATAGGCTTTCGCCTCCCACCGGGAAACGCCGATATCCTCTGCCAAGGAAAATTCCGAAATTCCGTAAACAATACCGAAGTTAACCGCCTTGGCGTGCCGACGCTGCAAGGAAGTCACCGCCTCCGGGGCGACCCCAAAGACCTGAGATGCCGTAACGGCATGGATATCCAAACCGCTTCTAAAAGCGCTTTGCATAGTCTCATCCCCGGCAATGTGGGCCAGCACCCGCAGTTCGATCTGACTGTAGTCTGCATCCACCAGCACGCAGCCTTCCCGGGGCACAAACATTCTGCGAATCTCCGCCCCCAGGTCGGTACGCACCGGGATATTTTGCAGATTCGGCTCTGTGGAAGACAGGCGGCCGGTGGCCGTCACCAGATTTTGGAAGGTGGTACGGATCCGCCCATCCTCACAAATGGCGTTGGTCAGGCCCTCGGCATAGGTGGATTTCAGCTTGGTAAGCATCCGGTAATCCATAATAGCCGGGATAATGGGATGCTTGCTTTTCAGCTTTTCCAGCACATCCGCATTGGTAGAATAGCCGGTTTTGGTCTTCTTCACCGGGGGAAGCCCCAGTTTTTCAAAAAGCAACTCCCCCAACTGCCGGGTAGAATTGATGTTAAAGGGCTCAGCAGAATAACTGTAGATCAGCTTTTCGCAGTCGTCGATCCGCTGAGAAAGCATTTCCCCAAACTGCTGCAGCTGGGTTTCATCAATGGCGATACCCTCTTTTTCCATCTGATAGAGAACCGGGCATAGGGGCAGCTCGATTTCCTGATAAAGCTTTGCCATGCCGCTTCTTTCCAGTTCCTGCTGCAAAGGCTCTCGCAGCTTCCAAACCGCCTCCGCACAGGCCGCGGCATCGCTGTCCTCCACATTGGTTCCCAAGAAATTGGTTGCCAGCTTAGACACCGGATAGTCTGACTGGGAGGGATTCAGGTCATAGGCTGCCAGCGCGGTATCGAACAGGCACTTCCCAAAAGAAATACCCTGCTGATCCAGCCGGTGCATGGCAGTCTTGCTGTCGTGCAGTACCAGCTCTTTGCCACTTAGATCCAGTCCCCCCATCTGCACCTCCATAGGTGTCAGGACGCAGACTCCCTGTTCCCAAGCAAGGCCTATGCTGCCGTCTTCAGAAAGATACACCGCGCACCGGGTCAAATCATCGGGAACCGCATCCACCCGGGGCAAGGGCTTGGTTTTCGGTGCTGCAGGGGTGGCTACCGCCACCATCTCCACGCCCCGAAGGCCGTATTTGTCGATAAGCCGCACAAACTCCAGTTTTTGGAACAGAGTATACAGCTCCGGCTTGTTATAAGGCTGCACCAAAGCATCCTTGGGTTCAAAGTTAATGGGCGCTTCCGGGACAATGGTGGCCAGTTCATAAGAAAGGTAGGCATTTTCCCGGTCCTTTTCCAATTTTTCCCGAAGCTTCGGCTTGATAGACGGATCTTGGAGATTCTCATAAACCCCGTCCAGGCTGCCGAATTTCTGCAAAAGCTCTGTAGCCGTTTTCGGGCCTACACCGGCAACACCTGGGATATTATCGGAAGAGTCACCCATCAGCGCCTTCAGATCGATGAGCTTTTTGGGTCCAAAGCCGTACTCTTCCCGGAATTTTTCGTTATCATAGAGGGTTGCGGTGGTCTGACCGGGTTTGGAGATCACCAGCTTGATGTGGACATTTTCGTCGATCAGCTGCAGGCTGTCCCGGTCGCCGGTGACAACCACACATTCCCAGCCGTTGTTAGAACAAATTTTGCCCACTGTGCCGATGACATCGTCGGCTTCCCAACCCTGACATTCATAAATGGGGATGTTCATGGCCCGGAGGACATCCTTCATCACCGGCATCTGCTGCGCCAGTTCTTCCGGCATCCCGTGACGGGTGGCCTTATAGCCCTCGTAGCGCAAATGCCGGAAGGTAGGCCCATGGAGGTCAAAGGATACGCACACCGCATCGGGCTGTTCTTCCTTCTCCATTCGCTCCAGGATGTTCAAAAAGCCGTAAATGGCATGGGTGTATAACCCCTCCCGGGTGGTGAGGGGTCTGACACCGAAAAACGCGCGATTTATGACGGAGTTACCGTCTAAAATCAATAGCTTCATACTTTCTGTCCTTTATTATACTCTTCTCCACTTGGCGCCCTGGGGAGTATCGATGATCTCGATGCCCCTGGCCTTCAGTTCATCCCGGATCCGGTCGGCCTCTGCCCAGTTTTTGGCCTTCTTGGCCTCAGTTCTGGCGGCCACCAAAGCATCGATCTCAGGATCGGCACTAGCAGCTTCTTCCTCCGCCTGCTTTTTCTGCAGCTTGGCAGCAGCGGCAAGCAGATTCAAAGACAGCACCTTGTCAAAGTCTGCCAAAGCCGCCAGTTTGGTAGCATCGTTACACTTCGCCTTCAGCACATCGTAGACAGCGGTGACGGCCAAAGAGGTATTCAGGTCACCGTTGAGGGCATTTACAAACTTTTCCTTCAGCTGAGCCAAAGCGGCTTCTTCCACCTCGCCCTCAGCTTTGAAGGTGGCAATCTTGGCGATGAGCTTCTCGTAGGCGATGACCGCATTATCCAGGTTCTCCCAGCTAAACACCAAATTTCTTCTGTAGTGGCTCTGGAGGCAGAACAGCCGGTATGCCATGGGGTCATACCCCTTGCTTTCCAGCAGGCTGACTGTCAGGAATTCACCCTTGGACTTGGACATCTTGCCGGTGTCGGTATTGAGGTGATGGACATGGAACCAGTAGTTGCACCACTTGTGACCTAAATAGCTTTCGGACTGGGCGATCTCATTGGTGTGGTGGGGGAAGGCATTGTCAATGCCGCCGGCGTGGATATCCAGGTCTTCACCCAGGTGCTTCATGGAAATGCAGGAGCACTCGATATGCCAGCCGGGATAACCAACACCCCAAGGAGAATCCCACTTCAGGGCCTGGTCTTCAAACTTACTTTTGGTAAACCACAGAACAAAGTCGTTCTTATTTTTCTTGTTGGTATCCTCTTCCACGCCTTCCCGAACGCCGGTGGCCAGGTCTTCCTCGTCGTGGTCATTAAATACATAGTATTTTTTCAAGGTAGAAGTGTCAAAATACACATTGCCGCCTACAAAATAAGCCTTGCCGGTGTCCAAAAGCTTTTGCACCATTTTGATATACTGGTCGATACAGTTGGTGGCAGGCTCAACCACATCGGGGTGTTTGATATTCAGCTTGTCGCAGTCGGCAAAGAAAGCCTCGGTATAAAACCGGGCGATATCCATAACAGACTTATTCTCCCGCTTTGCGCCCTTGAGCATCTTATCCTCACCGGTATCGGCATCGGAAGCCAGGTGGCCCACATCGGTGATGTTCATAACACGCTTGACATTGTAGCCCAGGTAACGCAGGCTCTTTTCCAGCACGTCCTCCATAATGTAGGTGCGCAGGTTGCCGATATGGGCATAGTGGTACACCGTAGGGCCGCAGGTGTACATCTTCACCAGGTCGGGATTATTGGGGGTAAACAGTTCTTTCTTATGGGACAGGGAATTATAAAGATACATAATGGTTTCCTCCATAGTATATTTTACAAAAAATAACGCCTCTTATGCTTTTTAGCATAAGAGGCGGGTCTTACAACTCGCGGTTCCACTCTCATTTTTCACTCGTATCCAATTGGCCGCTCCCGGACGCACGTTCACAGACCGCTCCTGCCGGTGCTTCCACCCCAAGGCCCGGCTCTCTGAAGGTTTGGCTTCTGCTACTCTTTCCGATCAATGCAGCATTTTTAGTATTTTACCATTTTTATCCCGGGATTGTCAACGGGAAAAATCGTCAGTTGCGAAAAAGGAAGAAATATGTTATCATATTCGTAAAAAACAGCTAAATTGCCATTTATCGGGCAGTTGGGTAGAACTTGGCGGCGCAGCCGCCCTCGGCTCCCTCGTTTTGAGGGAGCTGTCAAATTGCCGATATTAGGCAATTTGACTGAGGGAGTTCGTCATTTATTTTACTCCCCCAGTCAAAAATCGGCTTTTT
>JAGBTV010000009.1 GCA_017631155.1 Oscillospiraceae bacterium | reverse complement strand
GTTTCCGGTAATTTCAGCGAAAAGATCCCTCGATTCCGCTTCGCGAAATTATGGTATGCTTGCCACCGGCAAGCATCCTATCCAAAATCGCTTCGCTATACTCGGGATGACAAGGTTTTTAAAATTTGCAACTCACCGAGAAATGGCAATTTACCGAAAGGAACGACCCATGGATATTGAAATTGCAAGTAGCCTTCGTGGCGCAAAACGGGCAAAGTGGATAGATTTTTTAAGCCGCGCCGGTCTGGATGCGGACGAAGGTGTACAGCGCACCGTTCTTATTTGGGATGGAGACGAACTCATCGCCACCGGCTCCCGGCAGGACAGCCTGCTCAAGTGCATTGCTGTGGATGACAGCCGCCAGGGCGAAGGTCTTACCGCCACGGTGCTGACCAGTCTGCGGCAGGATGCCTTCCGGGATGGTCACCGGCATCTGTTCCTCTATACCAAGCCCCAAAACCGCACCGCCTTCTCTTCCCTGTTTTTCTACCCTGTGGCCCAAACCGACCGGGTGCTGCTGATGGAAGACAAACGCAGCGGCATCGACAGTTTTCTGCAGTCCCTCAGCGTTCCCTGCAAGGAAGGTAACATCGGCGCTTTGGTCATGAACTGCAACCCCTTCACCCTGGGACATCAATATCTCATCGAACAAGCCGCTTTCCGGTGCGACCATGTGTATGTGTTCGTGCTTTCCGAGGATAAGAGCCATTTTTCTGCGGCAGACCGGCTGGAAATGGTGAAACTGGGAACGGCGCACCTGAAAAATGTCACCGTCCATCCCAGCGGCCCCTACCTCATTTCCTCCGCCACCTTCCCTACCTATTTTCTGAAAGACCGGGACTTGGCCTCCCAAGTCCACTGTCAGCTGGATATCGAAATTTTCACCAAGCGGTATGCCCCCCATTTCGGCATCACCCACCGCTTCTTAGGTACAGAACAGTTATCTCCCATGACCGCCCTGTATAATCAGGAGCTGCTGGCGCAGCTGCCGGAGCGTGGTATCGAAGTCGTAGAACTTCCCCGACTGGAGAAAAACAGCACCCCCATCAGTGCCAGCGCTGTCCGGGCCAAATTGGAAGACCGGGATGCCATCCGGGAACTGGTTCCCGAAACCACCTATCAATATCTGCTTGACCACAACCTATAAGGAGGATGCCCTATGACAGAAAGACGCCCCACCCACATTCTCAGCAGCTACTATGCACCCCGGGGACATCACCGGATGTACGCCCTGGGTATGCAGCTGGCACAGATGTACCTGTCCCCCTTCGATAAGCTCATCGGCATCATCGGTGAGGCCGGTTCCGGCAAAAGTGCCCTGATCCGGGGTATGTTCCCGGGACTGGAGCTGACTAACGACGATAACGGTATTTATGTCCGTCCCCTGCCTTTGCTGGAGCAGGACAACAACTTTGCTTTCTTCTCTCCCCACACCTACCATGTGGACATCCGGTTTGAAAACGGCTTTACCCAAATGAGCGTACTGGCCGATGCCATCATCGAAGTGCTGAACAAGGGCCGCCGGGTCATTGTGGAGCATTTTGACCTGGTATATCCTCTCATCGGCGCCAACGCTAACCTGCTGATCGGTGTTGGCGAACAGGTGCTTATTGCCCGTCCCAATGTGTTTGGCCCGGAGCCGGAGGAGCTGAAGAAAGTGGTCTACAAATCCCTCCCCTACCGGCTGATGGCCCACTCCGCAGAAGACCTCTGCGAAATGTTTATTGACGAATTTGATGTCAATCGCTGCGGTCATGACGATGTGAAGCACGGCTTTGCCCTGTATTTCCCGGACACCAAACCCAGCTTTGATATCAAGGAACTGGAACAAAAGGTCAACGATATCATCGCCCAGGATGTACCCATCACCTATGTGGACGATAATCACATCACCATCGGTGACAGGCTGCAGGTATGCAGTGGCCCCCGGATCCATGTGAACCGCACCGGCCAAATCCACGGTTTTAAGCTTTTGGATCACTTCATTTATGACCGCTTTAAGAATCGGTATCTGTTGGTTGGCTGTGTAGGTGAAAACTCCGAAGCTCTGCTAAAATCCCTGGATATCTATCGGCAGCAGCCCGGCTGGCATTGATATGGGTGAAGTTACTCTGTTTCAAATCCTGGAAGCCCGGGAAAATCGGGCAAAAAAGCAGAAAGTGCTTCTTTCCCGGTATCAAAAGCCGCTGATCTGCTTTACCATGAACATTGCCGGGCCAGTTAAGCGCACCCCGGAAATTGCCAAAGGCTTTCGCTTTGGCAGCGGACTGCTTCTTGCCCGGCTAGCGAAAGCCGGTTTTGTTCCGCTTTATATCGAAGAACAACTGCTTCCCACCGGCTGTGAAGGGTATTATATTGTAGATGCCCCGGCGGAAAATATTAAAAATCTGACGGTGGCTTTGGAAGAAGAATCCCCCATAGGCCGTTTGTTTGATCTGGATGTACTGACCCCCTCCGGGGAAAAACTGGAGCGCCCTGTCCCCCGTCGGTGCCTGATTTGCTCAGAAACTGCCGCAGTCTGCAGCCGCAGCCGGGCCCACAGTGTTGCCCAGCTGCAGGAAACCACCGCCGCACTGCTCTCCCAAATTCCCAAGGCTGACCTCATTGGTTGTCTTGCCCAAAAGGCCCTGTTTTTAGAGGTCTGCTGCACCCCCAAGCCCGGTCTTGTAGACCGAAATAACAGCGGCAGCCACCGGGATATGGATATCTTCACCTTTTTGAGAAGCATCGCCGCTTTGGGAGATTATTTTCTCGAATGCGCCCAAATTGGCGAGGAAACTGCCCATCTTCCGGCAAAGGATACCTTTCCAAGGCTGCGGCAAGCCGGTATTCACGCGGAACAGGCCATGTTTGCCGCCACCGGCGGCGTTAACACCCATAGAGGTGCGATTTTTACCCTGGGTCTGCTTTGCGGCAGCGCCGGGCGCCTGGATTCCTGTGACCCGGAGACCCTCTGTCAGGAAGCTGCCGCTATGGTACAGGGTATCGTTGTCCGGGAGCTTGCCGGCGTTTCGGAAAAAACCGCCGCCACCGCCGGTCAGCAGATCTACCTGCGCTACGGCATCACCGGTGTCCGGGGCGAAGCAGAGCAAGGCTTTCCTGCCGTGTTAAAATTCGGTCTGCCGGTGTTAACCCGGGGACTTGACTTCAATGACAGCGGCTGCGCCGCGCTTCTTGCCATTCTTGCCCATTCCGAAGACACAAATCTTATCAACCGGGGCGGTCGCCAGACCCAGCTGCAGCTGAAAAACAGGCTGCAAAGCTTGCTGCAAGAGAATCCCTACCCCTCCCAGCAGGTCTTGCAGCAGCTGGACGAAGAGTTTATCCAAAAGAACCTCTCCCCCGGCGGCAGCGCGGATCTTCTCGCCGCCTGCTACTTTCTGCAGCAGCTGGAGAAAATTTGAAAACCTGCTGTCTTCCTTCGGGTCAGACAGCAGGTTTTCAAATTTCCGTTTGTCATGGAGTTTCGATAAAGCACAGCAGCGAAGCTGCTTAAGGCCCCCTCTGACGAGGGGGCTGGCAAAAATCGGCTCTTCGCAACCGATTTTTGACTGGGGGAGAGAAAATGTTCTCAAATTAAGCGGGTTCTCGTATTTCTCTCCCTCAGTCAAATTGCCTAATTTCGGCAATTTGACAGCTCCCTCGTCAGAGGGAGCCTTTGGTGCAACATCGTAGCCCCCGATAAACTACAATTTCAACGCACCCACATATAGCAACCGGAGGAGCGAATCGCTCCTCCGGTTTGTTATTTTACAGATTGTAGTACCGGTCGAACTCTGCCGGGTGGGGGATCTTTGCCATCTCGGCGCATTCGGCCCGCTTGGTTTTGATGAAGTTTGCCAGCAGCTCCTTGGGGAACACACCATCCACGGTCAGATAATCCTGGTCAGCCTCCAAAGCATCCAACGCCTCGTTCAGAGAAGTGGGCAGCTGCTGCAGCTTAGCCTTCTCCTCATCGCTCAGATGGTACAGGTTCATATCGTAGGGGCCCCAGCCGTTGGCATGGGGATCGATCTTGTTCTTGATGCCGTCCAGGCCTGCCATCAGGATGGCAGCGTAGCAGAAGTAGGGGTTGCAGGTAGCATCGGGGTTACGCAGCTCAAAGCGGCGCTTGTCGGGACTCTTGGCATAGGCCGGGATCCGGATAACCGCGCTGCGGTTGGAGGTAGCATAGCCCACAGTAACGGGAGCCTCGAAACCGGGCACCAGACGCTTGAAGGAGTTGGTGCTGGGGTTGGTCAGAGCGCAGAGGGATGCGATGTGCTTCAGCAAACCACCCATGAACCAATGGGCTTCCTGGCTCAGGTGGGCGTAGCCGTTGTCATCGGAGAATACCGGCTGACCGTCCTTCAGCAGCAGCATATGCACATGCATACCGCTGCCGGCCTCGCCATAAATGGGCTTGGGCATAAAGGTGGCGCTCTTGCCGTACTTCAAAGCGGTGTTGTGGATGATATACTTAATCATCATGGTAGCATCCGCCATATGCACCACTTCACCCAGCTGAGGCTCGATCTCAAACTGACCGGAAGCCGCCACCTCGGGGTGGTGATAGTTGATCTCGATGCCGGCGTCTTTCATGTGCATGCACATTTCGCTGCGGCACTCATAGGAAATATCAAAAGGCTTGGCAATGTGATAATTCTTCTGCTTGGGAACGATAACACCCTTGCCCTCGCTGCCGCTGTTCCAGTAGGACTGAACGGCATCCACAGAAGCACCGATGCTGTTGCCCTGGACTTCCCAATACACTTCGTCAAACAGGTAGAATTCAAACTCCGGCAGGATCTTCATGGTGTCGGCAATACCCAGCTGACGCATATGCTCCACAGCAGCCCGGATAATATTCCGGGGATACTGCGGGAGAGGTCTGTTGTTGGGAGAGTCGATAATCATGGCATTGCCGGTCATGGACAGAGTGGGAATTTGGCAGAAAGGATCGACCACTGCGGTGTCGGGATCGGGAATGAAAACCATGTCGCTCTTTTCCACCACGGCATAGCCATAGTTGGAAGCATCGAAGCCGATGCCGCTTTTCATGGTGTCCTCAGAAAAATTCTCTGCGGGAATGGTAACATGGCGGTATTGACCATTGATGTCCACCATCTTAAAGTCCACCATCTGAATACCCTTTTCTTCAATAAGGGTCAGAATATCCTGAATGCTTTTTGCCATACTGACGCGCCTTCTTTCATTTTTTATGTTATTTCAGTATAACAAAATTTCCTTTTTTCGTCAATAGTGGAAGAATGCATATTGCCTACCAATTTGTAACGTTAAAATTTTGCATTTCACATCCCCCGGTGGGGCTTGTAGTTTCCATGGAATTCCATTAGAATATAATAAATCTTTCCGGAGGCGGTTACTATGGAAGCAATCAACAAGAGAATTGATGAACTTTTGGCACAAAATGATATCGTGGTCATTGCCATCGACGGCAAATGTACCTCCGGCAAAACTACCCTTGCTGCAAAACTGGCAGAGATATATGATTGCCATGTTTTCCACATGGATGATTTCTTCCTTCGCCCCGAACAGCGCACGCCGGAACGGTTCGCCGAGGTAGGCGGTAATGTGGACTATGAGCGGTTCAAGGAAGAGGTTTTGACACCATTGAAGGCAGGACAGGCGTTCTCTTACCGACCATTTGATTGCAGCACCTTCACCCTAGCTGATCCGGTCTGCGTCACGCCAAAGAAACTGAACATCCTAGAGGGAACATACAGCCATCATCCGTACTTTGGCAATCCTTACGATTTAAAGATTATTCTGACTGTTGACGAAGAAACCCAGAAACAGAGAATTTTGCAACGCCCCGCATTCCTCCATAAGCGATTCTTTGAAGCGTGGATTCCCATGGAGAATCAATATTTCGATGATTTTAAAATTCCCTGCCAGGCGGATATTATCCTATAAATAAAAAAGACTCAGAATTGTATCCAATCCTGAGTCTTATTCTGGTGGAGACAACAGGACTCGAACCTGTGACCTCATGCGTGTGAAGCATGCGCTCTAACCAGCTGAGCTATGCCTCCATTTAGGAACAGAAGAAATTAT
>JAGBTV010000089.1 GCA_017631155.1 Oscillospiraceae bacterium | reverse complement strand
TTGTATCATTTTCCAATCAGCTCCTTAAATAACAAAGTGTATGCTTGGGCATTTTCAGCCCAAGTGAGATTTAATGCATCACAGCGGCCATGCTCGGTAATAGCGGCAGAATCCTCCTGGTTGGCAAGACACCAATCAATGACCTGCGCGATCGTATTTGGCGCATCCGGAGGTACCAAAAAACCATTCTTACCCGATATGATCAGATCAGCGATACCCTCTCCCTCAGTTCCAATAGTGATGCAACCATTGGCCATGGCTTCTAAGTACACGATACCAAAGCCCTCTGGATGGCTGGGCATAACAAAAAACTGGGTGGCAGCCATTTTGGCTAAAACATCCCGGTTAGGCAGAGCACCGGTAAAATGAACAGCATGAGAAATCCCGAGTTCTACACATAGAGATTCCAACTTGGCACGTTCACCGCCGTGGCCGATTATGGTAAGGTGCGCATTCGGGTGTTTTTCCAAGTGCATAGCAAATGCACGAATAGTGGTATCTGCATGTTTGGAAGGAATCAAGTTACAGACTTGAAGCCAGGTGTCCGGTGTTTTAGCTGTTGCCGATAAATGTTCTATGGCAAATCCGTTTAAAATGCTTTGTAGTCGAGTGCGGGTGCCGCAGTCTTTCAGCTGATGAATCAATTTGGAGCTAACACCCACCACAGCATCTGTTTGATCACAGCAAGACTTGAGCCAGTCTTTCTTTCCTTCCAGATAAGGAACTGTGATATCGCTGCCGTGGGTGGTTACTACCAAGGGGCATCCTAGTTTTTTCTTCAACCATGTACCGATATCACTATCGAAGCCCAAAGTATGTGCGTGGATGATATCCGGTTGAAAGTTGTTTAAAACCAGGGGCAAGTGCCAGCGCAAAGAACCAATGGCGCTTTTTGTGTTAAATCCATTTTTTCCAAAGTTAGAGAGGGAGAGAAAGCGCATATGGAGATACCAAATGTTGTCAAACTCCCGTTGCAGAGTAGAAAAACGACTGCTTTCCTGGAAACCACCTTTTCCGACGGCTATGGGCACAATAACACGAACGTTGTGACCTAATGCGTGATATGCTTTGACTTGATCGTGTACAAAGCTGGCACAAGGAGAGCCATCGCTTTGATAGTGGGCGATTACCAGGATGTTCATAGTCAACCTCGTTTCCTTTTGAAAAAGCTGTTTCGAATATGCAGCAGAGCGGGGACTAACTTGTTAGACAAAAATGATTTGGGATATTCGTCATGAGAATGAGGCGGTTGAGAAATAAGCTCATCAAATTCTTCTCGGGAAATGCCCAAAAAGCTTGCCAGTGTGTTGAAATCTGCCTGCTTCATTTCTTCAGACGGATATTTCGGCTGTGCCAAACGATCCAATGCTTCCTCCCGGGTTATCTGACCGGTAATAACAAGACTGGAAAGATGAGATTTGCGCTTATCCGCAGCAAATTTTTCGGGCAAATACCAGCATTGCATAAAGCGTGTTAAGACAGACTCGTGATGTTTTGCACCGTAGTACTTATAGCCGCAGAACTCATAAAGCTCCTGCAAGGCAGTATCGAAGCGATAATCTATGAGATTTAAGGGTTTAACACGAATCACATCTTTACGAAGACGCTTAAGGATACTGTTTTCAAAAGTGGTGGTCAAGGGGAGTTTATCAATGGGCCTTCCGCTGAATTTTTTTTGAATCCCGCGAATGTGGGCATCGTCAGCAGCTGTGTAAGAATTTCCTTCTTGCAAAATACATTCCATGGAGTAATTGCTGCCATGGAGCAAGTATTTTAAATGATAATCCTTTACAGCTTTTGTCAATGCGCCTAGGATCAAGTTGTCCTGGGGAATTGCCAAATTGGGGACACCTGCCTTAAAAAAGGAAAGAGTCAAGTCGCGATATTGCTCCGGATCCGGGCAAAGGTTGATTAAGGTTACCTGAGCTTTTTCACATAGGTTTTTAATGTTTTGCTTGGCAAGCTCCGTGTCCAGGCCGTCATCGATGTGAATGCCCAGCATCCGCAGTCCAAACTTATGACCTAAATAAATGATATAGGAGCTATCAAGTCCTCCGGAAACACCAACCAAACAATCATACGGATCATTTTTACAAGCCTCTTTGATTTTGTCAAACAAGGCTTTCACTTTAGATAAATCTCCGTTTTCCGGGCAGTCGGGTTTCAATGCCAGGGCGGTGGTGCAGTAGTTGCAGAAGCCGTTTTCGTCAAAGACAATGTTGGGATCGCCAATATTGTCCATGACACAGCGCTTGCAAATTTGATACTCACTCATTTATCAAATCTCCCAGTGAAATCGGTAGAGGCAACGCCCACCAAGGGCAGCTTCACGGGCTTGCCGGTGGCGGCAGACTGGTAGATGGCCAGAATCATTTCCAGGGCATTTCTGCCGGCGACCGCATCCACATAGGGCTTGCGATCCTTTTCAATGGCATCCATCATATCGGCAAACAGGCTGGTGTGGCCGTTGCCGTAAACATTGGAGGTAGCTTCCTGCAGACCCTTGTTCTTCTGGTCAGCTTCATTTTCTTCGGCAAAGTTCCACACATCGATGTTGTTGGTGGAGGTGCCGCCGATCTTCACAGTGCCGGTCTCACCAAACATATACAGAGTCTCTTCCAGATTTTTGGGGTAGACATTGGTGGTGCCTTCAATGGTGCCCACAGCGCCATTTTTGAACTTCACAACGGCCATGCCGATGTCTTCGCACTCTAAGTAATCATGGAACTGCTGCTGAGTCACACCGTAGACTTCCTCTACCTCATCACCCATCATCCAGCGCAGCAGGTCGATGCCGTGGATGCACTGATTCATCAGGCAGCCGCCGTCCTGGGCCCAGGTGCCACGCCAGGGAGCCTGGGTGTAGTAATCCTGGTTCCGGTTCCAGCGGACATGGATAGAGCCATGGGACAGCTTGCCGAAGCGGCCGGCTTCCACAGCCTGACGCAGCTCCTGAATGGCAATGTTGAAGCGGTTCTGATGGCAGGCGGAAACCTTCACGCCCTTTGCTTCACTGCGGCGAATGATCTCTTCGGCATCGTCGATGGACATAGCCATGGGCTTCTCGATAATCACATTCACGCCGTTATCAATGCAGTGCAGCGCGATTTCGGCATGGATGCCACTTTCCGTGGCAATAGACGCCAGAGTGATGTCGTTTTCTGCGATCATCTGCTTGTAGTCGGTGTAACGTTTGATGGAAGTGTCTTTTTCCAGGCCGTGCTTGGCAAGCAGAGCTTCCATAGCCTCGGGCAGAACATCACAGACAGCGACAATGTTCAGCTTGTTGTTCACAGCGGCTTTGATATGGTTGGTGGCAATCCGGCCACAGCCGATCAGTGCATAATTCATATCCATTATCTCCTTAGTTTCTCAAAATATCTTCATAAAGGGCAAGAAGATTCTTTTCTTCCACACACCAGTTAAATTCTTCTTTCACGGCTCGGCGGCCGTTTTCACCCATCTGTCTGGCTTCTTCCGGATGGTCCAACAGATAGGTGATCGCTGCGGCGATTTGGTCCGCATCGTCCGGCTTTACACAAATACCGCAGTGATATCTTTCTACAAAGGCTTTCCAAAGCACAAAATCTGTGCAGATTACCGGTAATCCTGCCAGCATTTCCTCAAAAATCTTGGTGTTGCCAATGGTGCCGTTGTCCCAGTCGGTATTTCTGCCGGGCTGCAGCAAGGCCATACCGGCAACACTGGCAGCAAGCTGATCTGCTACCTGGCTGTGAGGGATCTTACCGAGATAGTCTACCTTCTGCCAGGCCGGATATGTTTTCAGCTGTTCCAAATAGCTTTGACTTGCGATGCCGCACAGACAATATCTGCACTCCGGAACCTTATCCAAGGCTTTCAATAAGGTGTGGTGATTCCATTGGTCGGAAATACCGCCTGCAAAGACTACGCGGCACTGCTTCTGTATTTCTGCTGCAGTCTGCTCTGCGAAAACAGGATAATTTGCAACCTGAATGGTTTTGGGGTTTATTTTTTGAAAATACGTAACAATGTTGGGCGTTACGCTGATAATGGCGTCCAGATTTTTGCAGATCCTCTTTTGATAGGCTGCGTATACAGTGTATACGGCAGATCTGACAAACTTAGGAAGCCATTCTTTCTCATAAATGGACTCTGCCGTGTGCTCATGGCTGTCGAAAATAACTTTTTTTCCTTTTTTCTTCAGTTTTAAGCCATAGGGCAGCAATTCCGGGTCATGTAAATGATACACATCCGCATCCACAGACAAGGCTTTCCGGTATGCGATCTTGGCACCAAACAGGATTCGCTTTATGCGATTGGAGGGGATTGCACCGAATCCGACCAAATGGACACCGTCTTTTTCGTAGCTGTCCCCCTGCTGTACCAGAGTTACATCGTAGCCGGCCTTGGCCAAAGAAACACACTCTTTATGAAAGATCCGCACATCTTCTTTGGGATGGGCGCTGGTAACATGGCAAACCTTAATCATGCCAAGTGCTCCTTAATAATCTTCACAATTTTTTCCGCACTATGTCCGTCACCAAAGGGTTGATAGGCAGGGTCAAAGACCACTTTCCGGTTCAGCTTGGTGAGGATGTCTTCCTTTTCCGGTTTGGCAAGGATGTTGCAGCCGTCACGCATAGTTTCCGGCCAAACAACAAAATCCAACACGGTAACACAGGGTTTCCCGGCGAAGAAAGCCTCTCTCTGAACGCCACCGGAGTCAGTGACGATCTTTTCTGCCTTGTTGACCAAAGAAATAGAGGCTTTATAGCCAACCGGCAAAGTCAGCAGAATGTTTTTATATCCCTTGGCCTTGCACAGCCGCTGCGCCCGGTCATGATTTCGGGGATGCACGGGATAGATGGTGGGATAGGGCAGCGCTTCCATAGCGGAGAAAATGCCGTCCAGTTTTTCGTCGGTGTCGGTATTTTCCTGCCGGTGGCAGGTCATGTAGTAGAATTTTTCGGGCAGCACCAGAGGATTGTTGTCAAAATCCAGAATCTCCGTCAGCTCACTACCGTCCAGCTGCTCTGTGTAGTAGCAGAATGCGTCATACATGGGATCACCCACCACCGTGGACTTCTCACCCAAGCCTTCCCGCTGTAAAAATACCAAGCTGGAATCGGTACAGGGCAGATTGATGGCAGAAAGATGGTCGGTAACGGTACGGTTTACCTCTTCGGGACTTTCCAAAGTGCCGAAGCGGTTGCCGGCTTCTACATGGCAGACGGGAATGTGGAGCTTTACCGCCGCCAAAGCGGCGGCCATGGTGGAATTGGTATCACCAAAGAGCAGCACCATGTCGGGTTTCTCTTCCAGAAATACTTCTTCCAGCTTCATGAGCATCTGTCCGGTCATCTGACCGTGGCTGCCGCCGGAAACGCCCAAGTTGTAATCGGGCTTGGGAATATCCATTTCCTCAAAAAACACATCGGACATATTGTGGTCATAGTGCTGACCGGTGTGGATCAGTACTTCATGATAGTGTTTTCTCAGTACCCGGGATACCACAGCCAGTTTAATAAACTGAGGACGGGCACCCACAACCGAACAGATCTTTTTCATTTACAGAACCTCGATATTTTCTTTGTTTTCGATGTTTTTCGTCACATTCTTGCAGTCAAACACAGGTACACCTGCACCCGCTACCATATTGTAATCCACATTGGAGTGGGCGGTGGTGATGCACACCAGGTCGTAGCTGTTCAGGATCTCGGTGTTGATCTCCTTGAGGCCTTCAAACCACTGACCCTTTTCACGGTACTTGGCGATGTAGGGATCGTAGAAATCTACCTTGGCACCGGTCTTGTGGAACTCCTCGATGACATGGATGGCAGGGCTTTCCCGATAGTCGTCAATATCCTGCTTGTAGGCAACGCCCAAAATCAGAACCTTGGAGCCGTTGAGAGGCTTGCAGTGGCGGTTCAGGATCTTGCCGGCCCGTTCTACGGTATATTCGGGCATCCGGTCGTTAATCATCATGGAAGATTCGATCATGCTGGTGTGGAAACCGTATTCTCTTGCCTTCCAGCTTAAGTAGTAGGGGTCCAGGGGGATGCAGTGACCGCCGAGGCCGGGACCGGGATAGAAGGCCTGGAAGCCGTAGGGCTTGGTCTTGGCTGCGTCAATGACTTCCCAAATGTTGATACCCATCTTGTTGCACAGGATGGCCAGTTCATTGACAAGACCGATATTGATGTTGCGGTAGGTGTTTTCCAGAATCTTTTCCATTTCCGCAACGGCAGGGCAGGAAACGGTGTGAACATCGCTGTCCAAAATGGCAGAGTAGACCATAGAAATGACCTCTGTGGCATCTTCACCGATAGCGCCCACCACCTTGGGGGTGTTGCTGGTCTTGTAGATCAGATTGCCCGGGTCCACACGCTCGGGGGAGAAGCCCAGATAGAAGTCCTCACCGCACTTCAGGCCGCTGCCCTTTTCCAGAATGGGCATCAAAAGCTCTTCGGTGGTGCCGGGATAGGTGGTAGATTCCAAAACCACCATAGTACCCTTTTGCAGATACTTGGCAATGGCTTCTGCGGAGGAACGGACATAGCTGATGTCCGGCTGCTGGTGGGCATCCAGGGGGGTGGGAACGCAGATGGCGATAAAGTCCACATTGCAGACTTCGGAGAAATCCGTAGTTGCCCGCAGCATACCGTTGGCAACCAGCTCCTGCAGATCGGCATCCACCACATCACCGATGTAGTTTTTGCCGGAATTCACCAGGTCTACCTTCTCCTGCTGTACATCAAAACCGATGGTTTTGAAACCGTGCTTGGCCTTATCTACCGCCAGGGGAAGACCAACATAGCCAAGGCCGCAGACACCCATGGAAAGGGTTTTGTTCTGGATTTTTGTAATGAGTTCTTGTTTGATAGACATAATTAAATCTCCTCTACTTCCAAATTGGCGTTTATTTGATATTTTCTTTCACAGGACATACATTCGGCTTTTTCTTCGTGAAAAGACAGCCGTTCACCGCAGCGGCAGGCATAGCCAGCCAACCGGGCAGGCACACCCAGCATCAGGGCGTAGTCCGGTACATCGCAGGCAACCACAGCACCGGCACCGATGAGGGCGCAGCGCCCCACAGTGTGACCGCATACCACGGTGGCATTGGCACCGATGGAAGCGCCTTCCCGAATCAAAGTCTTTTTATAATTAGCCCGGCCCTTGGGATATTTGGCCCGGGGGGTCAGGTCGTTGGTAAATACGCAGCTGGGTCCGCAAAATACATTGTCTTCCAGCACAACGCCTTCGTAGAGGGATACATTGTTCTGCAGCTTGCAGCCGTCACCCACAATAACATTGTTGCTGACATTCACATTTTGTCCCAAAGAGCATTTTTTGCCGATTTTGGCGCCGCTTTGGATGTGGCAGAAGTGCCAGATCTTGGTGCCTTCACCGATCTCACAGCCTTCGTCTACAAAGCTGGATTCATGCACAAAATAATTTTTTTCCATTACAGCGCCTCCAAAACCGCATCAATGACGATCTGCTGCTCTTCAGCACCCAGGTAAGGATGCATGGGCAGGGACAGGGTCCGGGCGCAGTAATCATCGGCGTTGACAAAAGTTTCTTCATAATGAGGCTCACCCACAAAAACGGGCAGAGCGTGCTGGGGAGTGGGGTAGTAGATCATGTTGGGGATCTTCTTTTCTGTCAGGTGGGCAACTACCTTGTCCCGGGTGGCGGTGTCTTTGGCCAAAATGGCATACTGGGCATAGACAGACTCACAGCCCTCCTGCACAAAGGGGGTGGTGAAATGGGGGGCAAATGCCTCGTTGTACCGCTGGGCAACCACTTGCCGGTCTGCAACCTCATGCTCCGCCAAAGCCTGAAACTTAGGCAGCAAAATGGCAGCCTGAAGGGTGTCCAAACGGGAGTTCATGCCGACACGCACATTGTCATATTTGCCCTTGGGGCCCTTGCCGTGGACACAGATAGAACGGATGATCGCAGCGATCTCATCGTCATCCACGAAGATCGCGCCGCCGTCACCGTAGCAGCCCAGAGGTTTGGCAGGGAAGAAGGAGGTGGTGGCAATCTCACCGAAGGCACAGCACTTTTTGCCCTTGTAGGAAGCGCCGAAGCTTTGGGCGGCATCCTCAATGAGGGTCAGACCGTACTTTTCGCAGATGGGGATAATGGCATCAAAATCACAGGGATTGCCCAAAATATCTACGGCAACCACAGCCTTGGGCGTCAGCTTACCCTCTGCCAGAACCGCCTGAATCTGCTTTTCCAGGCTTACGGGGCACAGATTGTAGGTATCCGGCTGAATGTCGCAGAATACGGAGGTGGCACCGAACATCTTGGAAGGCTCGGTGGAGGAAATGAATGTGATATCGGGGCAGAAGACAGCGTCACCTTCTCCGATGCCGTAAACCATGTAGGCAATCTGCAGGGCATCGGTGCCGTTAGCACAGGAGATGCAGTGTTTGCGGCCTACATACTCTGCCAGCTTTTCTTCCAGCTCTTTTACTTTTGCACCGCCGATATATTGACCGGCTTCCAGTACATCCTGGATCTGCTGGTTGATTTCGGTCTGCAGTGCCCGGTACTGGGCTTTTAAGTCGATAAATTGCATAATGACACCTTTTCTTTCTTTACGGCTGTTTTTCGATCACAGCGTATAGTTTTCTTGTCAGCTCTTCAAAGGAATAGGCTTTGGCAGCAGCCGCAGCATTTTGACTGTATTGGGCATATATTTCTTTGTCCATGCAAACAAAATCTTCAATGGCATGGGCAATGTTTTCGGGGGTAGGATCCTTGACTTCTGTGCCTGCGTTCCAAACCACAGCAGGGTTATGCCCGCAGGGGAAGTCGGAGAGAACAGGCTTGCCGGCGGCCAGATAGTCAAACAGCTTGTTAAAGCTGATGCCGTAGACAAACAGGGAAGAGGGGGTGTTGTGGGCGATATTCAAATCAGCCCGGCTGACGATAGAGGGAACAAAGCTTTTTGCCACCCGTCCTTTAAAGCGGACATTGGTGATCTTTTCTTCTTCCACCCGCTGACGAAGAGATTCCAGCTCATCCCCGTCGCCCCAAATCAAGAAACGAACGGAGGGGTTTGTGACTTTCTTTGCTGCGTCCAGCAGCAAGCCTAAGTTGTTGACCTTGCGGATGGAGCCGGTGTATACCACCTTGAAGGTGTCCGGGTCCTCCAGATCCGGATCTTCCAGGGGGAAACGCTGCCGGTTGGCTTCAAACAGGTTTAGATCCACGCCGTTATTCACATAAAAGACTTTGCTTTCGGGGATCTTTTTCTCCCAACCCCGTTCCCGGATATACTGATAGGCATTTTCCATGGTAAAAACCACAGCGTCTGCTCTTTTGTAGATCCGCTTTTCCAGCCACCGCAGGGCAATGACAGCGGGGTTCTTGGGGCCTGCGATGCCGTAGGCCACGATGGATTCCGGCCAAAGGTCTGCGATCTCCGCAATGCCCCGGCACTTATACTTTCTGGCCAGCCGAATGCCCATGGCGCAGGATGTGGGGGGCATGGAGGTGGCCACGATGGCATCGGGCTTGGGGAATTTTTTGCAGACTCCCGGAAGCTTCCAGGCAAACTCGCAGATATTGTAGACCCGTTTCAAGCCGCTGCCCAGGTAGTCTTTGCATTTGATATAAACATAGTGAACACCGTCCACCGTTTCTTCCCGCCATTTTGCGCCGTCGGTAATCAGATTTTTGTCTGAGTTATGGACGGTGCTGGCGGCAAAAATGGTAACTTGATGTCCCATAGCCATCAGATGCTTGGCAAAATAGGTCTGCCGCGCCAAAGGATAATACTGGGGCGGAACGGCGTAGTGATTAATCAGCCAAATATTCATTGGGTTTCGACCTTTTCTTGATTCTTGGTATCGGCTTCTTCCCGGTACTCTTTTCCCAGCACCGCGAAGACCGTCATAAACATGATTTTAATATCACCCCAGAAGCGGAAGGCCTTCACGGAGCGGAGGTTGTAGCGCATTTTTTCCGGCAACACCTCTTGGGTGTAGACCTTGTCCACATCCTCTGCGCCCTCCAAAAGCCGGTCTTCATCCTTATAAAGAATGCTGGCCAGAGAGGTGACACCGGCAGGGAGTAGCAGGGTTGCCATCATTTCCGGGGTGTAGGCATCCACATACTTGGGAACTTCCGGCCGGGTACCTACAAAGGTCATGGTGCCGCGAAATACATCGATCAGCTGACAAAGCTCGTCCAAACGGCACTTGCGGATCAATTTTCCCATTCGGGTGATCCGGCTGTCATTACCTACGGTAACCTGGGTGCCGATCTTGTCGGCATTTGCCACCATGGAGCGGAATTTGAAGATCCGGAAACGCTTGCCGTACTGGGTTACACGAACCTGCCGGTAGAACACCGGGCCGGGAGAATCCAGCTTGATGGCAATGGCAAGGATCAAAAAGACAGGCAGCAGGATCAGCAGCAGCACTGCGGAAACCACAATATCAAACAGCCGCTTGCAGATAAGGCTGAACTGCTTTTTTTGTAAGACCTCGTAATAGGGCTGCACCCCATCGGTGCGCAAAGCTTCGGGAAGTGCTTCCCATTTTTTTAGGATCATAAGTATTCCTTCAAAACTTCTGTATAGTTGTCAATGACATAGCTTACCTGCTCGTCAGTCAGACAGGTGTGCAGGGGCAGACTGATCTCGTTGGCAAAATTGTCATAAGCGTTGGGGAAATCACCGATATCAAAGCCCATGTTCTTATAGGCGGTGTGCATAGGCAGGGGCTTGTAGTGGACATTGCAGGCAACACCCCGCTCTGCCATTTTGGTGATGATCTCATTTCTCTGCTCCGGGGTGATTCCGGGAATCCGGGTCAGATACAGATGGCCGGAGGACTGATGATTCTCGGTGTAGTGCGGCAGCACCAAAACACCCAGGGGTTTCAGGGCGGCATCGTACCGGCCGATGATTTCTTTTCTTCTTGCCAGCATGGCGTCATACCGCTTCATCTGGCTCAGGCCAATGGCGGCAGCTACATCCGTCATGTTGCACTTAAACCAGGGGCCCACAATGTCATACTCCCAGGCACCCAGCTTGGTCTTTGCCAAAGCGTCCTTGGATTGACCGTGAAGAGAAAACAGCTGCAGCTGCTTGTAGATGGCTTCGTTGTCAATACCGGGAATGGTCTTCCAGGTCAGTGCGCCGCCTTCTGCGGTGGTCAGATTCTTCACTGCATGGAAAGAGAAGGAGGAGAAATCTGCCAGCGCGCCGGCCATGATGCCCTTTTGGGAAGCGCCAAAAGAGTGGGCTGTGTCTGCCATAATGGCCACCCGACCCAAAGCTCTCTGAATATCGGAATTGGGCTGAAACAAGCCGCGCTTGCTTTCGACAATTTCATACAGCCGGGCGTAGTTACAGGGGATACCACCCAGATCCACCGGGATAATGGCCTTTGTCTTCTCGGTGATGGCAGCCTCCAGCTTTTCGTAGTCCATCTCCAAAGAAGCTTCCTGGGTATCCACCAAAACAATTTTTGCGCCTACATGGTCAATGATGGAGGCGGAGGCGGTGTAGGTGTATGCGCTGGTGATGACCTCATCTCCGGGGCCCACACCCAACAGCCGCAGCGCCATTTCTGCGCAGGCAGTTTGGGAGTTTAAGCACACAGCCCGGTCGGTACCGCAAAAAGCGGCAACCTGCCGTTCCAATTCTTTGGTTCTGGGGCCTGTGGTGATCCAACCGGAGCGCAGAGCCTGGGCAACTTCCAGGATCTCAGCCTCGGTAATATCCGGAGGAGAAAAAGGAATATTCATAACATAACCTCATACTTGGTGTTTTTACAAAAAACAGCTATTTTTGGCAGGGGATGGGCAAATGTCCACAATCCACCTATTTTAAAGCATAATTCCCTAACATTATAACGCAAAACTATGAACAATTCAACCCTTTTGTTCCGTAAAAGTGACTTGCTGTTGCAACAGAAAAGCCCTGCTGCAAAATCGGGCATGCGACCTGTAAGCTCACGGAAGAACAACCCGTTCCCGCGCTTGCCAATTTCCGTTTGTCGGGCAGATGTTCTCCCAAGTTTGTCATTTCGAGCGAACGAAGTGAGTCGAGAAATCTACACACTTTCGATACTATTTCCAGTAATTTCAGCGAAAAGATCCCTCGATTCCGCTTCGCGAAATTATGGTATGCTTGCCACCGGC
>JAGBTV010000008.1 GCA_017631155.1 Oscillospiraceae bacterium | reverse complement strand
GGCATTTCAAATTCTGTAATGGCCCAAAGATCGCTGGAGAACAATGTATCTTTGGAGGTAAGTCCCAGCTGCTGACGGACGGCCGCATCGATTGCCGGATCGGTAAGGGTAACTTCCTCGATGACACCGGCTACGGTGTAGTTGAAGATGGAGAGCTTGCTGACAAGTCCGTTATCACCGACGGCCAAGGCATAGATAGTGTTCTTTCCTGCGTTTAAGGAAATTTCCTCTTGAATGGGATCATCCTGTATGGAAGGATAATTTTCGTCCGTGCTGGCATACAGCTTGCCACTTTCGGATTCCAGCGTGATGCTGATGTATTGACTGTAATAACCGGAATCATGGCTGGATGTAGGAGCCGCAGGCCGCATATTGTTCAGCTCTGCGCGGATCGCCGGATCACCAATGCTGTCCAGCATAGCAACGGCATCCATGAGCATATCCTGCTCTACATAAGTTTGGCACAGCGCCATATACAACTTCACAGAACCACCGTTGTCAGCGATGGCATTAGACAGGGTGTATTCCGCCTTGGCATAGTTGCCGTTAGCTATGTATTGCTGTGCAAGCTCAATCGCGATATCGTCGCTGTCACCGGATTGGTTATAGGCAAGATTGTAAAGCCATGTGGCGGTAGAGTGCTTGCCGCGTTCCTCAAAATATCGGGCATGCTTCAGCAAAACATCTTGTGTAAAGTCTCGGTCGTAAATAAATAAGTACCAGCCAATGCTGCACAGGACAGCAAGGATCATAAGTACGGGAAGAATGCGTTTCCAGGTGTGTTTCATATTTATCTCCGTTTCGCATCAATCTAATATAAATTATAGCTGTCTGCGTGTTGTCTGTCAAGAAGGTGGTTACAAATTGAAAGAAATTCCATACAAACATTTGGGACAAATGGGATGTTTCGGTGTGAATATTCTTGTTTTTTCTTCTGACATCCTGCGGCAGATTCCGCCGGAAAGGCTTGCTACAATGAAGCCGGGAGGGATGTCCATGAATCCAAAAGTCAGACAACTGATGGCAGCGTTTCTTTTGGGAGCACTGGCACCGTCGCTTTTACTGCATTTTGAGCAGAAGCGAAAGTCAAGATTTGTTGACTTGCCGGAAATTACGCAGCCGACCCAGTCATCAGAACCTTCCGTTATTTCTCCGCAATCGAAGCAAATTTATGTGCAGCATTTGGATGGCTCAATCGCACCTATGGAGTTGGAAACCTATGTGGTTGGTGTTGTTTTAGGGGAAATGCCTGCGGATTTTGAAACGGAGGCGCTAAAAGCACAGGCGGTGGTAGCGCGAACCTATACGCTGAAACGGGAAGAAGAGGGGATTCGTCATCCCATGGGGGCAGTTTGTGTAGATTCCGGCTGCTGTCAAGCCTATGTTTCTCCGGAGAGCTACCTGGCCAGAGGCGGAACAGAGGAAAATCTTAGTAAGATTCGTAGTGCAGTAGAGCAGACGGTCGGACAAGTTCTGACCTATGAAGGCGCGCTGATTGAAGCCACTTATTTTTCCTGTTCCGGGGGCAGAACGGAGGATGCGGCAGCTGTTTGGGGCGGAGATGTGCCGTATCTGCAGTCGGTAGACAGTCCCGGGGAGGAACATGCTGCCAAATATACTGCAGAGGTGTTTTTTAGCAAAGATATTTTAGAAGACCGGTTGGGTATTGGGCTTCATGGTGGGCCGGAAAGCTGGATTCGGGGGGTTACTTATACCGAAGGCGGCGGTGTGGCGGCACTGACCATAGGGGGCTGCCGTTTTACCGGTGTGGAGCTTCGTAAGTTATTGGAATTGAATTCTACGGCATTTTCTGTAACAGTTAAACCCGAGGGAATTTTGTTAACTACATGGGGACACGGCCATCGGGTGGGGATGAGTCAGTATGGTGCAGATGCCATGGCGACAGCAGGCAATTCCTATGCACAGATTCTTTTATATTATTATCAGGGAACAAGAATTGACAAAATGGACACCTTGGGATAGAATGTATCAAAACACAGAACTAAGAGGTGAGTATTTTGCCTATTCGGATTCCCAACGACCTGCCTGCAGCCGCAGCCTTACAGCAGGAGAATATATTTGTTATGCAGCAGGACCGGGCCATTACCCAGGATATCCGCCCGCTGGAGATCGTTTTGCTGAATTTGATGCCTACCAAGATCGTGACAGAAACCCAGTTAAGCCGCCTGTTGGGCAATACTCCGCTGCAGGTAAATTTGGAACTGATGCATACCACATCCCACCAACCCAAAAATGTGTCGGCCGATCATATGCTTTCTTTTTATAAAAGCTTTGAAGAATTGAAGCATCGAAAGTTTGACGGCATGGTGATTACCGGTGCGCCGGTGGAGTTGATGCCTTTTGAGGATGTTGACTATTGGCCGGAGCTTTGTGAGATTATGGAGTGGAGCAAGACCCATGTTCATTCCACTTTCCATATTTGCTGGGGTGCGCAGGCCGGACTTTATTACCACTATGGAATCAACAAGCACACCATGGAGGAGAAGTTGTTTGGCGTATTCCCTCATACGGCAGACTATAAACGGGCCATTCTGCTCCGGGGCTTCGACGATATCTTCTGGGTACCCCATTCCCGGCACACCACAGTAGACCGGGCAGATATTGAGGCAGTACCGGAACTGAAGATCATTGCTTCTTCGGAAAAAGCCGGTGTATATGCTGTGATGAATAAAGGCGGCCGACAGATCTTTGTGACCGGTCATTCTGAGTACGATCAGGACACCCTGAATAGGGAATATCTGCGGGATAAGAATCAGGGCTTGCCCATCCATGTGCCGGAGAATTATTTTCCCGATGACGATGATACCAAAGAGCCCATCGTTCGTTGGCGCAGCCACGCAAATCTGTTGTTCTCCAACTGGCTCAACTACTTTGTCTATCAAACCACACCCTATGACATTATGTCCATTGGTGAAAAATAATAGGAAACGGCACCTGTTTTTACAGGTGCCGTTTGATGTTTTGTAGATTCTTTTAACGATAAAAGGCATTTCCGCCAATAAATTCTCTAACCAGACTGGTGGGCGGGATTTCGTCATCCACATCGGCTTCCCGGATAAAGTTGAGAATTTTTACAATGGCCTGAACACTGTCGTAGCCGGGATCCTCCGGGGGAACCCGGGTCAAAAGTGGGAAAATATGCTTTTTCAAAACTGCCAGCTCATAAAGGGTGGAGCTGTTAAAAATAACATCGGCGCTTTCCTGGAAGGGGAAGATCCATAGCTTTTCGCCACGGCGTACCAAATCCCACATGGCGATGGTTCCCTCCACAGAGGTGCCCCGGGTCTCGTAGTCCCGGACGATCCTCCGAAGCAGACGAAGAAGGCTGGTGGGGATGCGATTGTGGTCATCCAGGTTCAGGGGCAGTAGGGGACTGACATACATTCTGAAAACCCGGTTGCGATCCAGCTCCGGCGGCAGAAGCACCGGATTCAGCCCGTGCAGTCCCTCCACAATAATAACGGAGTTTTCACGAAGCTGTAAAGTATGTCCGTTATACCGGCGTTTTCCGGCTTTGAAATCAAAACTGGGCAGTTCCACCGATTCCCCGGACAGAAGCTTTACCAAGTGCTTTCCAAAAAGATCGGTATCAATGGTGTTGATGTGCTCAAAATCTCTTTTTCCGTCCGGACCAAAGGGGATAAGATCCCGGTCAATGTAGTAATCGTCCAAGCTTAAGAGAATGGGATCTTTTCCGTGGACTTTCAGCTGTGTGGCAAGACGGTTTGCCGAGGTGGTTTTTCCCGAGGAGCTGGGGCCTGCCAGCATGACAGCCTGGGCATTTCTTTGACAGATCATATCCGCAACTTGGGAGTACCGCTTTTCGTGGAGTGCTTCATTGACCCGGATCAGATCCCGGATTTGCCCACTTTCCACTCTGCGGTTCAAATCGGCAACTGTCTCGCACTTCATCAGCTCGCACCAGCGTTCGCCTTCCGTGCAAACCGACAGAAAGTTTGGCATATCCTGATACTCTGCCACCTGGTCGGGGTGATTGTCATCCGGGAAAATGAACAGAAATCCGTCTTTAGCTTCCCGGATATCCCAAACACGGAGAAAACCGGTGGATGGTGCTATTTCTCCGTAGTAATAATCCGCAAAGTTCCCGTGGGTATAGACATCAAAGTAGGGAAGCGGACGCCAGCGGAGCAGCTCTGCCTTATCCTCATGACCTTTGGCGGAAAAATACCCAATGGCTTCTTCCGTCTGCCACCGACAGCGGCACAGGGGGATATCTTGGGCGACCAAAGACTTTACATGTTCTTTTAGCCTAAGGGCGGAGAAATCCTCTGCGCCACGGACGCGGATGTAAAGACCGGAGCCGACGGTGCAGTCCATTCTGGCGTGGGCCTGGGGCCAAAGCTGCTCCAAAGCAAGAAAGAGAACAAATTGGGCGGTGCGGGTATAGGCATCCTTGCCGGTGGGATCGCTGTAGCGCAGCAGTTTTACGGTGCCACCGGAAGCCGCCATAGCTCGGCGCATAGAGGTGCGCTCCGGTGTGATCTCCTGCTGACGGACAGGGATATAGTTTAAGGTAAAGACTTCACCGGCAATTTTGGCAGCCAGTGGATCCAGAGAAAGTTTGCCTGTCAGAAGGCCCAATGCTTTCACAGCATCCAGTAAGGATTGCCCGGGCTTCACAGTGATTTTTCTGCCATCGATGGTTAGTTCCATAAGCTGCCTCCTTTTTGTTCTGCTCCAAATAAGATATGCGGTGCAGGGTGATTTTGTTCTTGAATTATACAATATTTTTCTTCATTACGCAAGGACGGTGTACGGAAAGGGAATCTTAGCTAAAATTATGGGAAAGTATTGCATAAACAGGCAAGTGGTGGTATAATACTAAAAATATTATGGGTATGTATAGATCGGGGATAAAGTATGGGACAGCCGCAATATCGTCTGGAGGGAATCGTCCACACCCGCACAGAGCAGATGGAGGATTTTGAAGGTCCTCTGGATGTCATATTTCTGCTGCTGAGCAAGAATAAAATAGAGATCCAGGATGTTTCCATTACCGCCATTTTGGAGCAGTATCTTGCCTACTTGGAGGAAATGAAACGTTTGGATATGGAGATTGCCAGTGAGTTTATTACCATGGCATCCCATTTGATGCTCATTAAGACCAAAATGCTCCTTTCCGCGGCAGAACAGGCGGAAGCGGAAAGCGAACTGGATATGCTCCGCCAATCTCTGATCGAGCGGCAACGCAAAGAGGCCATGGAGCAGATCCGTACCGCCATTACCTGGCTGGAGCCCCGCAACGAGATCGGTCGATGCCTGTTTACTAAGGAGCCGGAGCCGCTGCCTAAGGAGCAGTCCTACCGCTATCAGCACGAAACAGCGGATCTTTTGCAGGCTCTGGATAATATTTCCGAACGGAATCAAAGAAGACTGCCGCCCCCTACTGTTAACTTTAAGGGAATTGTAGGCCGCGAACGGTATCCTGTGGGCAAAAAGACTGTTGAGATTCTGCGGCGGCTGGTTCTGCGGGGCGTGGAGAGGCTAAAGAATCTTTTCAAAGGCAACAAAACCCGTTCTGAGGTGGTTGCAACCTTTATTTCTGTACTGGAAATGTGCAAAACAGGCTCTGTATCCCTGGAGGATGATATTACCGGCGAGAATCCCAATATTCGTTTGGTGGATGAAGCCAAGGTTAATTTGGAGGTGAAAGACGATGGATTCCAATGAATTGCAGAGGGTGATTGAAGCGATCCTCTTTGCCTCCGGAGAACGGATCGAAGTCAGTCGCTTGTCCGAGGTGTTGGAGATTGATCCGGATGAGATCATAAAGGCTGCTGACGAGCTTGCCAATAACTTGGCTTTTGAACGCCGGGGAATTCGGGTCTTAAAACTGGAAAATGGTTATCAAATGGTTTCTTCCGGTGAAATGGCTGACTATGTCAGTAAGGCTCTGGAGACTCGGAAACCTCCTAAGTTATCGTCTTCTCAGCTGGAAACACTGACGATTGTTGCATACTACCAGCCGGCAACAAAAGCGTTGGTGGAGCAGATTCGAGGCGTGGACAGTTCCTATTCTGTGGGCGCGCTGCTGAACAAAAAGCTGATCGAAGAAGCAGGAAGATTGAATGTGCCCGGCAGACCCATTCAGTATAAAACCACACCGGATTTTCTGCGTACATTTGGCTTGAAATCTTTGGAGGATCTGCCCCCTATTGAAAAGGTGAACTTCGGTGAGCCTTTGGACCAGGATCCCGATCAGCTGCAGATCCAAACAGAGGAAACGCAGCAGAGCTGAGTGTGAATCAATAACCAATCATTAACTTAAGACAAGGCGGTGCTGTGAAATGAGTAAGAATTTACCCAATATGTTGGAAAATACCATTGCAAAGATTCGGGAATTGGTAGATGTCAATTCTGTGATTGGCGATCCCATTACTACGGCGGATGGTATTACCCTCATTCCCATTTCCAAGGTCAGTGTTGGCTTTGGCGGCGGTGGCAGTGACTATGTATCCAAAAATGCGAACAAGCAGGAAAACCCCTTTGGCGGCGGTGCCTTTGGCGGCGTCAAAGTGACTCCGATTGCTTTTATGGTTATCAAGGAAGGAACTGTTCGGATGCTTCCTGTTGCAGTACCTCCCAGCACCACAGCGGATCGCATTGTGGAGCAGGTACCTGATGTGTTGGAGCAAATTGCCTCGTATTTTGACTCAAGAAAGAAAAAGAACGCTGAATAATCCGTTGCCGCCCCGGAAAAGCTATCCGTGGGTGAGAAAAGATGAAACGTGTTTTTTCAGGAACGGTGGCTGTTCTCATAGCCACCGTTCTGTTTTTGCCCTGTGAAGTAAGGGCGATTTCAGCTAAGAAGGCTGTATTGATGGATGCCGATACCGGCCGATTGCTGTATGAAAAGGATGCTGACAGCCGAAGCCTGATTGCCAGTACCACTAAGATCATGACAGCGTTGCTGATTTGTGAACAGTGTAATGTGCTGGACAGAATGAAAATCCCGGCAGAAGCGGTTGGCATCGAAGGGTCATCCATGTATCTGCGTGAGGGCGAGGTTCTGACCTTGCAGGAGCTCTTGTACGGGCTGATGCTTTCTTCCGGAAATGATGCTGCCGTTGCCTTAGCAATTTACTGTGGCGGTACAGTAGAAGGCTTTGTCCAGATGATGAATGACAAGGCTTTCCGTTTGGGGTTACAGGGAACGCATTTTGAGAATCCTAACGGCTTGGATAGCCCCAATCATTATTCAACAGCCCGGGACTTGGCAGTTTTGGCGGCCTACGCCATGAAAAATTCCATTTTTTATCAAACTGTTTCTACCAAATCGGTGCGTTTTGGCGGCAGAGGTCTGCAAAACCACAATAAACTGTTGTGGCGTGTGGACGGTGCTGATGGCGTGAAAACCGGATACACCAAAGCTGCCGGGCGCATCCTGGTATCCAGTGCAACCCGGCAGGGCAGACGGCTGATCTGTGTTACCATCAATGACGGAAACGACTGGCAAGACCACAGCAATTTGTTGGAGGAAGGCTTTTCCCGCTATACACCCAATCAGATCGTAGAGCAAGGGGAATGTATGGGGACAGTTTCTGTGTTAGGCGGAGAATCAGAACGGGTGCAGCTGTTGGCAGCAGAAGATTTTGTATATCCTTTGACTGCGGAGGAAAATCCGGAGATCCTTTTGTCCGGCCCCGGTTTTGTCTATGCGCCTGTTGTACAGGGCCAGGAAGCGGGGGTAGGGTATGTTTGTTTGGATGGCAAAGTGGTTGGTAAAGTCTCTTTGGTATACGGACAGACGGTAGAATATGAGAAAATCCAAAAACGCAGTTTTTGGAAACGGTTATTTGGAGGGACACCATGACGCAGCGTCTACAAAAAATACTGTCTGCCAGAGGCGTCGCCTCCCGGCGGAAAGCGGAGGAACTTCTCCAGGCAGGCAGAATTACTGTGAATGGTCGGATTGCTGCTTTGGGGGAAAGTGCTGACCCGGAAATTGACTGCATTCTGGTGGACGGAAAGGAACTTCCGTCTCCCGGAAAAGCGGTGTACATTATGCTGAATAAGCCCCGTGGCTATGTGACGACTCTCAGCGACGAGAAAGGACGGCCAACAGTTGCCCAGTTGGTGGAAGACTGCGGTGTTCGGGTCTACCCTGTGGGAAGATTGGACTATGATTCGGAAGGCTTGCTCCTTTTGACCAATGACGGTGCTTTTGCCAACCGCCTGATGCACCCTAAACAGGAGATATCCAAGATCTATGAGGTGTGGACTACCGGATATCACGAGGCTGCATCGGCACTCCTGGGGCGTCCTATTGAACTGGATGGTTACCGAATCCGACCGCCTAAGGTGACGCTGCTTCGTGCGGAGGGGACCCGGGCGAAATTTTTGGTGACGATCCATGAGGGACGCAACCGCCAGGTTCGCAGAATGTGTGAGACTGCCGGGATGCAGGTTACCCGTTTGCGTCGAATTGGGGAAGGGAAGCTGTCTCTTGGAAACTTAAAGACCGGTGCTTGGCGGTACTTAACAGAGGATGAATTGGTGGGGCTGTAAAAGCTCCACCAATTTTTGCAATTTTTCCTTCTTGTTCTTGCAAAAATGCAAGACATCTGTTATGATGAAAAATGAAATAAATTTTATGTCTTTCATTTTACTGAAAATATGGAGAGAATGCCATGTATCAAGATATTTTAATGCTTTTGCAAAATAAAGCGCCTAGTTTTTCCAAAGGTCAGCGTCAGATAGCCCGCTACATTACAGAATCTTACGATAAGGCTGCATTCATGACAGCCAGCCGCTTGGGTAAAACTGTCGGTGTTTCGGAGTCTACGGTGGTGCGATTTGCCGTGGAACTTGGTTTTGACGGATACCCCAGCCTGCAAAAGGCAATGCAAAAAATGGTAGTCAATCGGTTGACCTCTGTGCAGCGGATAGAAGTGGCCAATGACCGTATTGGCGATCAGGATGTTCTTTCTATGGTTCTGCAGGCAGATATGGATCGTCTGCGTCAAACCGGTGAAACGGTGGATCGCAAAGAGTTTCGTGCGGCTGTGGATGCCATCTTAAATGCCCGCAGAGTATATATTCTGGGTGTTCGCTCCACTGCGGTGCTGGCGAATTTCCTGGGATACTATCTGAACTATATGTTCCGGGATGTCCATGTGGTTACCGCCTCGGGTATCAGTGAAATGTTTGAACAAATCGTGGGTGTTGGTCCCGGTGATGCAGTCATTGCTTACAGTTTCCCCCGGTATTCCACGACCACTGTCAAGGGTGTTCAGTATTGCCGTAGTACCGGTGCTACGGTTGTTGGTCTGACGGATAGCCGCCTTTCTCCCTTGGGACAGAACTGTGACCATGTTTTGGTGGCGAAGGGAGATATGGTATCTTTGGTGGATTCCCTTGTTGCGCCTATGAGTGTAACCAATGCCCTAATTGTGGCTATTGCAGCCAAAAAAGAGAAGGAATTGGCAAAAACATTCAATAATTTGGAGCATATTTGGGAAGAATACAATGTCTACGAAAAGCAGGGCGAAGCATGATGAGCTATGATGGAATCGTAGTCGGCGGCGGGCCTGCCGGTATGTTTGCGGCAATCATCGCGGCACGCCGTGGCGCCCGTGTTCTGTTGCTGGAAAAGAATAGCCGCTTGGGCAAGAAATTGCTGATTACCGGAAAAGGCCGCTGTAATGTAACCAACGATTGCACGGAGCAAGAGGTGCTGCAAAATATTCCAAGGAATGGACGCTTTTTGTATAGCGCCATGACGGCCTGTCCGCCTTCGGCTGTGATGCGTTTTTTTGAGGAGCAGGGTTGCGCCTTGAAAACAGAACGGGGAAACCGGGTTTTTCCGACTACAGATCGTTCCCAGTCTGTTTTGGATTGCCTGGAAAGAGAGCTCCGCAAGCAAAATGTCACAGTCAAGACCGAAAGGGTTCGTTCTGTTCTCCAGGAAAATGGTGTTGTGACCGGTGTAGAAACCGATCAGCGAAAGATTTATGCAGATTGGGTTATTTTGGCTACAGGTGGTTTGAGCTATCCTACCACCGGCTCTACCGGTGACGGTTTTACGATGGCACAGGCTTTGGGGCATATGGTAACAGAGCTTGAAGGCTCTTTGGTTCCCTTGGAAATTGCAGGAACGGACTGCTTGGAAATGCAGGGTCTTAGTCTGCGGAATGTGGGCGTAAAACTGCTGACTGCAAAGGGTAAGCTTCTGTATAAGGACTTTGGAGAACTGCTGTTTACCCATTTTGGTATCTCCGGCCCGACGGTTCTCAGTGCCAGCGCTCACCTAAAAGGAGAGGGTTGTCACTTAATAATTGATCTGAAGCCGGCATTGGAAGAAAACAAACTGGATGATCGCATTCTTCGGGATTTGGAGATGTATCAAAACCGTTCCATGGAAAATGCCCTTACAGATCTTTTACCAAGATCCATGATTCCCGTGGTACTGCATCGGACGCAGATTGATCCAACCATGCAGGCAAACAGTTTGACGAAACAGAAGCGCAGGGAACTGGTGCAGATTCTGAAGGCATTCGACCTGGAGATTACAGGGAAAAGACCTATCGCTGAGGCAATTATTACCTCCGGTGGTATTAAGGTTTCTGAAATTGATCCCAAAACCATGGAGTCCAAATTGGTTAGGGGACTGTATTTTGCCGGTGAGATGATAGACTGTGATGCCTACACCGGTGGCTTCAATTTACAGATTGCTTGGGCGACAGCCTGTGCGGCCGGAATGGCGGTAAAAACCGGCATTGACAAACCTGCGTTGATGTAATAAAATACTTTAAGGTAATGCATAAATAAATAATTGGAGGGCTTTAGTTATGTATGAAAAACTGGTTTCCTACGCAGCGAAACAGTTAGATTTGGATGCTTCCGAAATCACCCCGGAAAGCACTTTTGAAAGCCTGGGCATTGATTCCCTGGATGTTGTGGAAATGATTATGGATCTGGAAAGCGAACTGGGCATTGAGCTGGATCTGGAAGATCAGCGTATTACCACCTTCGGTGAACTGGCTGAATTTATTGATACTAAGGTTAACTGATTTTAATCTAATATCCTTGTTGCGGCGACTGGCTTGTAACAAGGTCGCACTAGTCGGGGAGATAGCGGTGCCCTATGCCTGCAATCCGCTATAGCAGGGATGAATTCCCACACCCGGGTTTGCCTGAGTACTGTCTGGCCGGTATAAGCGGTGTTGAAGGAACGGTCTCACGCAACGAGATCCCGTGAACCATGTCAGGTGGGGAACCAAGCAGCATTAAGCGGATCTTCTCGTGTGCCGTGGGGTTGCTGTTCCAGAGCTGGCTGTACCGGTTTCGGGTATTCAGCAGGTTCAAATGTGGGTGTGCGATCTTGTTATGAGCCAGTCTATGCTTTTCATTGCTTCAAGAAAGGGGGAGGAAACGATGGTGTACCAAGCTTTATATCGGAAATACCGTCCGCAAACCTTTGATGATGTGTCCGGCCAGTTGGCTGTGACCCAAACTTTGAAAACCCAGCTTCTCAGCGGCAAAATGAGCCATGCCTATTTGTTTACCGGTTCCCGGGGAACGGGTAAAACCAGCTGTGCAAAAATTTTGGCAAAGGCGGTAAACTGTCTGAATCCTCACGACGGAAACCCTTGTAATTGCTGTGAGGCTTGCTTGGCGATTGATTCCGGTGCCTGTATGGATGTGTTGGAAATCGACGCAGCTTCCAACAACGGTGTAGACAATGTCCGTGATCTGCGTGATGATGCCATCTATACGCCTTCCCAGGTGCGGATGCGGGTCTATATCATTGATGAAGTGCATATGCTTTCCATTTCGGCTTTCAATGCGCTGCTGAAGATCATTGAAGAGCCTCCGGAACATCTGCTGTTCATCTTGGCTACCACGGAATTGCATAAGGTTCCGGCTACCATTTTGTCCCGTTGTCAGCGGTTTGCATTCCGCAGACTTTCTCAGGAGGACATTGCGGCTCGGCTGCACTATGTTGCCTACCAGGAGAATATCGATCTGGACGAAAGCGCAGCAAAGGTATTGGCCCGGATGGCGGATGGTGGCATGCGTGACGGCCTTAGTCTGTTGGATCAATGTGCATCGGCAACAGTGGGTGAATTAACGGCAGAAAAAGTCTATGTCTGCCTGGGAATTGCCGGAGAACAAAAATGCGGCGAAATGATGGGGTATGTGGCTGCCCATAATACTCGTGGCGCATTGGAACTTTTTAACCGACTTTATGCCGATGGAAAGGACCTCGGGGCATTGCTGGATGAACTGGCATGCCTTACCCGGGATCTGTTGGTAATGAAAACCGCGCCGGACAGTGCTGTATCCATGCTTTCCGGTGTTGTGCAGGATCAGCAGGCTTCAGCTTTGGCTGCGGCCTTCTCCACCGGGGAATTGATTCGAATCATGGAACTGCTGGAGCAGACCATGCAAGGCTTTACACGCAGTGCCAGCCGCCGTGTGGATGCGGAACTGTGTATCGTCAGCCTATGCCAGCCAGAATTGCAGATGGATGCAAAATCCTTAAATGCCCGGCTTACGAAGCTGGAAGAACAGGTTAAGAGCGGTAGATTTGTTTCTGTTACAGCTCCTGTTGCACCGCAAGAGCCCGTCGATGAACCCCCGGCACCTACGGATTTCGACGCACCACCTGAGGAAGATTTTGAGCCGGAAGCTCCTGCGGAGGATGCGCCACTTGGTTTTTGGACGGAGCTTGTAGCGGCCGTTCGACAGGAGTTGAGGCCGCCGATTTCCGGATTCTTTGTAACGATCCCCAGCGCTCCTGTGCAAGGCGTTTTGCGAGAGGGTAAGGTTGTTCTCAAATGCGCCAATAGCTTCACTCTGGAAATGGTGAACAAACCGGAGATTTTGTCCCTGGTGGGCAGAAAAGCTACTGCAATTCTGAACCGCCCCGTGTCTGTTGTGGCAGAAGATGCTTCTGTATCAGGACGCAGCAATCCCCGCATGGAACGTCTTATGGATTTTGGACGCAGTCATAGTAATGTTGTAAATATTAAAGATTGATTGGATAGGAGTAATATCATGGCTAAGAATAGTTTTCGTGGAATGCCCGGCGGTATGAACCAGGCAGCGATGATGAAGCAGGCACAGAAGATGCAGCAGGAAATGCTGCGGATGCAGCAGGAACAGGAAACCAAGACCTACATCAGCACTTCCGGTGGCGGTATGGTCTCTGCCACTGTCAACGGTAAGCACGAGCTGGTAGATCTGCAGATCAAGCCGGATGCCGTTGATCCGGATGATGTGGAAATGCTGCAGGATATGGTGATCGCCGCTGTAAACGAGGCGATGCGCGCAGCAGATACAGATGCAGCCAACAATATGTCCCGGCTGACCGGCGGTTTGAACCTGGGCGGTCTGTTCTAAGGAGGCGCTATGCTGTATTTTCCCGCGGCCTTACAGGAACTGACCGATCAGTTTGCCAGGCTTCCCGGTATTGGCGGCAAAACGGCTCAACGGCTCGCTTTTTATGTACTGAACTTGCCTATGGAAGAGGCAGAAGCCTTTGCGGACGCCATTATTACTGCCAAAAGATCCATCCATACCTGTCCGATATGTCAAAATTTGACTGACCGCCAGGTGTGTTCCATTTGTGAGGATGATCTGCGGGATAAGCAGGTGATCTGCGTGGTGGCGGAGCCCAGAGATGTGGTTGCGATGGAACGTAGTCGTGAATTTTCAGGTGTCTATCATGTTTTACACGGTGTGATTTCACCGCTGAATCATGTTACACAGGACGATATCCGGATTCGTGAGCTTCTGATGCGTGTGGGTACCGGTGAGGTCCGAGAGGTAATCATGGCTACAAACCCGGATACCGAGGGCGAAGCAACAGCTATGTACATTTCCCGGCTTCTTCGGCCTATGGAAGTCAAAGTGACGCGGTTGGCTTACGGTGTACCTGTTGGCAGTCAGCTGGAATACGCTGACGAGGTAACACTCTCCCGAGCATTGGAAGGCAGACAAGAGATTTAATAAAAAAGGGGCTGTTGCAAAATAAAGCAACAGCCCCTGCTCTTATGTGTTTTCCAGGAAAGTCAGTGTTAAGTAGTCAAGATAAACGGTTTTGTCTTGCGAGATTCCCATGGTAACACGCTGACACTTAATTTCCCAGACTTGCGCATCTTTGTATGTAGTGTACCGAATTTGAAAAACATGATTCCAACTGCGGCCTTCCATAAATTTGTCGTCCCGCACAAAGCGGATCAGCTCCAAACGGCGAAAATCATAAGCCGGAAAAGCATTACGGACGGATTGCTCAAAAAGGATCTGGGCATCCCGGATAGAGCCGAAATCGAAAGTATTTCGAATAATTGCGCTGTAATCCATCATCAAATATCCTCCCTTATTATAATTTGGCGTAGGTTTTGTCTAGGAAACGATCTGTCTGCACCAAAAAGCGCTTGTGTGTTGCGGTGCCGATGGGACCGGCCTCGTCAAAAGCCTGGATCTGGAAGGTGATTTGGTTGGCATCCACAGCGGTAACTTCTGCTTCAGCCCATACTTCCAGGCCAACGGGAGTAGCAGACAAATGCTGTAGATTCAGCTCTGTGCCAACGGTAGTTTCTGTTTCGGAAAGGCCGGAAGCGATGGCTTCGCAGGCAGCTCCCTCCATAAGGGCAGCCATACAGGGGGTTGCATATACCAAAAGACTGCCGGAACCTACCTCCAGAGCGGTATCCTCTTTCTCTACGAGAGCAGATACTTTGCCCTTCATACCAACTTCAATAACCATAGGTTACCTCCTTGATGTTTGTTGTAAATAATATAGCTTAGATTTAGACCTGCGTCAACATTGGGTTGCATTTTTCTTCAGGTCTGTTTATAATATAACAAAATAATGGGGGTGTATGTTATGCACGAAAGCAGTGAATTAAATATGACCATGCTTTGCGATTTTTATGAGCTTACCATGGGACACGGATATTTTGAAAAAGGCTATCGGGATCAGATCACCTATTTTGACTTATTCTTCCGTCGCTGCCCTGATGGCGGTGGTTTTGCCATTGCGGCAGGTTTGGAGCAGGTAATCGACTATATTCAGAACTTGCATTTTTCCGAGGAAGACATTGCGTATCTTCGGAGCAGAAAGCTGTTTTCGGAGGAGTTTTTGGAGTACCTGGCAAACTTCCGATTTACCGGTGATATTTGGGCAATTCCGGAGGGGACACCTGTGTTCCCGAAAGAACCGATCATTACTGTTCGCGCCCCTGCCATCGAGGCACAGTTGATCGAAACCTTTTTGCTCCTGTGCGTAAACCATCAAAGTTTGATTGCCACCAAGGCAAACCGTGTGGTTCGTGCAGCGCAGGGCAGAACTGTCCTGGAGTTTGGTTCCAGACGGGCACAGGGCGCTGACGCGGCAATTTTGGGAGCCCGTGCTGCATATATTGGCGGCTGTCATGGCACAGCCTGCACCATTTCTGACCAACTGTACGGTGTCCGTGCCGGCGGCACCATGGCTCATGCCTGGGTGCAGATGTTTGATACGGAATATGAGGCATTCAAGACCTACTGTGAAATGTACCCGGAGAATCCCACTTTGCTGGTAGATACCTACAATACTTTAAAATCCGGTATTCCCAATGCCATCCGTGCATTCAACGAAGTGCTGAAACCCAAGGGTATTACCAAATGCGGCATTCGACTGGACTCAGGCGATATGGCCTACCTGACACGGAAAGCCCGGAAAATGCTGGACGATGCCGGTTGGACGGAATGTAAGATCTCTGTATCCAACTCTTTGGATGAATATATTATCCAGGATCTGCTGCGCCAGGGCGCGCAAATCGATATGTTCGGTGTTGGTGAACGACTGATTACGGCGCGTTCCGAACCGGTGTTTGGCGGTGTTTATAAGCTGGTTGGTGTAGAGCAGCCGGATGGAACTGTGAAACCCAAAATTAAAATCTCCGAAAATGTGGGTAAGATTACAAATCCCCATTTCAAAAAGCTATATCGCTTCTTCGGTAATGATACCGGCAAAGCTATTGCGGATTATCTGTGCGTCTATGACGAAACAGTGGATGATTCTCAGGATATGGAGATCTTTGACCCCGATGCAACATGGAAGACAAAGACGGTCTATAATTTTACAGCCAAAGAATTGCAGGTACCAATCTTCCAAGGGGGTAAGCTTGTATATCAGTGCCCCAGTCTGAATGAAGTACGCAGGTACTGCATGGAACAGGTAGATACTCTGTGGGACGAAGTGAAGCGCTTTGACAATCCCCATAACTATTATGTGGATTTGAGTCAAAAGCTTTATGACATTAAGATCCGGTTACTGAAGAACAATGGAAAGACGTAATGCTTCTTTTGCAGTCGCCTTTGGCGGTGTTATGGCTGCAGTAAGCGTTGTTATTATGTGCCTGGGTACATTGATTCCTGTGGCAACATTTGTGTGTCCAATGCTCTGCATTTTGTTGGCAAAGGTCGTTTTGGGACGGTGCGGCAGTAAAATAGCATTGGCTTGGTACGGCGCGGTTTCATTACTAAGCTTGCTGTTGGCACCGGATAAAGAAGCTACTGCGGTTTTTGCTGCCCTAGGATATTATCCTGTTATAAAGCCGAAATTGGAGCAATTACCCCTCAGCTGGCTTTGGAAGGGGATCCTGTTCAACATAGTGATTCTTGTGCTGTATTGGCTGCTGATGCACATATTCGGTATGGCGCAGCTTCTTGCTGAGTTCCGGGAGATGGGGATCGTGATGACTATTGTCACACTTATTCTGGGCAACATTTGCTTCTTTCTTATGGATGTTGTGCTTAGCAAACGCTTCCGATTCAGGAGGTAGTCTGTGGACGAAAAGTGGACAGTTTATATTCTGCGCTGTGGCGATGGGTCTCTTTATACAGGCGTTGCCAAGGATGTGCAGGCAAGACTGGAAATGCACCGCTGTGGCAAAGGCGCCAAATATACCCGGGGAAGAGGTCCTTTGAAACTGGTATATGAGGAAGTCTGCCCGGACAAGGGGACAGCTCTGAAACGAGAATTGGCAATTAAGGGGCTAACCCGTAATGAAAAACAAAAAATGATAAAATAATCGGCTGTGCAATTGCACAGCCGATTGTTCATTATACGCGTTGTTCACAGTAAATGCAGCGGTGAATGTTTTCAGCGGCATCTGTGATTCGGGAAAGGTGGGGCAGCTCCTGCTCAACGGCAGAAATACACTTGGGATTGCTGCAGATTTTGTCAGAAACCAAGCCGGTGGTGTCAAAAGCAACCTTTGTGGGGTTCTTGGCTTCCTCCAGAAGCTTCAGAATCAGAGCCATACGCATATACTTGCCGTTCAAAGCCTGACGGAAATAGGCGGCTCTGGGGTCGTCATCCACCTTGATACTGATCTCGTTGACACGGGGCAGGGGATGCATGACACACATCTTCTCCTTAGCCAGCTGCATTTTGTCGGTGTTGAGAATATAGCTGTCCTTCAAGCGCTCATACTCACAAGGATCCTCAAAGCGTTCTTGCTGGATTCTGGTCATGTACAGGACGTCAAGCTGTGGCATAGCTTCTTCCAAAGAGGTGGTCTCGATATAGGGGACCTGGTGCTTTTCCAAAACATTGTAGCGGATAAAGCCGGGAATCTTAAGCTCTTTGGGAGAGATCAGAACGAACTTTACACCGGTGTAGCGGCTCGTAGCTTCAATGAGGGAATGAACAGTCCGTCCGTACTTCAAATCGCCGCAAAGTCCGATGGTCAGGTTGTCCAAGCGACCGAGTTCCCGGGAGATGGTCAGTAAATCGGCTAAAGTCTGTGTGGGATGGTTGTGACCGCCATCACCGGCGTTGATTACGGGGATAGATGCTGCCTGGGACGCAACAAAGGGAGCACCTTCCCGAGGATGCCGCATGGCAATGATATCGGCGTAGCAGGATACAATTTTTGCGGTATCCGCCACACTTTCACCCTTGGAAGCGGAGGAAGAGGAGGCTTCGCTGAAACCCAACACGGTGCCGCCCAATTCCAACATAGCGGCTTCAAAGCTTAACCGGGTGCGGGTAGAGGGTTCAAAGAACAGGGTGGCCAGCTTCTTATGCTTGCAGCAGTCCCAGTATTTTTCAGGATGGTCGATGATATCCTTTGCGGTGGTGATGAGCTGATCCAGTTCTTCTACGCTTAGCTCCAAAATGCTGATTAAACTTCTCATATTACTTCGCTCCATTCACAGCCAGGTAGTTCTTGATACGGGTAACATTTTCTTCGTTGGCAGGATCTTCTTCCAGGTACTCAATGATATCATATACATCCACAACAGAGTACACGGGGAAGCCAAACTGTTCCTCAATCTCCTGCATGGCGCCCTTCTGGGTCTGGCCCTTCTCTTTGCGGTCAACCATGATGAAGGTGGCGATAACTTTGGTGCCTTCCAGGTGCTTCAGGATTTCCATGCTCTCACGGATGGCAGTACCGGCGGTGATGACATCTTCGATAATGACAATCTCTTCACCGGCCTGGGGAACATAGCCAACGAAGGTGCCGCCTTCGCCGTGATCCTTTACTTCTTTTCGGTTGAAGAAGAAAGGCACATTCAGCCCGTTTTTGGAAAGGGCAACAGCAGCAGAGATGGACAGGGAAATGCCTTTGTAGGCAGGTCCGTACAGGACAGCTTCTTTTTTGCCCATTTTATCGAAATACGCCCTTGCGTAGAATTCACCCATCTTGGTGATCTGATCGCCGGTCTTAATCATACCTGCATTGACGAAATAAGGGATCTTGCGGCCGGATTTGGCGGTGAAGTCGCCAAACTTCAGCACACCGGCACCCTGCAGAAATTCAATAAATTCTCTCTTGTAGGCTTCCATTTTCTATCTCCTTAGTCACAAAATTCAGCGACGCAGCGCTCGTATGCAGCCACAGGATCAGCTGCGGCAGTAATGGGGCGGCCGACTACGATGTAGTCAGAACCGATCTCCTTGGCAGCAGCGGGGGTCATGACGCGCTTCTGATCGCCCACATCACCATCTGCAAAGCGGACACCGGGTGTCACGGTCAGGAAATTCTTGCCGCACTTGTCATGTACCTTGCCAGCTTCCAGGGGGGAGCAGACGATACCATCTAAACCGGCGTTCTTGGCGGTTTCCGCATAGTGCATGACCACTTCATCAATGGGCGCGTGGATCATCAGATCTTTCTCCAAAGTTTCCTGATCGGTGGAGGTCAGCTGGGTGACAGCGATCAGCAGGGGACGGGTGCCGTCTTCCCGTGTCAGTCCTTCCAAAGCACCCTGCATCATAGCGGTTGCACCGGCGGCATGGAGGTTGGTAATATCTACATCCAGGTTCCGCAGAACGGACATGGCTTTCTTAACGGTGTTGGGAATGTCATGGAGTTTTAGATCCAAAAAGATCTTATGGCCACGGGCTTTGATTTCCCGAACAATGCTGGGACCCTCGGCATAATACAGCTCCATGCCGATCTTCACAAAGGGCTTTCGGCCGGTGAACTTGTCCAAAAATGCGAAGGTTGCCTCAGCGGAGGAAAAATCACACGCTACAATTACATCCTTACCCATTACTTTACGCCTCCTATAATCTCTTCTAAACTGTTGATATGATACTGAGCCATGACTTCCGGCAGATCCCGGATGATATCACGGCAGATATACGGATTTACAAGGTTTGCTGCACCCACTTCTACTGCGGTAGCGCCGGCTATCATCATTTCGATAACATCCTCGGCACTGGAAACACCGCCCATACCCACGACGGGGATTTTCACGGCATTGGCAACCTGGTAGACCATACGCACAGCTACCGGGAAGATAGCACTGCCGGAAAAACCGCCCATTTTGTTGGCAATGACAGGCTTGCGGGTGCGCAGGTTGATGCGCATGCCCAGTAATGTGTTAATCAGGCTGATACCGTCTGCACCAGCATCTTCACAGGCTTTTGCAATGGAAACGATGTCGGTTACATTGGGGGAAAGCTTGATAATCACAGGCTTGGTGGTGACAGCTTTCACAGCCCGGGTAACTTCCGCAGCAGCTTCCGGCTGTGTGCCGAAGCTCATGCCGCCGCCATGTACATTGGGGCAGGATACATTGACTTCCAACCACCCCACTTGCTCCTCTTTGTCCAGTTTTTCGCAAGTGTAAGCATAGTCTTCCACAGAGAATCCGCTGACATTTGCCATAACCGGCTTGTGGAAGCAAGCCTTCAGTTTGGGGAGTTCCTCAGAAATGACTTTTTCCACACCGGGATTCTGTAGACCTACGGCGTTAATCATACCGGCGGTGCACTCTGCAATCCGGGGTGTGGGATTGCCAAACCGGGGATCCTTGGTGGTGCCCTTAAAAGAGAAGGTTCCCAGTTCATTAATGTCATAGAGTTCTGCAAACTCATAGCCATAGCCGAAGGTGCCGGAAGCGGGGATAACGGGATTAGAAAGTTCGATGCCGCAAAGATTCACATTCAGCTTTCCCATAAGATCTCCTCCTTCTTCATAACAGGACCTTCTTTGCAGATCCGCTTATTGCCGGTGAGAGTCTTGCAGGAACATCCCATGCAGGCACCGAAACCGCAGCCCATCCGTTCCTCAAAGCTCATTTGACCGGAGGTGTTGGATGTCTTATAGATGGCTTTCAGCATGGGTTCAGGACCACAGGTGTAGAAGTAAGTATACTCCATGGCTTCCAATGCGGTGGTAACAAAACCCTGGGTGCCGTAGCTGCCGTCTACAGTAGTAACAGTTACAGCACATCCAAGCTTTTGGAATTCCTCTTCGTAGAAGATCTCGGATTTTGTGTTAAAGCCAAGAATCACAGAAACCAGCTTGCCCTGGGCAAGAAGCTTCTTGGCAAGGTTATACAGGGGAGGCACGCCGACACCGCCGCCCAGCAGCACCGGGCGATCACCAGATAGGGTCATGTCGTAGCCATTGCCGAGACCCGTGAGAATGTCCAGCTTTTCACCGGCAGTTTTCCGGGACATTTGCTCTGTGCCTTTGCCAACCACTTTGTAGACAAGGGTCAGAGTGCTTTCGTCATAGTCGCACACAGAAATGGGACGGCGCAGATACAGTCCGTCCAGCAAAATGTTGACGAACTGACCGGGAGCGGTGATGGCGGAGGTGTCACCGCCAAGTACCATTTTGTAAACGCTGTCAGTCAGCGCTTCGTTGGAAAGAATCGAAAAAATACTTTGTTTCATGTCAACACCTTAGGCGTCAATGGTGGAAATGGTCAGGGTGGTTTCTTCCAAAACGTCCAGCAGAACCTTAACAGTATCCAAAGCGGTGAACATAGTCACATTGTACTCGGTAGCCAGCTGTCGGATGTGGATGCCGTCGTTCTGATCGGAGCCGGGATCCCGGGTGTTGATGACATAGGCGATGTGTCCCTGACGCAGAGCGTTGGGAATCTCGTCACTGCCTTCGCTGATCTTGTGAAGCAGGTGAGTGCGAATACCGTGTTCTTTCAGGTATTTTGCAGTGCCGGCAGTTGCTTCAATGTTGAAGCCCAGGTTGTAGAAGCGACGGATCAGTTCCAAAGCTTCGTCCTTATCCTTGTCGGCGATGGTGGCCAGGACGGTGCCGTAGTTCTGCAGATGCATACCGGAAGCTTGCAGAGCTTTATACAGAGCACGGTTGAGGGAGTTGTCATAGCCGATAGCTTCACCGGTAGACTTCATTTCGGGAGACAGATAGGCATCCAAACCGCGGATCTTGTTGAAGGAGAAGACAGGCGCCTTGACATAGTAACGAGACTTCTCGTCGGGGTAGATGTCAAACAGACCCAGTTCCTTCAGGCTCTTACCAAGAATGACCTCGGTGGCAATGTCAGCCAGAGAGTATCCGGTAGCCTTGGAGAGGAAGGGGACAGTACGGGAAGAACGGGGGTTGACTTCGATGATAAACACATTGTCATCCTTATCAACGATGAACTGAATGTTGAAAAGACCCACAATGCCGATACCCAAGCCCAGCTTCTTGGCATACTGCAGGATGATGCCCTTGACCTTGTCAGAGATGGAGAAGGAGGGATAGACGGAGATGGAGTCACCGGAGTGGACACCGGTACGCTCTACCAGTTCCATGATACCGGGAACAAACACATTCCGACCGTCGCAGATGGCGTCGATCTCCACCTCGCGGCCCTCGATATATTTGTCGACCAAGACGGGCTTGTCCTCGTCGATTTCAACAGCGGTCTTCAGATAGTGGCGCAGCTGCTCCTCGTTGGCAACGATCTGCATAGCGCGGCCACCCAGCACGAAGCTGGGACGCACCAAAACAGGATAGCCGATCTCTGCTGCAGCGGCAATGCCGTCTTCAATCTTGGTAACAGCCTGACCCTTAGCCCGGGGGATGTTCAGCTCGTTGAGCAGGTTTTCGAAGGCGTTCCGGTCTTCGGCCTTATCAATAGCAGCGCAGTCTGTACCGATGATCTTCACACCGCGATCTGCCAAGGGCTGTGCCAAATTGATAGCGGTTTGACCGCCCAGGGAAGCAATAACACCAATGGGCTTTTCAAACTCGATGATGTTCATCACATCTTCAGGAGTCAGGGGCTCAAAGTACAGCTTGTCGGCGGTGGTGTAGTCGGTAGAAACGGTTTCGGGGTTGTTGTTGATGATGATGGCTTCATAACCGGCATTTTTGATGGTCATAACGCCATGGACGGTGGAATAGTCGAATTCCACACCCTGGCCGATACGGATGGGGCCGGCACCAAGCACTACAATTTTCTTCTTGTCGGTGACAATAGAGGCATTTTCACCGGTATAGGAAGAGTAGAAATAGGGGATATAGGCACCGGTATGGCAGGTGTCTACCATCTTGAATACGGGGAATACGTTGTTTTCTTTGCGGAAGTTATAAACATCCAGTTCGCTGCACTTCCACAGACGGGCAATATACTTGTCACCAAAGCCCATCTTCTTTGCGGCGATCAAAGTGTCCAGGTTGCGGACATTGGCCTTCAAGGTCTCTTCCATGTCCACGATTCGCTTGATAGCTTCCAGGAAGTAGGGGGTGATCTGAGTGATTTCATGGAGCTTCTCCAAAGAAACACCGTGATAGATCAGCTCCGCGATGGCATAGATGTTGTCATCCCGGAAGACACGGATATACTCCAGCAGGTCTTCCTTGGACATGTTGTCAAACTTGGGGAGATAGATGTGGTTGGCACCGATCTCACAGGAACGTATACCCTTCAGCAGACACTCTTCCAAAGTGGAGCCGATACCCATGATTTCACCGGTGGCTTTCATCTGCGTTCCCAGGGTATTGGTAGCAGAGGTAAACTTATCAAAGGGGAACCGGGGCAGCTTGGCGATTACATAGTCAAGCTTTGGCTCAAAGGCGGCATTGGTGTTGGCAATCTTGATCTCTTCCAAAGTCATACCCACAGCGATCTTAGCAGTGACCCGGGCGATGGGGTAGCCGGAAGCCTTGGAAGCCAAGGCGGAAGAACGGGAAACACGGGGGTTGACCTCAATCAGATAGTACTGAGAGGAGTGGGGATCCAGGGCGAACTGAACATTACAGCCGCCTTCGATTTTCAGCGCACGGATGATCTTAATGGCAGAATCATTCAGCATTTTCTGATCTTCGGGGCTGAGGGTCATAATGGGGGCAACAACCAGGGAGTCACCGGTGTGCACACCAACAGGATCAATGTTTTCCATGCCGCAGATGGTGATGGCATGGTCTGTGCCGTCGCGCATGACTTCAAATTCGATTTCCTTGTAGCCCTTGACGGACTTTTCAATCAGAACTTGATGAACGGGGGACAGGTTAAAGGCGTTGATGCCGATATCCACCAGTTCTTCTTCGCTGTAAGCGAAGCCGCCACCGGTGCCGCCCAAAGTGAAAGCAGGGCGCAAAACAACAGGATAGCCGATCCGCTTGGCAGCTTCCTTGGCTTCTTCAATGGAGTAGGTGATCTCAGAGGGGATAACCGGCTCGCCGATCTCCTCGCAAAGCTCTTTGAACAGTTCACGGTCCTCAGCACGCTCAATGGATGCGCTGGAGGTGCCCAGCAGCTTGACACGGCACTCCTTCAGAATGCCCTTCTTTTCCAGCTGCATGGCTAGGTTCAGACCGGTCTGACCACCGATACCGGGAACGATAGCATCGGGACGCTCATAACGGATGATCTTAGCCACATATTCCAGGGTCAGAGGCTCCATATAAACCTTGTCGGCGATGGTGGTATCCGTCATAATGGTTGCGGGATTGGAGTTGACCAGAACGACTTCGTAGCCTTCTTCCTTCAGAGCCAGACAGGCCTGTGTACCGGCATAGTCAAACTCTGCGGCCTGACCAATTACGATAGGGCCGGAACCGATAATCATAATTTTCTTTAAATCTGTACGCTTTGCCATAATAATGCCTCCATATCTATATTCAAACAAATTACTTTCTTACTTTTTCCAGCCATACCAGCTTGCTGTCACAAACCGTAGCCAGGCAGCGGCCCCAAACTCGCCAGCCGGAGAAGGGGGTGGACTTACCCATGGATTGGAACTCTTCAGGTTCGATAATATAGCTCTGCCGAAGATCCCAAATGGAGAAATCGCAGCCCTGCTGAATGCCGAAGCGCTTCCGGGGATTGGTAACCAGCAGCTCCATCAAACGCTCCATAGTAAGGATTCCCTCTTTGACAAGGTAGGTATACAGCAGGGGGAATGCGGTTTCTATTCCAACGATGCCGAAATTACTGCCGTCCAAACCTTTGCTCTTTTCCTCTTCGGAGTGAGGAGCGTGGTCAGTAGCGATCATGTCGATGGTGCCGTCGATCAGACCTTCGATCAGGGCCTTCCTGTCTTCTGCGCCCCGGAGCGGGGGATTCATCTTGTAGCGGCCGTCTTCCTGCAGGAAGCTGTCGTCCATAATCAGATAGTGGGGCGCAGTTTCGCAGGTGACATTTAAGCCGTCTTTTTTCGCTTTGCGGATCAGCTCCACGCTTTCTTTGGTGGAGATGTGGCATATGTGATAGGCACAGCCGGTTTCTTTTACCAGCTTTAAGTCCCGGGCGATCTGCCCCCATTCGCTTTCCGAGCAGATGCCCCGATGGTGATTTTCTCGGGCGTAGTCACCGTCGTGAATATAGCCACCGTTCAACAAGGACTCGTCCTCACAGTGGGCTACGATCAGCTTATTCAAGGACTTGGCTTGCAGCATGGCACTGCGCATCATGTCCTCGGTTTGAATGCCCTTTCCGTCATCAGAAAAAGCGATCACATTGGGAGCCATGCCCTTCATATCAGACAGTTCCTGTCCCTTTTGTCCCACGGTAATAGAACCGTAGGGGTAGATGTGGATCATGCCGTCCTGCCGGATCAGATCTAACTGCTGCTTCAAGTTTGTCTTGCTGTCCGGAACCGGGTTCAGGTTGGGCATGGTGCACACGGCGGTATAGCCACCACGGGCTGCGGCCAAAGAACCGGTCAAAATCGTCTCTTTGTAAGAAAAACCCGGCTCTCTGAAATGCACATGCACATCACAAAAGCCGGGAAGAATCGTATATTCAGGGGAATTGAAAGCACAAAGATCAACGGAAGAAAGACGGTCAAAAATAGAAACACGAACATTGGGCTTACAAGCAGGAATCTGCATGTTGTTAGTTTCCATCTGCATTGCCATAACGGTCTCCTTTCTCGATAAAGCCATACTTCTCTAATTATCTGAATTATTATAACATAGCACTATTTTGTTGTCAATGACAATTGGACATACAATATATACAAAAAAACTCCCACCGAAGCCGGTGGGAGTGTAAATCATACATTAAACAGGAAATTCACAATGTCGCCATCTTTCATGACGTACTCTTTGCCTTCACTGCGGACAAGACCCTTGGACTTCGCATTGGCCATAGTACCGCAGACCTTCATATCCTCGAAGGCAATGACTTCTGCGCGAATAAAGCCCCGCTCGAAATCGGTGTGGATCTTACCGGCTGCCTGGGGTGCTTTGGTGCCACGCTTGATGGTCCAGGCCCGGCACTCGTCGCTGCCGGCGGTGAGGAAGGAAATCAGACCAAGCAATGTATAGCTGGACTTAATGAGCCGGTCGAGACCGGACTCTGCAACACCCAATTCTTCCATGAACATGGCTTTTTCCTCGGGGTCGTCCAGTTCGGCAATGTCAGCTTCCAGCTTGGCGCAGATGGGCAGCAGCTGGCTGCCTTCTTCGTCGGCCAGTGCCTTAACGGCCATGTAGTGACGGTTGCTTTCCGGTTCATTGACCTCAGACTCTGCCAGGTTGGCAACATAAATGGTCTTTTTCAGAGTCAGCAGATCGGAGGTGCCGATCAGCGCCAGGTCTTCTGCATCATCCGTAAAGGTGCGGGCCAGCTTGCCCTCATTCAGATGCTGCAGCAGCTGGGTGAACAGGTCGACCTCCCGGGCAAACTTCTTGTCGCCGCCCTTCATAGCCTTCTGGGCCTTGTCGATCCGGCGCTCCACCATTTCGATATCCGCCATAACCAGTTCCAAATTGATGATCTCAATGTCACGCAGAGGATCGGTGCTGCCTTCCACATGGGTAACATTGGAATCTTCAAAGCAACGAACCACATGGACAATGGCATCGGTGGTGCGGATGTTACTGAGGAACTTGTTACCAAGACCTTCGCCCTTGCTTGCGCCCTTTACAAGACCGGCAATGTCTACAAATTCAATGACAGCGGGAGTGGTCTTCTTGGGCTGATGGAAATCGCTGAGCCAATCCAGCCGCTCATCGGGAACGGATACCACACCCACATTGGGATCAATGGTGCAGAATGCATAGTTGTCGGCAGGAACACCGGCATTGGTAATGGCGTTGAACAGAGTAGACTTGCCAACATTGGGCAGTCCTACGATACCTAATTTCATTTTTGTTTCTTCTCCTTCAAAAAATCCTTTATTTGCAAGGGTTTTCGGCTTTCGGCACTTTTGGGTTTACGCCATTTTTACGCCATTTTGCTATGGAATAGCATAGATTTTTATGCCGATACCCCATTTTCTCAAATTGCTTCACAGCTTGATCCATAGCTTCGTCTGTTACATGAACATAACGATCCATGGTAGTTTGGATGCTGGCGTGACCCAGCAATTTCTGCAGCACTTTGGGCTGCATTCCGCTTTCAATGGCACGGGTCGCATAGGTGTGACGGAGTGCGTGCATACAAAAGCGTTCGATCCCTGCTTCGTCGCAGAGCTTGTACAGATGGGCATCATAAGAGCTGTTTTTCGCCGGTGCTCCGGTGCGCCAGTTGATAAAAACAAGATCACGCATAACAAGTTTGGATGTATGTCCCGTACGACGATCCATATATTCCAAGACTTCCGATAGAATAGGGGACTCCTTGCGCCCCACACGGCTCTCCCAGACACTTTTGAGGATTTCGTAAGCCCTGTCCGTTAACGGAATGGTTCGATAGCTTTGAGGCGTCTTAGGCGGTCCTGCACGCCAGGTCTGGCTTTTATACCGAAACTCCAATGTCTTGTTTACGGTCAGGGTGCGTTTCTCAAAATCAATAGCATCCCAAGTCAGGCCGATCAGTTCGCCTGTTCGCAAACCCGTTTCAAGAATCAGAGCATACTGGTTATAGTTATGCGAACGTTTCGCTTGCTCAAGGAAGATCCGTTGCTCGTCCCGTGTCAGGAATTTAATATCATCCTTTGCACGGACGGGCTTTGTATAGCGAACCCCATCCATAGGGTGCTTTCTGATCAAGTCATTCATTTTTGCTGCCTTGAACATCGTACCCATGGTGATGTAAGTTTGACGGATGGTAGAGCCTGCATAATCGGCATCCATCAGAATGAACACCTTTTTGCAGTGCATCGGCTTGACGTTGGACAGATACATCTTGCCTATAACAGGCTGGATATTTCGAATGTATCGTTCTCGGTAATTGCGAATCGTGTTGGGCGCTAAGTCACCAACGATATTCTCAATCCAAAATTCAAACCATTCGTCAACGGTGGTTTCAGTCGCTATAAAGACTTCTTCGTGCTTGTCTGCGTATTTTGCGTCCTCCATCCAGTTGCGTGCTTCCGGAAGTGTTTGGAAATATTTTTCGTGCCGCTTTCCTGCTTTATCAATATACCTTGCGCTGTATCGACCATCCTTTCTTTGGTAGATACCCTTACCACATTCTTTGCCTTTGAGATTCTTTCCCATAGATGAACTCCTTTCCGCCTTGGCGAAAAAGAGCACACTGCTACACTATAATAATAACACAGTGCGCCCTTTTTCTCAAGACAATAATGAAAACTTTTCCGCAAGAATTTATGAGATGCTATCAGATATAAAGGCTTTTACTGATATACTCTTCAAACTCCTTGCGCTTTACCAATTTCTTTTTCCCCACGAACAACACAAACGGGCAGTTCGGTTTACGCAGCATGGCATCAATTCTGTTGATGCCGATGTTGGTGAGATCGGCTGCCTCCTCAATCGTTAGTGTGATCTTGTGGTAAATTGGCACGGGATTCATAGCTTTGGACATATGAATGCCTCCTTCAAAAATATTTAGAAGTTTGACACATTCATCCGTCTGCAATGTCCGGCTCATTGCAGTGTCGTTCCGTTCATTCATTCTTTTGTGAAGAACTTCTATGGTAATAATTTATGAGAGATAATGGTTGAGTTTCAAGAAAAAATCACCAAAATCAGAAAAAATATTTTTGCGTCGGTTTTTGTATCAAAAAAGAGGGTAGAGCACATGTTGATTTCTTAGTGGCTCCACTTTTTTGAGGTCGAAACCGTTGGGAATACAGCGAAAATTCACCGTCATTTTTGCAGGTTGAGATAATGGACGAATGCAGTTTTTAGGGCAAAAATCGCCCCATAAGTCCATATAAATCCACGTAAATGGCATAAAAAAAGGAGCGCATGACTGTTAATCATGAGGTCATTGGTTTTGCCCAAAATTGGCGTGCCGAAAAAGCCTTGAAAACACTGGGTTTTCAAGGCTTTTTGCTATTTTTGGAAAAACACCTGAAGCAGATTCTGACGTAAAATTTTTAAAGAGCTCAAAAAATGGCGGTCCGAGACGATGGCGTTTTTGGAAGCTCACGAGGGCAGTCAAAAGCCTAAAATCGATGTTTTGGATCCGATTTTTACTGAAAAACAGCCGTTTTGAAGCAATTTTACCGTTCCTGAGGCTGTTTTGAGGTCTTTCAACCGTACTCTTATGAAAAGGCGAACCAACGACCACATAACTAAAACCCGGTGGCTCTAAATATAGCAAGAATTCAGCTTGTCCAGGCATGTTTTTTGATGTAATTGGGACATATGTAAATATACGTCGCCGGTTATTTTTACACTGGCATGACCAAGTGTTCTAGAGATGGTAAGAAGGTCCATGCCGGATTCCAGGCACATAGTCGCGAAGGTGTGACGGAGTGTATGAAAATTAACGCCGGTGATCTCAGCTGCTTCTAGAATTTCGTGGTAGTATCTGTAGAAGGTTTTGCTTGCAAAGCCTGTATTGTTCCGGGTAGGGAATACATAATTGTCCTCTGAATACGGGATACCACGTCCTGCTTGCTGCTCCAACAGCTTGCGCTTGTATTCTTCAAATTCCTTTGCCAACGGTTCTATCATATGAATTGTCCGTTTGGAACTTTTGGTTTTTGTTGTTTTGGGAACATAACGCGTTTTAGCCTCATCAGTAGAGTTAATCTTGTATTCTCGCACTAGCTGGTGTTCGATTGTGATGGTGCGGTTTTTAAAGTCAACATTGTTCCATTTTAGACCCAGTAGCTCACCCTTTCTGAGTCCCGTGAATAGGCATAGGATGATGCAAAACGCAACCAAATGGTCAGAGTTATGCACAGCGTTAATGAGCCGTACAATCTCTTCCGGTGTCAAGGCGCGGTTCTCGTTGATACCGGTTTTGGGAATGCGGACGCCTTTTGTGGGGTTGTGCAGAATCATATTGTTTTGAATGGCGTATTCAAAGATCATATGCATGAAATTCCGCAGGCGGCATAGGTGGCTCTCACTAATTCCGTTTTCATCCACAAGCAGGGAACAGTCTGTGATGTGTTTTTGAACCATAAGACTCGAGACGCGCCCAATGGGCATATCTCCCAACTCACCGAAGTGCAAGCGGATCAGTCGTTCGTATGCCGCATAGGTGTTTCCCTGAATGTTTGCAACACAGTAGGTATTCAGGCAGAGATATGCCCAGTTTCTTAAGGTCATATATTTTGTGGGGTGGGCCATTTCGTATTTTATTTGTGCCGTGGCATTCAGTTCAGCAATAAACACCTCCAGCTTTTGCTGAACTTCCTTCTTGGTTCTGCCATAAAAGACGGTGCTATGCCCTTGATCCATAACCCGTGCGGCATATCGCCCGTCCTTTCTGAGATGAATTTTGTAGTTTTTGTAATTGCGAAACATAGCGATTCTCCTATCTGTAAGAATGATTGCATACAAAGACAAGACCTCCGGTGCCTGACCGGAGGTCTTGTCTCATTTGTGGTGTGCGCAGTATTCAGAACCGGACCATCTGCGATTGTCGCAGTTAGGTTTACTGCACTTGTGTTCAGAACAGTATTGACTGTCCTCAAATGCTGGATATTCACACAGGCTCTCGTTGCAATTGTGATCCCGACAATATACGTATTTTCCACCGCCGTCTTTTCGCAGATTTCCGCATTTGAGACAACGGCAATTGATACAGTAGGTTTCAAACTCACCCACCGGCATCTCGTCGCACCAATAACACATGTCCGGCTGTGGCTGTGTCACCACAGGCTGTGTCGATTGGGTGGGGGTGTTGGTTGCTTGCGTTGCACTGTCAGCGGATGGTTTTGTAGGGAGCTGTGTCTGTGAGCTTCCGGTTGTTTCTGGGATTGGCCCACTGGTAGAGCAAGCCATCAAAGACAGGCAGCACATCAGTGCCAGGATAATTGCGAGTAGTTTTTTCATTAAATTACCTCCTTAAATTTATGGTAATTCAACAGTATCATACACGATGTGGAAAAAGCGCCCCATCCGTGCAAGGTGCCTGACAACGTATCATTGATAACGGCAGTTACAAAAGGCAACGATTTTCTTGGCTGCATTTAATGCATCGATAGCATTGTTTAATGTTATGTCACAACTGGCATCGTTACTCATTGCCACTATGCATGAATCCTTCTCCCAAAGCTCCACATCTAAGGTTTTTATTTTTCGGGAATCTAAACAAAACCGTGTCTCATACTCATTCTTATCAAAATGATTCTTTTCTACCCTAACATAATGGTATCTTTCCTTTAGCTTCAGCTGTAGATCATCAACAATCTGCTGATACCATATCCGTCTCTGCTGAGTCCATTTCTCAATATCTACTTTCAGTTGCTGAATTGCGGTATCTAAAAAATGGTTTTCGCAGGGATGATCAAAATATACCGCCGGATGCGGATACGATTGCTGTATTTCATCATATAACGGCAGAAGGCAGGTTGGTACACGCCATCGCTTGATCGCAGACAATCTATTTGCAAGGTAAAACAGATTTTCATCTGTTTTACTGGCGATTATATAATCCTTTTCTGAATAGGCATCTTCGAGCAAACGTATATTGTTGTAGTTAATAATCATTTTTTGATGTTTCCCTATTGTGGGATTTGTCAAACGGTAAATATGTATCGGTAATACAACTTTCTCTGTTCCAATTACCAGCCACCGTCCGGATATTGCGCACAGCACCAGCGCTTCAAACATTTCTTCTGTCACAGTTTCTTGCAAATGCTGACAAAACATCTGATAGGCTTCTCCATATACTTTATCGGTCATTGTGATATCCTCCTTTTGCAGCAAAAACCCACCGGGGATGGTTTCATTCTACCATCCCCGATGGGGTGAAAATGGGTCATCAATTATTCTGCGGTGTTCTTCTCCAAGGCTTTTTCGACAATCTTTAACACCTTGTCCTCATAATCCTTACCTTTTTGCCTCCAGCCGGGGTGATAGGTAAAAATGTAATGAATGCCATCAATAGATAGTGATGCCATTTTTTCAGATTCCCACACTGAATAATCCTTCGGTCCGCCAGGATATAGTTTATCAAAAACATTCGGACATTCGTTCTGCAAGGAAAAACCATACCAACCGAAGAAAACAACATGTGTAGGTTCTAAAAGACGTATCTCTTCCTGTAAGATTTTTGTCGGTGTTTGGTGCAGTGCCTTTCGATCTTTAACTTTCAGCTTTCCGTTTCCTTTGCGCGAAATATGTATCTTATCTAAATTGTTCCACACGATAGAAGCACCGGGTATTGCTGCGATTTTTCTAAACCTATGCCAGAACTGGCTGCAGTTCTTTCCATAATTGGCATCACCATGATTCAATTGGCTTTGCAAATACTCCTTATTAAATTTTTGTGCATTCTCAATTGTTTCGTCGTAATGCTTTGTTCCAGCGCCCTCTTCTCCAACGATCATTATACGTACATTGCGCTCAAACCAATCGTCCGGAATATGAAGATAGTAGGGATAAGAGTATCCCTCTGCAATGATTTGCGGGCAAACGGACTTCAACTCAGTTTCCCAAACCTTGTATATCTTATATAACTGCTTTCGTCTTTCTTCCAGCATAATAAACCTCCGCTATTTTGCCCATACCTTGATAACAAGTTTTTGATGCGTAGTTTTTGCAAACGCTTCCGCCGCGGTACCTTTCGTAGTATAAACAGTACAGTTGGCATCTCGGCTGAGTATAAAGGGGTTGATTTCTTTTACACTTGCAGGAATATGTAATTCTTTCAGCATATCTGCACTAAATAACTTGGTGTTCAGTTTCTCTACACCGTCAGGGATAACGATTTTTTCTATGTCATAACACTCTGTAAACGCATTGTTTGAGATAAACTTGATTCCTTGAGGGATCTCGATCTGTGTTGTTTCCGAATTACACCAAAGGAATACATTTCCAATCGCAAGATAATCACCCAACTCATCGCTATCAACATTTTCAATTGCCTCAAACTGCTGATCGGTTAGATAATCATTGGCACAGAACACAGCAATACCGGATTCTTGCAAAACAGTTAATGCTTGTTGAACCCACGCACTATTCTCTCGGACCATGGGGAACAGGATGATTGGACCTCTTACCGATTTTAGTGAATCCATATTTTCTGCAATGCTGCCGTAGATAACATTAGAAAGGCCACATGCCATAAGTTTCAAGGTCTGGTCCGGTGTTTCGCACAAGATCAAAAATTCTGCGCGTTTGTCTATATGGTCTCCTAAGAAGGCATCACTTCCAGGTATGGAAATCTGCGTCCATATAGATTTTGACAAATCATAAATAAGAAAACCGGATAATTCTGTCTGTAAATTATAGCGTGGAAAGACCAAACTGTTTTGAATGGCATCTTTTACAGTTCCATCCTCCTGCAAACAGCATAGACCGCTATCGATAATCGCTTGTTTATCATAATGTAGCGTCTGTAAAAGATCGTATAGTGCTGTCTCACTGTTCCCAGCGAATCCAAAACGCAAAGCAGTTGCGTTTCGATAAGACATTCCGATTTGTTTACACAAATCCCATCGTGCCTCATGGGCAGCATAATTGTGTTCGTAAGCCTTGAGCGCATCTTCATAGATTCTTGTCATATTCCTAACCTCTCTTTATTCCGTTTCATAATTATGAAATGCTTCTTGTAAATCTTCTTTCACAGTCTGTACCAAATCATTAGGCGACAGAACGCGAACGTGACGGCAGTATTGCTGCGCCCAGTAACGCATGGCGCTCCAGTTGACGGTGACACGGGCGGTGACCTCTTCCTCGGTTTCATCGGAGAAAGTGATGTCTGTACCAAACCAGTCGATCACATCGTTTAAAATAATTTTCTTCATTCGGAAGGTTACAGGAATGCTTTCACCGCTGAACATATAGAGATGCTCCGCCATATGCTTGGGAAGGTACAGTCCATTCTTCATTCCTTCCACCTCACGAACCGGCTTTACCGGTGTATCCAGCAGACGGATATTGGTGATCCGGTCCATGCGGTAGTTGGCAAGGTTATCATATTTATCGTAGTTGCCGATCAGGTAATACCGACCGTTAGTTGCTGCCATCTGATAGGGATTGACGATGTATTCGCGATCTCGCTTAGGGTGGAGTTTTTTATCGGTGCCGTATTCGTTGTAGGTAAAGGCAACCTGCTTACCGGTGGCGATGGCTTCATCGATAATCTCAATGGTATAAAATAGCTGCGGATTCTTGGGCTTTGTTTCCTCCATGGTGGAGATAAACCGCACTCTGGACTTGAAGTACCGATTACTCAGTCCCTCCAGCTTTTCTACAAGCTCTTTGCACTGGCTGTAAGGGATATGCTTGGAAAACAGCAAGCTGTCGATCAGCAGCCGCAGCTCGGCATCTGTAAAGTCCCGCTCCAGATAGAAGTCAGAGAGAATATAGCTGGTTTCTTTTTTACCCTGCTTGTTGATATAGGTGCGTGCCACATCATCCCTGCATTCAATGGGATAACCGGCAGCCATCAGGTTGGACAGATTCCGGGCAACGGTTTTACGGTCAGCAGCCATATCATAGTCAGACCAAAGAATATCCATGATCTGCTTTTGGCTCAGTTTGTGCTCCTCGTCTGTGTATCGCTTCAGGATATCCAGGATGTTCATAATGAGCATTTTCTTTGCCGGTGCGGTTTGTGCCATTTCAATCACCTCGTGTTTAGTGTATCATGTTTGACACCATATTACAACACCCGATGTGGCATTTCTGTCCCATCGGGTGTTGTTGAATATCTCATTACTTTATTCAGTCTCCGGCATGATTTATGGCTGTGTGGAACATATAAACGGCATCGTATGCGCAGACAGAGATTTTCTCATAGTCATCACTTAGAACAATTGGATAGTCCGCAATCATGATCAGAATTTGCAAGCATTCCTGTACGGAAAGTGGATAAAAGCTTGCATCCTTAATTGATTTGCAATGGTCGACAAAACGTTGGATAATAGCTTTTGCCCGGTCAAAGTCCGCAATACTTTCGTCGGTATAGTTATCATATAACTCTTTCAACTCTTCCTGGATACTCCAGACTTTCTCCGCGTCAAATCCAACCGATTCAAAATAAGCGTGTAACTGATCAGCCAGCTTCCGATAAGCATTATAATTAAATTCTGCCATAATTTGCACCTCCGTTTTTATTTGATTATCTAACAAGTGATATGTTTTGTCAAACAAATCTTTTCTGGTGGAAATGTTTTTCATTTCCTGCCATAAGGATACACCACCCGACGGGGCATTTTCGCCCCATCGGGTGGTGCTATAGCAAATTTATATTCTCATAGTGTGCGCATAGTACGCTGGATATCATCTGCAATTGCGGAAAGAAATTCTGCGACTGTGGGCTTATCCTCTCGTTTGTTGACTGTAGTTCCGAAAAAGCGATCCAATGCAGTCTGATCGCGTCTATCCCAAGCAATTTCAGTGGCGTGACGGATGGCACGCTCCACTCGGGAGGGAGTTGTCTGATATATTCTGGCAACTTGCGGATATAATACCTTTGAGAGAGCGTTAATCACATCCATATCTTCCACGGTGATAATGACAGCCTCACGTAGGTAGTAGTAACCCTTGATATGCGCCGGCACACCAATGTCGTGGAGAACATCTGTCGCGAGATTTTCAATTCTAGTTGCCGTGCTTTCTCTGGGCCGTTTTTGCAGGTCATTTTCGTTCCAACATCCTTCTATCAGCTCTGACAGGGAAGTGATATCGCAGGGTTTCAACATCAAATAACGAGCACCCAGGCATGCAACAGATGATGCCACATAATCTGTGATAAACCCGGAAGTTGCAACTACGATCGGTCGTTTTTCCATGTTGTAGATTTCCTTGAGTACGCCGATTCCATCTAGCTTCGGAAGCAATAAGTCAAGCACTAGCATATCCGGTTTTAGCTGTTTTACCATGCGAACGGTCTGTTCACCGTCATGGGCGGCACCTACAACCTCAACCATGTCATATTTCTTTAAAGATTGCACGAGCCCATTGCAAAACACCTCCGAATTATCGGCGATTATAATTCTCCTTTTCATATGTATCTCCTTTCTGACGGAAATGTTTTTCACTTCCTGCCATAAGGATACACCACCCGACGGGGCATTTTCGCCCCATCGGGTGGTGTTTGGTTATCGGAGTTTTTCCAAAGCTTCAAAGGCTGCATCCATGGCTTCTTCCCGGGTGGGGTAAATCTCCGGGCAGAACACATTGTCCAAGGAATACTTCCAGGTATTGTATTTCTTGTTGTGATACAGCACCACAAGGTGATCCTTGATCTTTATGTAACTGTTGGAATTCTTAGAGATTTTCCATTGCCGGTTCTTGAAGTTTTCCTTTCGGGATTCTTTGCTCTTGAAATCTTGTTCACGCTTCTTGGCCTGTTCAATATTGCCCTCCATTTTGCCGGCGCAGATACAGCCTACCCCCAAACTGCCGAAATTGGGGTGATACATATGGTGAACATAGCGAATAATTTGGTGACCGCACATTTCGCACACGCCCACAGGCTCACCCAAATCGGTAACACCGGTGCAGACCCAGCCGGTTTTCGGCACATCATCCCGTTTCCAGAGATTATCGTAATCTTCCAGGTTCGGCTGCTGTTGCGGCTCGTTCACTGGTTCTTTCTTTTCTGATGAGGATTGCCTAGACTCCTTGGTTTGCAGTTTGAATGCATCCACTTGCTCATAACCATCCAAAGGGTTATTGGCAGCTATTTCTTCCGATGGTTTTTCTTCTGCCGGTTGAGGCGATTCTTCCCTGGGCGGCTCTGTCTTTTCAACTGTCGGTTGCGGCAACTCTGTAGGTTTCTCCGGTACAGGCGACGGTAATTGGGGTAATGTCCGGGGCTTGTTGAAGAAATCGACGGATATTTCCCGCTCACTTGCCAGTTTATCAAATTTTACGCGGTAGCTGTTATTGTTCGGCCAAAACCCAAAATCTCGCCTTCACCGAATGCCGGGTGGGTCACTCTTGTCCCTGCGGTTTTGGGTTGAGTAACTACCGGTTCATCATACAGCTGTGCTGCATAGCGATCAGCATTGTACTGCAGCTCTTTGGAAATGGTGCCCACGCGGATATAGTTCTCCTCACCGATCTCCTTCAGGAATCGGGAGGGGAGCTTTTGTTTGCCGTTTTGGGTATAACCCTCACTGTCCAACAAAAACAGCCGTTTCTCTGCTCTGGTGATTGCCACATAGCATAGTCTGCGCTCTTCTTCCAGTCCCATCTTCTTCCGTTCCTCAATGGTCTTGGCAGAGGGGAAGATACCTTCTGAAAAGCCGATGATAAACACATAGGGGAATTCCAAGCCCTTTGCCGCATGAATGGTCATAAGCTTGACCATATCGCAGGCTTCCTCGCCGTCATCCTCCGATTGGAGAGAGATCTGATTGATAAACTCTTTCAGCGATACTTGTTCGCCAAAGTTATTCTCATATTCCGAAGCGATCCGCTTGAACTCCGACAGGTTTTCAAACCGTTCCATATCTCCCAGCTCCCGGATGTATTTCTCATATCCGCTGTCCGTGCAGATGCGTTCCACACATTCGGAAAGGGGAATGGTTTGGTGCAGCTGCCGCACCTCATTGATAACAGCCACAAACCCTTGTGCGCCGCTTCCCTTAAAGGTGGGATCATCCAAATTGTCCTGCAGAGTTTGGAATAGAGATATCCCATCTTTTTGCAGTGCCAGAAGCCTCTGGAGTTTGATCCTACCAAATTTCCGACGGGGTTTATTCACGATGCGTTTGAAAGAAATGTCGTCATCAAAAGCCACCAGCCGCAAATATGCCATAACATCTTGGATCTCCATACGCTGATAGAATTTCACACCGCCGAAAATCTCGTAAGGAACGCCGTTCTCTGTGAACTTCTTTTCGATGACCCGGGAGAGGAAACCGGAACGGTACAGAACCGCAAAATCTGCATAATTACAGCCGGTCTCTTTGCGGATCTGATGGATATTGGCGATGATTCGATCTGCCTCTGCGTACTCGTTCTTTTCATGGTAATGGTATACCTGCGCACCGTCACCGCTCTTGGTAAACAAATCCTTTTTCAGCCGGAATACATTCTTTTCAATCAGCGTGTTTGCGCAGCGAAGAATCTGCGGTGTAGAGCGGTAATTCTGATTCAGAATCACGGTTTTAGTGGGAATATGGGATTTATCGAAATCCACCAACAGCTTTACATCAGAGCCGCACCACTCGTAGATGTTCTGGTCTGGGTCGCCCACGATCATTAGGTTCTTGTGCTTTTCCGAGAGCCTGTCCACCAGCTCCATTTCTGTGTTGGAGCTATCTTGAAATTCATCTACCTGAATATAGTTCAGCCGATCCTGCCACTTCTCCAAAACCTCCGGACAGCGGTTAAAGATATCCAGCACGAAGTACAAAAGGTCGTGGAAATCCATAGCGTAGATCTGCTTCTGTTTTTGCAGGAATTCCTCAATAATCTGATCGTCGATTGTTGCGATTTCGGGCAGGATCTGACAATGATCCGTGCAGCACATCTTCGCTACATAATCCCGATGCCTTGCTTTAAAGAAAGCAATCTGCTTGATGATCTTCTCAAAACTGGCATGATCCAGTTTTAGTTCAAACTTCTGATAGATATCCCCCAAGATCGCCTTCTGCTGGGCATTGTCGATGATCTGGAACTCCTTGGGATAGAATATCTTTTCAATATCTTCCCGTAGCACCCGGACGCAAAAGCCATGGTATGTACAGATCAAGGAAGTGTCGTATTCCTGCCCGATCAGGCTGCGGATCCGCCGCTTCATTTCTCCGGCAGCCTTGTTGGTGAAGGTCACGCAGAGAATGTTGGCAGAATTGATGCCGTACTCCTTCACAAGATAGGCATATCGGCTGACCAGCAGTTTGGTCTTGCCGCTGCCTGCGCCGGCAATTACCCGAAGATACCCCTCTGTTGCCATTACTGCTTCCAATTGTTTTTCATTTAATGCGGATAAATAATCCATATTACATCACCCCAGGATATACGATAGCATTTAATATGTCCAATAATTCGGGTATGATTGGATGCCATTCCAGTTGTTAACTATATATGGTCGACCTTAATGTTCCTTGTTATTTCTGTTTTTCTAACTTCTTTTAACCGCAGCAACAGCCGTCCAATCATCCTGTTTTCGCAACAAGACACAAAGAAGCCCGTACAGAGCCGTTCAGCACCAATAGTGCAATATATTATTGCTGCGACAATTTCATCTGGAGATGTTTTTCCGGCGTCTTCTTGTAATAGTTGTTCTAGATTCTGATCCACATTGTTCGCATTATAGCGGTCCCTTACCGCTCTCCATACCGCACCAAATATATTCTTTCTGTTTTATTCACTTCGCTGTCAAGCCATTAAAAAGAAAATAGTCTCGAATGGCAAGTTCAAATTTGTTCGTTGTATTAGAATACCCTAAGTGTGCTGCTCCAAGTGCCATCTTACTATGGTCTGCAAATACTGATTTTTGGTTTGTAAAAAACGATAGAAACTCATCCGTTAATAAAAGTCGTATTTCCAGGTATAAATATAATTGCCATTTACCTTTTTGTATAATTCACCTATTATCTCATCCATTATCTTCACCCCTTTCTCTAATTGGTGATCCCAAATATGCTTTGACTATCCTCAATCGTGGTTATCTTTAATTTGACTTTTGAGCTCAAAAAATAGTCTTTGAAGTAGGACTGCTCTTGATGGCATCCAGTCGATTTGATTGAAATAGTCTACTTTCCAATAATCTTCCGCAGTTCGCATATCCTCAGTAACCACCGGCAGGCCTTTGCCTTTGCGAACATAGTTCAGGCCGCGAAAGGCATCCTTGTCTATAAAGTCGTGCTCTTTCAGATAAAAGAATACTTCTTCACGACAAGAGGGGATATTTCTCCATGAGATTTTGTTCTGCAGCAAAATGTTGCGGGCAACTTCATCTTCCTTCCAAATGGTTTTTCGAAAACCAAGCTGCGTCAACAGTTCTCCCATATCTTTTGGATAGGGGTTTCTGTGATAATACTCATCGTTGGTTGCCATCTGAATCAAATCTGCTTTGTTGTTTGCATCAATTTTGATGCTGTAGAAGTCCGGGGAAATTTCATCCCGGTCCAGCTCGAACCGGAAGAGCATATTTCCTCTTGCAAGATGATCTTCGTAAGGCTGGGCAGCTTCCCATTGGTCACCTATGTACTTGCGCAGCCAATGGTTATCCAACCAATCCACAATTTGCTGCTGCATATCATTGGGCAGATAGAACACATAGGTTGGCACACGGCCATAGCTTGCATACTCCTGCCAGACGAGGTTATGCCCGTCGCCATGCATTAGACTGCCACACTCAGGACAGACTTCCGGCGGTATATCAAAACCATCCTTGTAATCATCTTTCCAAATAACCTTTTGGCATTCAGGACAGTATAGATGAGGGGGCAACGGATTCACATCGTGGATACCCAGCAAATAAGGGACCTTACCGCACACCGCTGTTCCACCAAGTCGGTAGGGGTGCTTATTGTGTTTCAGCCAGACCGCAAACTCATACACCGCAGCCAACTCCGTAATCGCATCCACTTCCAAAACAGCGGTCCATTCCTGGCGAACACGTTTGAAAATCTCCGGCTCTCTTCCGTATTTATTTTTCCGTGCTTCCCACAGTTCTTCTTCCAGCATTTCCTCGATGCCCAGCTTAGGCAGGAACGCATAGGCACCGCAGTACATCTGCTGAACTGTGTAATGCTTCTGAGCTCGTTCCAAAACCATTTTCAACTCGGGTAGCAGTTTCGAAAGGCTATTATAATGAAAATAGACACCTTCCAACTCCGGCGGCTTTGTCTGAGAATCGATCCATATAACTTGCTCATCGGCATTCTCACCTACATCAAGGTAAAAGCTATCCAGAAACTCCCGGGATTTGGTGTCAATCCCTTCAGAGCAGATGATGCTGCAAATGCAATGTGTGCCAATCAGTCCAACTGCTTCATCATATTTCTTGTAGAAATACCCATCCGGCATATGTTCAGTAAATAGGGATAGCTGCTCCTCTGTAAATCCATAAATGGCTATGCTGTTATTCATCGCAAAAACCTCCCGTTTCTTTTTCTGCCATAAATATAACCCACCGGACGCGGCAAATTCGCCCCATCTCACGTGATAATATGGTGATACCAAGAAACGAAAACAGTAATTTCTTGCTAATTAGTTATACTTGTGATAAAATGACATCAACGTTCAGGAGGGAATAATTATGGAAAATAGAAATTTTGTAAAAACAGAGCAAAATGAATCATCTTTAGCTGATATGCTGGAGACTGTCGATCTTCTTAAGATTTCAAACGAATGGGAAAGCTTATGCCTTACAGCATCGATGTTTCAAACTTTAGCTGACAGCGAGCGTGAGAAAGTGTTACAAAACGAGTTTAGCCGGGAAACTTTTGAGAAACTTGCTGCAAGTACTTATGATTTGTTTGCTCCGTATGCTTTCGGAGATACACTTCCTAAGAAAATCCTCCATGTGTACTACAAAATCCGCCGCTTTTCTGAAAACGAGTACATCCAGACGTATAAGAATGGCGTATTCCAATTTAGAACAGCTATTGCAGCTGCCCTAACTGAAATGCTAGATAGGCGCATTGAACTTTCTGATAAAGTAAAAGGCTTAGTCTTTCATATGAAAGAAACACAAACAGTTGTTGCCCCTGGCTATTACTCCTATAATTTTGAAACATTCCTCTATAACTACATAGGAAAGGATCTCCCTTGATAGAAGCCATAGTGCAAAATATAACCCACCGGACAGGCAATTTTGAACTGCACCCCATTTGTTAGACAAGTATGATATAATACTTGTACTAAGAAATGGGGTGCTACTTTTATGCCTAAAGGAATACCAAACAAGCGGTACACAAGTGAATTCAAGCAGATGGTAGTAGAAACCATGATGCGAGAAAAACTCAGCTACTGCGAAACCGCACGACAGTTTGATATATCAGACCACCACCGG
>JAGBTV010000088.1 GCA_017631155.1 Oscillospiraceae bacterium | reverse complement strand
GTGGCAGCGCGTTTGCCTATTGCGAAGCCCTTACAAGTGTCTCAATCCCGAATGGCGTGCAGCAAATTGGTTATACTGCATTTAGAGACTGTGCAAAGCTCGAAAACATAACCATTCCCGAAAGCGTTACATATATTGACGAAACTTGCTTTGCATATTGTGCAGCGCTCACAAGAATAGATGTGTCTGCCGACAATCAAAATTATACCTCAATTGACGGTGTGTTGTTTAACAAAAATGTAACAACGCTGATTTGGTATTCTACCGGCTCGAAAAATGCGAGTTATTCTGTTCCCGCCAGCGTTGAAACCATTAGCGCAAGAGCTTTTTCGAATAGCTCCAATCTGGAAAGTATCATCTTAACCAATCATATAAAAGCCATCGAAGATTGGGCATTTTTTGCTGTTGACCTTAAGGAAGTTTGGTATCAGGGTTCTGAAGCCGAAAAAGAGTTTATACAAATCGGATCTTCAAACGAACCTTTGCTATCCGCTAATTGGAATTATAACAGTTGTGCTTCTGCAATAACTATGCTGAATGCTGCTAAAGCAGATCTTCAAGCAGCTATTGACAAAAAAGCGGATATTGCATCGCTCAACACCAAGGTCGATGAATTGATGATTGCCATTGCCGCCGCAGAGGCCACTGCAAAATTATATACAGACGAAAAAGCAATCGAACTTACAAACGCCATTATTACAGCAAAGACCGAGGCAGTTGCCGTCGCAAAAGATTTGGTTGATACCGCAAAGACTGATTTGCAGACAGTGATCGATAAAAAAGCAGACACCGTCACAGTGAATACAGCTATTAAAAATCTGCAAAATGCCATCACCGCCTTGGAGAACGCCAAGGACAACTATATTGCTGCCGATGCCGCCTTGAAGACTGAACTAGAAGCAGCGATTGCAAAAGCAAAGCAGGAAGCCCTTGATGCTGCCAAGGGTTACATTCCGTATATCGGAACAAACGGTAACTGGTGGATCGGCGACACCGACACCGGCGTAGATGCTAACGGCATCAAAGGTGAAACAGGTGACGGAATTGCAAAAATTGAAAAGACTTCTACACAGGGCAATGTCGATACCTACACTATTACGCTGAGCAACGGCAAGACCTTCACATTTACTGTAACCAACGGAATAAATGGTGCCGACGGTAAAGATGGTGTTGATGGCAAGGATGGTCTGACACCGTTTATCGGTGAAAACGACAACTGGTGGATCGGCGATACCGACACAGGAATGAAAGCCAGTACTGATGCCAGCGTTCCCGTAGGCTCCGGTAACATCACTGAAGCAGAAGGTGTGAATACCGTTACGGTTGTTGCCATCGGTGTTGCAAGTCTTGCACTACTTAGTAACATTGTGCTTGTCGCTTGGCTCGTTTTAAAAAACAAAAAGAGCCTTGTGTAATTTAATTGACCATACGAATAGCAGCAAGAGCTTGCTGCGATTCGTATTTTATTTCAGATCCGGTGGCTTCCAAAAGTGCCGGGTCGGTGACTTTCAGCAGCAGATTTCTGCCGTTTTCACGGGACTTGGGATAAATTTCAGAATTTCCACAGAATATTCCTGTGCTCTGTTTTGGTCTATTGAGAATATGTTAGATGCTGCTGCATAGGGCAAGCGATGCTTGCCCGTCGATATAGATCCCTTGCGGGATCTTCGATATGCGCTTTGCGCTCGATATGTGCGATGCACTCGATATGCGCTGCAGCGCAAGAGGGATCTATATCATATCGAACCGCAAAGCGGTATATCAAATTTGCCGCAAGGCAAATATATCGATTTTGCGAAGCAAAAATATCGACAAAAGGAGAAGATTTATGGATTTCTATAAAGTCCCGATAGGCTTTGGTATGGCATTGGCGCAAAACACCGCCGCCATGAACCGCTACGCCCACTTATCCGAACCCCAAAAGCAAGCTGTTCTGAACAAAGCCTATTCTGTCCGTTCGGAAAAGGAAATGTATTCCCTTGTGGCAAGCCTGGCCAACGGCACAACCTTTTCGTAGTCGGCAAACACAAAACCCGGGCGGTTTCATTAGAGATTGTAGGGGCGACCTCCCTTCGCCTTAAAAATTTTTTAGACAGGCGCAACTTGCGCCTGTCTTTTTTCTTTCCGGTATGGTATAATGATGAAAAACCCACTTTCAGGAGGTTACCATGAACAATTTCACCTTTTACAGCCCCACCTACTTTGTTTTCGGCAAGGATGAAGAAAACAATGCCGGCAAATATGTCAAACGCTTTGGCGGCCGCAAGGTTTTGCTCCACTACGGCGGCGGCAGCGTGGTTCGCTCCGGCTTGCTGGACAGAGTAAAAACCTCTTTGAAGCAAGAGGGTCTGTCCTTTGTGGAACTGGGTGGTGTCCAGCCCAATCCCCGAAGCGGCCTTGTGTATCAGGGCATTGAACTGTGCCGCAGGGAAAATGTGGATTTCATTTTGGCTATTGGCGGCGGCAGCACCATCGACTCTTCCAAGGCCATTGCCGCCGGTACGGTATATGAAGGCGACTTTTGGGACTTCTATATGGGCAAGCCGGTGACCAAGGCGCTGCCCATCGGCACCATCCTTACCATTGCCGCAGCCGGCAGCGAAGGCAGCCCGGATTCTGTCATCACCAAGGAAGAGGGTATGTTCAAGCGGGGCGCCAGCGGTGAGGCTTACCGCCCGGCCTTCTCTATTTTGAATCCCGCCCTGACCCAAACCCTGCCCCCCTATCAAACCGCCTGCGGCATCACCGACATTATGGCGCACCTGTTTGAACGGTATTTCACCAACACCAAAGATGTGGAAGTCACCGACCGGGTTATCGAAGGTCTTCTGATGACCATGATCCACGAAGCTCCCAAGGTTATCGAAAACCCCAACGACTACCAGGCCCGCGCCAACATCATGTGGGCCGGTATGATGGCCCATAATAACTGCTGCGGCGTGGGCCGGGACCAGGATTGGGCCAGCCACGATTTGGAGCATGAGCTTTCCGCCCTGTATGACTGCGCCCATGGTGCCGGTTTGGCTGTGGTGTTCCCGGCCTGGATGGAATACAATATGCACCACGATGTGATGCGGTTTGCCCAGGTTGCCAACCGGGTTTGGGGCTGCGCCATGGACTTCCAGCACCCGGAGATCACCGCAAAGGCCGGCATCCGGGCCTTCCGGAATTTCCTCCGCTCCATCGGGATGCCCCAAACCATGAAGGAGCTTGGTGGCAAAGAAGAAGACATCCCCTACCTTGCCCATACCGCTGCCTACGGTAACGGAAATAACGGCACATTGGGCGGTTTCGTAGTTCTGCAGGAAGAAGATATGGCAAACATCTACAGACTGACGCTGTAAACAAAGGGACACCCCACTCGGGGTGTCCCTACCTTGTTATCATCCATTTTCGCGGATTATTTTCAATGTATTCCCAAATCTCGTTATAATCCTGCTGGTTCCGGATCACATGGTCATAATACCGCCCTTGCCAAATATTTTCGCCGTATTTCTTATTGCAAAACCGCTTAAAAGTACCAACAAACCGTGCAATTTCAGAGGTTCTTTTTGTAGGGACACCCCTCCCGGGGTGTCCGTGGATCGTAATCAACAAATGGATATGATCCGGCATGATCACAAATTTATCAACCGACAGGTGGTCGTAAAACGCATCCATTTGCCGGATATATTTGTCCGCAACTTTGCCGTGCCATAACAATTCTGTCGTAGGGACACCCGTCCCCGGGTGGCCGCTATCATCCCACGGCTTTTCCGGACACCCCGGGAGGGGTGTCCCTACGGATATTCTTGACAGCATCTTCTTCCTGTCTTGGGTGCAAATCGTCACAAAATAGCTACCCTCTTGGCTGTAATCATACTCTTTGATTCGGTTTGGCTTTCTTTGCGGCATTTCCATTTTTATCACCACAAATATTATACCATGTCATTTTCCTATTTCAACTTATAAAAAGAGCAGACTGCAACATCAGTCTGCTCTTACTTATGCAGTTTAGGGTTGTTTGTTCTTTCCAGAAGATAGTCAACGGATACTTTATGAAAATCTGCAATTTTTATCAATGTGGTAGTGGGGATATCAATATCGCCTCGCTCATAGTTGCTGTAAACACGCTGACTGCAAGACAGGATCTCTCCCATTTTTGCCTGAGACAAGTCCTTGTCTTCTCTTAAATCCCGAATCCTGCGGTAATAAGGCATATCCACACCACCATCTTTTTAGGATAATGTTATTATACCTTAGAAAATTTTTCGCTATTGACATTTAGCGAAAAATTCGCTAATATGTTGGTGTTCTGGTTTTGGATACATCGGCACTTGTATTTTTGAACCAAATATTCACTATAAAGGAGAGATAGAAATGAAAAAGATAATAGTCGTAATCCTTGCAGTATTTTTATTGGTAACTGTTCTTTCTGCTTGTGGTAGCACAAGCACACTAACAATTCCGCCTAATACCACAGATATAACAGTTTCGACAGGTTATCAGCCGGGCAAATGGACGGTAAATGGATATACTAGCGAATGGCTTAACTTGTCGTTTTCTAAGGGGAATAAATTCAAAACAACAAACGAGTCTATAGAAATTACAAAACAGTTCAATGAGGCAAAAAAGCAAAACGACCCATATGCTGAGATAATAGAAATGGAGTTCAAGTGGCTAGATGGAACAGATACTCCGATTACACTTGTTGTAGACCCCTTGAATGACAAAACACTAACTGTAAAAGACTGTGTAGCTGAGCTGAATAAAGAGAGCCAAAGCTTTTATGAAAAGTATAAAATAGAAGTTGTGGCCCACTCCGAAAAGGAAGTCACTTTTTTAGAAGAAACATATCTGCAATACTATGAGAAAACAACATCGTTTGGCAAAACATATGAGCGCTATATGCTTTGCAGAATTAAAGATGGGTATTTAATTCGGATTAACTTTTATACGGAAGAATCAAAAATGGATCTTGAATTTTTTCTTTCCTGCTTCTCAACTTTAAATAGCTCTAGTAAGTAATCTGAGTTAGATGCCACAGTTGACAATATATCTTCTGCTCTGCACCTCAAAAATATCCATTTGCGGCGTTACAGGGTTCTACTGTGCACCTGGACATGTTGGAGAAAATGTGGACGGATATTGACGGTTTTTTCTCTGCAACAGCATGATCGAAAGGCTGTGTTACGGAATAATAGCACACCTAAATGAAAATGTGTTTTTGCCATTCATGTGGGACAAACCAAGCAATATTGTTTCATCCAGTACAAGAAGCGACATAAGAAAAATTGTTAGGATACAACACCGAAGATGTAAGGTCGATTAGTGGAGTTGTAGATCAATTTAATTTTAGCATAAGTATAAAAAGGAGAGTTAAAATGAAAAAGTTAAGCGCATTTATTGCTATAATCCTATCTTTATGCATTCTTTGCACAGGGTGCATTTTTAAGAAAAGTGCCAAAGGAAAAAATGCAAAAGTTGACTATACCGGGACCGCATCCGTCTCTTTCTACCCTGTGTGTCCCGCTTGTGATCATGTCAGTCCTCTTCGGTCTGTGAATGTTTCGGATGGAGAGTTTAAAGAAGGCTCCCATATGTGCGAAGAATGCTATGAAGTTTATATTATTCAAATTGATCGGAGATAAGAAACAGATATGACTATAGATAATATTCTCACATTTGCCACACCAATTCTGTCAAGCAGCTTGGACTCTACCCTAAATTTTGCAAATTTCCTATTTTATATTGCTACACCTGCCTGCATTATCATTATGATTATAAAAGCCATATGGGGAAGGAAGGATGGGTAATCTTCTTTTGTAACCCTTTCCTTAAAAGCAAACTGTATTCTACCCATAAGTTAAGGGTCTGTTGTAATTGGCAACAGACCCTCTTCCTATTTATCCAAGATCTCACTGCTTGCCCAAAAGCAAGCAAGACCGCCACACAACAAATTATGATTTATCGGGCTGTTACCCACCCAAGTCTGTCATTTCGAGCAAGCGTAGCGCGTCGAGAAATCTACACACTTTGGAAAAACGGCAGCGAAAAGATCCCTCCATGCGCTTCGCTTAGTCGGGATGACAACATAGGTGGTAGTTTGAAACAGAGCGATAAACGAGAATCGGCAATTCACCCCACAAAAAAACCAAGGCAGAAGCTTCTGCCTTGGTTTTTGTTTTATTCGCCCTTCAGCTGTTCCTTTTGGAACTGGAGGGTATACAGATCGTAATACCGACCCCGCTTATGCAGCAGCTCCTGATGGCTGCCCTGCTCCAAAATCTTGCCGTGGGACAGCACGATGATGTTGTCCGCGTGCTGAATGGTACTTAAGCGGTGGGCAACGATCAGCATGGTACCGATATTTTTCATCTTCTCCAAAGAATCCTGGATCAGGATCTCGGTTTCCGTATCGATGTTGGCGGTAGCCTCGTCCAAAATCATGACGCTGGGCTTATGCAGGATCGTCCGGGCAAAGCTTAATAGCTGCCGCTGTCCGGCCGAGAAGTTGTTGCCCCGTTCCCGCACCACTTCATCCAGGCCGTGTTCCAGCTTGTTAATGAAGGAATCGGCGTTGACATACCGGCAAGCCTGCATCACTTCCTCGTCTGTCACATCGTCTTTTCGCAGGACGATGTTGCTGCGGATATCACCGGAGAACAGGAACACATCCTGCAGCATCTGACCGAAATGACGGCGCAAAGAAGAAATTTTAATCTTCTTAATATCGATGCCGTCAATGAGGATCTGACCCTTCTGAATGTCATAGTTGCGGCAGATGAGGCTAAGAATGGTGGTCTTACCGGAACCGGTAGAACCCACGAAAGCCACCGTCTGCTTGGGCTGGACATGGAAAGACACGCCCTGCAGCACCCACTCGTCGGGCTTATACTGGAACCAAACATCCTTAAACTCGATCTCGCCCCGGATTTCCTCCAGCTCGATGGCATCCGGCTCATCCACCACTGCAGGCACGATGTCCAAAATACCAAAGATCTTTTCCGCGCCGGCAAAGGACTGCTGCAGCATGTCAAACTGCTCCGCCAGGGTCTGGATGGGGTTAAAGAACCGGGAGATATACATATAGAAGGCTACCAGGATGGTGCTGTCCACCACCTGTCCCAACAATTTGGTGTTCTGAATGTAGCCCTTGGCGCCAAAATAGAACAGACACATCTGGCTGGACACAAACAGCATATACACCATGGGACGGAACACACCGAACACATACATCCGGTTGTTCTTGGCCTTGCGAAGCTTGGCGCTGCGCTGGGTGAAATCGGAAAGCTTATTGTCTTCCCGGTTGAAGATCTGGGTGATCTTCATGCCGCTTAAGTTTTCCGACAGATAGGTGTTAATGTCGGTGGTGGCATTGGTCACCTGCCGATGGACCCGACGGGAGAACTTCCGGAAGATCATGGTAAACAGCACCACGAAAGGCACAAAGCACAGAACCAGCAGCGTCAGGGCATAGTTCATCAGCAACATGGCCACCAAAACGCCTACCACCACCATGGAGTTTTTCACCAGGGTCACCAGGATGTTGGTAAACATGAAGGAAATCCGGTTGGGGTCGTTGGTAACTCTTGTCACCAGCTTGCCCACGGGGATATTGTTCAGCTGCTCATGGCTGAGACTTTCGATGTGGGTAAACACATCCAGCCGGATCTGCGACAGGATCTTCTGACCGGTCTTCTGCAAAACCATAGCCTGCAGATAAGTACATACCAGAGAGATCACCAAAATTACCGCGTAGGCAATGACCCGGATGTACAGATCCTTCAGCTGGAAGGGCTCTTTAATCAGCTTTTGGATGTCACCAATCAGAGCCGGGGACACCAGCTCAAAAACGATGGAAAAGAGCATGATGAAGAACACACCCACAAAGCTCTTCCAATAGGGCTTGGCATAGCGCAGCAATCGGACAACGATCTCCTTATCCGTCAGCTTACGCTCGTTGTCTTCCAGCTCTTCCTTGTGCTTCCGCAACGCGGCATAGGCCAGCAGGAAAGCTACGGTAAACGCACCGATGATCGCCGCCACAATGATCACCGGCAGGTATTCCAGCACGAAATCAACCATTGTTGGCGCCTCCTTCCTCTTCCAGCCGCTGCAGGTCTACCATCTTCTGATAGGCCGGGCAGGTTTCATACAGCTCGGTATGCTTACCCACCGCCGCAAGGCGGCCATCCTCCACGAACAGGATCTTGTCCATCCGTTCAATGGTGGAGATCCGGTGGGCAATGAGGATGGTGGTCTTGCCCTGCCGGGTGTTGTGCAGATTCTCCAGGATATTCCGTTCGGTCTTGGTATCCACCGCGCTGACGCTGTCATCCAAAATCAGGATGGGAGCATCCTTCATCAAAGCCCGGGCGATGGAAATTCTCTGTTTCTGTCCGCCGGATACGGTGACACCCCGTTCACCCAGGATGGTGCCGTAGCCCTTGCTGAATTCCTGGATGTTGCTGTGGATGTCCGCCAGCTTGGCGGCCCGTTCCACCGTTTCTTGCCGGTGGGTGTCCACACCGAAAGCGATGTTGTTTTCAATGGTGTCGGAGAACAGGAAGTTGTCCTGGGGTACATAGGCACAGGCCCCCCGGACAGACTGGATGGAAAGTGTATTGACATCCCGATCATCCAGGAACACCGTACCATCCGGCACATTGTAAATTCTGAGGATCAGATCCACCAAGGTGGTCTTACCGGAGCCGGTCTTGCCCACCAGGCCCACACTTTCGCCGGGTTCGATGGTAAAGGAAACATCCTGCAATACCGGGAACTCTCCGTCGGGATACTGGAAGGTCAGATTCTTAAACTCGATCTTACCCTTAGCATCCTGCAGCTCCTCTACCCCGGGCTGATCCTTCACCGTCACCTCGGCATCCAAAAGCTCGCTGATGCGGGCAAGGGATGCCTTGCCGCGGCTGGACATGTCGATGAGTTCCGACACCGCCATAATGGGCCAAATGACTGCGTTGAAGTAGCCAATAAACTCCAAAAGCTCACCGGCATTGAATTTATCCAGATAAACCAGGTAGCCGCCGTAGCCCAGAATGATGCAGATGACGCTTTCCACAAACATAGTCACCAGCACCCGGAACAGTACCGATGCCTTGGTGTGATCCATGTTGGCTTTTTCGTTTTCCACATTCAGCTTCTTAAATGCCCACAGTTCCTTGCCTTCCTTTACGAAGGCCTTGATGACCGCGATACCGGAGAAGCTTTCCTGAGAAAAGTCCGACAGCTTGGAGTAAGCTTCCTGACGGATATCCCACTTGCGCATAAGACTGCGGCCTACCACCGTAGCGGAAGCCAGCAGGAAGGCCATAGGGATCAAAGACAGGACAGTCAGCAGCGGATCCATATGCCACATGTTCACCACAGCGAGAATGCCCAGCAGCAGCGCGTCAAAGAGCATCATAACGCCCCAGCCGAAGCACTCCTGCACCGTATCCAGATCGTTGGTGAACAGGCTCATGAGGTCGCCCACTTTGTTCACCTGATAGTATTCCCGGCTCAGTTCCTTGGCATGACTGAACATCCGATTACGCAGGTCTTCCTCCAGCTTCACAGCGCTGCCGAAGAAGCAGATGCGCCACAGGAAGCGACCAAAGACCATAGCCAAAATGATCTTCACCATAGGCATGCAGATGTGATCCAGCAAAAACTCCACTGTAAAATCATACCGCTCCCCATCCAGCTCCACATAACCCATGTTCATGCCGTTGACCACCATGCCGTAGAGCTTAGGGATTTCCAGCTGCAGATAGTCCACCATGACCAGGGAAAGAAGACCCAGGATCAGCCAGCCGGCATACCGCAGGTAGTACCGGTTGATGTGCTTTCCGAGTATCATACACATCACCCTCCTTATTCGTATAGTTATGCCGCATTATAGCATATTCTTTCGAATTTGACAATCCTGTTTGTAGTCATTCTCGAAAAAAACTCGCTTCCCAACAAATTGCCATTTCTCGAACAGTTGGTTAGAACTTGGCGGCGTAGCCGCCCTTGGCTCCCTCGTTTTGAGGGAG
>JAGBTV010000087.1 GCA_017631155.1 Oscillospiraceae bacterium | reverse complement strand
TTCAGCGAAAAGATCCCTCGATTCCGCTTCGCGAAATTATGGTATGCTTGCCACCGGCAAGCATCCTATCCAAAATCGCTTCGCTATACTCGGGATGACAAGGTTTTTAAAATTTGCAACTCACCGAGAAATGGCAATTTGATTTTACCGTATTGGGGACAAAAAAGCAACACCCACCGTGATTCGGTGGGTGTAAACAGCTTTTAGCCGCGAAGGACATAGACTCTTTCTTCGGCGTCCATTTCTTCCGTTCTCTCAAATCCAAAGCTCGTATACAAATGGAGTGCATGGTCATTATCGTCATGAACGGAGGTATAAACATCCCGACAGCCGTACTGGCTGCGGATCAGCTCCACTGCCAGCGGTAAAAAAGCCTTTCCGTAGCCTTTCCCCTGATGCTCCACATCGATCATATAGCGGCAAAGCAAATAATGATCGGTATCCCGGTCATAGCCGTAGAACACAAAACCAACCGCTGTTTCCCCGTCCATCATGATGCGGCAATCCCAATCTTTATCGTAGCAGCATTGCAGTAACGAGAAAGCATTGTTGGCGATCCACTGCTCATCCAAAGGGATCTTTCTTTCGGGATCGGTAGTCAGGAAGGTCGCTTTGCGCCAGTTATGCTCCGTTACCGGAACCAGTTTCAGTTCCATGCTCCCGATCCTCCTGTTCCATTTCCTTCAGCAGTTTTTGATCCTGTTTGGAGCTAAGATCCAGCTTTTCATACATATCGGGTCTGCGCTCCCGGGTGCGACGGAGGGATTGCTTTCTGCGCCACTGGCGAACCTTTTCATGGTTGCCGGAGGTGAGAATTTGAGGAATCTCCCGTCCGTGCCAAACTGCCGGGCGGGTATACTGCGGATACTCCAAAAGGCCGTTAAAATGACTTTCATCCTCAAAACACTCCGGATCTGCCAAAACGCCCGGCACCATGCGGCACACCGCGTCGGTCACTGCCATGGCTGCGATCTCACCGCCAGTAAGCACAAAGTCGCCCAAGCTGATCTCTTCATCCACGCACTCGTCGATAAACCGCTGGTCGATGCCTTCATAGTGGCCGCAAACCAGAATCAAATTGTCCATTTGGCTCAGACGGATAGCATCTGCCTGCTTAAAGGTCTTACCGCAGGGGCTGAGGTAGATGGTATGCACCGGGCCGGCCGCTTCCTCGCAGATGGCTTCCCAACAACGGTACAGCGGGTCTGCGGTCATCACCGCCCCCCGGCCGCCGCCGTAGGGATAATCATCGGTTTGGTTCTGCTTGTTGGCAGTATAGTCCCGGATCTGATGGGCTTCGATACGGATGATGCCCCGATCCTGGGCGCGGCCCAGGATGCTGTCGCTGAGCACATCCCCCACCGACTCGGGAAACAGGGTCATAATGTCAATTCTCATCGCTGCGCATTCCCTCGATCAGCTTGACCTGCATCCGGTTGTTTTCCATATCGGTGGAGAGAATAAACTGCTTCACCGCAGGGATCATATATTCATACTGACCCTTGACCACATACACGGAGTTTCCGGGGTAATCCAAAACCTCCCGGATGACACCGATCTGCTGACCTTCGCAGTAAACCTCCATATCGATAAGTTCGGCTGCAAAGATTACTTCATCGTCGATGTCTTCCCGGTAAAGTTCGATCACCTTGCCGCGCATAGCCTGGGCATCTTCCATAGTGTCGATACCGGAAAGCTTCACCAGGTTGCAGGTTTTCTGCACACGGCAGCTTTCGATAGTATAGTCTGCACCGCCGATGCGGCAGCGATCAAAATCACAAAGATCCTCCGGAGAGTCCAGCCAGGGCAGAACCTTGACTTCACCCTTCACGCCGTGGGTGGTGACGATCTCACCGGCTTCAATAAATTGGAGCTTCATAATACACCTCGAAACGGAAAATGCGTGACTTTCGCCACGCACAACCGTTTAATCCATAATTTCGACAGTTACCCGTTCGCCTGTGCGCTGAGCAACAGTCTTAATGATGGTACGGATCTCCTTGGCGATCCGACCCTGGCGACCGATCACTTTGCCCATGTCACTTTCTGCAACACGCAGCTCCAGCACCTTGCCGTCCTCGTTTTCGATTTCGGTGACGGTGACAGATTCGGGATCATCCACCAGATTCTTTGCCATATACAGCAAAAGTTCCTTCATTGTGCTTTCTCCTTTAGGGATCTTACAGCACGCCAGCCTTCTTCAGCAGTCCGCGAACAGTGTCGGTGGGCTGAGCGCCGTTCTTGATCCATGCCTGTGCCTTCTCGGCATCGACAGTGATGTTGCCGGACTCCAGCAGGGGGTTGTAAGTGCCGATCTCCTCGATGCAACGGCCGTCACGGGGGCTGCGAGCGTCAGCAACAACGATACGGTAGAAAGGAGCCTTCTTTGCACCCATTCTTCTCAGTCTGATCTTAACCATGAGTTTCACCTCCAAATTTTATCTAAAAAAATTGATATCGAAAAGCAATTTGCTTTTAACGAACCTGTTAGAAACCGGGGAAGCCGCCACCAAAGCCGCCTAAGCGACCCAAGCGCTTCATCCGTTTGCCCATACCGGAACCGGTGAGCTGCTTCATCATCTTTTGCATCTGCTCAAAGGATTTGAGCAGTCGGTTTACATCCTCCACCTTGACACCGGAGCCTGCCGCAATACGACGCTTCCGGGAAGCTGCGATGACCTGGGGATTTTCCCGTTCATAAGGGGTCATGGACAGGATAATGGACTCGGTACGAACCAAGGCCTTTTCATCCACCTTCAGATCCTTCATGCCGGCACCACCGGGCAGCTTTGCCAAGAGATCCTGCATGGAACCCATGGATTTCATTTGCACCATTTGGTCATAGAAATCCTGAAGGGTGAATTTATTGGAACGAAGTTTTTCCTCCATCTCGGCTGCCTTTTTGGCATCGAAGGCCTTTTCTGCCTTCTCGATGAGGCTCAGTACATCGCCCATGCCCAAAATCCGGGATGCCATCCGGTCCGGATGGAAAGCCTCGATATCCTCCAGCTTTTCACCGATACCGCAGAACTTAATGGGTTTTCCGGTGACCGCCCGAACAGACAGAGCCGCACCACCTCTGGCATCGCCGTCCAGCTTGCTGAGCATGACGGAATCGATATCCAGCCATTCGTGGAAGCTCTGGGCGGCATTCACCGCGTCCTGACCGGTCATGGCATCCACAACCAGCATGATCTCATCGGGCTTTACGGTGGCTTTGATGCTTTTCAGCTCTTCCATGAGTTTTTCATCCACATGCAGCCGGCCGGCGGTATCCAAAAACACCATGTCATGACCGTGCTGACGGGCGTAGAGCACTGCTTCTTTGGCGATGCTGACCGGGTCGATCTGACCCTTTTCAAACACCGGGATGCCCAGCTTTTCTCCGCAAACCTTCAGCTGTTGAATGGCAGCGGGACGGTAGATATCACAGGCAACCAGCAGCGGGTTTTTACCCTGGCGCTTCATCAGGCCTGCCAGCTTAGAGCCGTTGGTGGTTTTACCCGCACCCTGCAGACCTACCAACATAACCACAGTTGGGCCATTGGGATTGATGGTAATATGTTTCATATCGCTGCCCATGAGCTTGCACAGCTCTTCATTGACGATCTTCACGATCATTTGGGCAGGCGTCAAAGATTCTAAAACATCGCTGCCAACACAGCGCTCTGTGACGGTTTTGGTAAAGTCCTTTACCACCTTGTAGCTGACGTCAGCTTCCAGCAGTGCCATGCGGATCTCCCGCATAGCCTCCTTTACATCGGCCTCTTTCAGACGGCCTTTGCCACGAAGCTTTCTGAAGGTTGCCGCAATCTTTTCAGTTAAGCCTTCAAATGCCATAGTTTACTCCTCAAGTTCCTGTGCGGCAGAAAGGATGCTTTCAGCTTGCTTTGCCACATGGGCATCAGGATGTCCCTGTAAGGAACGGGCTGCTTCTGCGATTCTCCGCAGAGCCTTCCGGGTACGAAGATCCCGGCTGACACAACCTACATTTTCCTCCATCCGACGAAGCAGCGCCTCTGTACGGGTCAGGTTATCGCAGACAGCCTGTCTGCTGACACCCAAAGCCTGGGCAATCTCGCCCAAGGAAAGGTCCTGATTATGGCGCATATCAAAGCACTCTCTTTGTTTGTCCGTAAGCATTCCGCCGTAGTAATCAAACAGCAGCGACATCTCCAATGCGTCCACAAAAATCCCTCCCGTCAAGTTTTATTCCTTGACACCTGGTGGATTA
>JAGBTV010000086.1 GCA_017631155.1 Oscillospiraceae bacterium | reverse complement strand
TTTTGTTATTCCAATTATTCGGTGGGAACCTTACCGTCTTCGCCCAGCAGACCCTGGTAGTTGTCGCCGGCAGCCTGCTCCAAAGCAGTCTTTACGAACTGTGCGAAGGTGCCTTCGTCGACACACTTGTTCAGTGCCTCGTTGACATACTTCAGCAGGTCAGCGTTGCCCTTGGCCACACCGATGACATTGCCTTCAGCCTCGTAAGGAACTTCGCAGACGATGGTCAGCTCGGGGTAGTTCTGCTTGTAGGCCACAGCCACATCCCACTCGATGTAAGCGCCGTCCAGCTTGCCGGAGATCAGCTCAGCGATGATGTCGGTAGCCTTGGTCAGCTGGGTGATCTGTGCGTTGGGGCTGAACTCTTCAGCCAGTTCCATCTGAATGGTACCGGTCTGAGCAGCGATCTTGACGCTTTCCTTGTTGGTGGAAGCCAGGTCGGTGAACATGGAAGCCTTGGAGGAAACGGTGATGAAGGCCTGCTTGCCTTCGTAGTAGCAATCGGAGAAGTCCATCTTTTCCATACGGTCGGGATCGGGGGACAGACCGGCCAGAGCCAGGTCAGCCTTACCTGCGCCCATCTCACCAACGATACCGTTGAAGTCCATGGGGACGACTTCCAGGGTTAGACCCAGGTAGTCAGCGATGTATTGCGCCAGAGCCATGTCGAAGCCGGCCAGGGTGGGGTTCTTGTTGGCATCCAGTGCGTAGAACTCGTAGGGTGCGTAGTCAGGGGAGGTGATAACGGTCAGGTAGCCTTCCTTGACGGTCTTCAGGTTGTAGGTGTTTTTGCCGGGGCCCTTCTTCTCAGCAGCGGTACAGCCGGCGAACATGGATGCGATCATCAGTGCGCAAAGCAAAAATGCGATTACCTTTTTCATTTTACATTTCTCCTTATTCAGCTCGTGGTCGAGCAAGATTTATGAGTGAATTATACTGCGTATATTATTCATAGTCAAGTGCAAAAATGCACAATGATTCAGAAAATAAATCCCCTTAAAATTGGGAATTTTCACAAAAAGTAGGATAAAAAATGCATAAATGAATAAAAACAAGCGATTGCAAACCATACAACCGCTTGTATATATACAAAAGTAATGAATATTACACGCTGCTTACAAGATCCTGAATAACTGCTCCGGCTAAAATCAGTCCCGCAGCACCGGGAACGAAGGATACAGAGCCCGGCAGGGAGCGACGGCTGGAACCTTCTGCCGGTGGCTCGGGCGGGTCAAGAGGGGATTGGGTGGGGTCTAAAGGCAATTCTTCCGAATAGACCACTTTAACGCCCTTGATGCCCCGCTTTTGGCATTCTTTACGCATGATCCGGGCAAGAGCGCAGCCGGAGGTCTTAGAAATGTCAGCAACCCGGAAGGCGGTGGCATCCAGTTTGTTGCCTGTGCCCATGCAGCTGATGACGGGAACCCCCGCGGCCTTGGCCTGGGCGATCAGTGCCAGCTTACCGGTTACGGTGTCAATGGCATCCAGCACATAGTCATATTGAGAAAAAACAAATTGATCTGCGGTTTCCGGCAGGTAAAACACCGGGAAGGTGCGCACTTCAATGGAAGGGTCAATATCATGAATCCGTCGGGCAGCCACATCAACCTTGTACTGGCCGATGCTACTGTGGGTGGCAAGCAGCTGGCGATTCAAATTGGTCAGACTTACGGTGTCGTTGTCGATTAAATCCATCTTACCGATGCCGGCTCGGGCCAGGGCCTCAGCCGCGTATCCACCGACGCCGCCCAAACCAAACAGAGCCACATGGGCGTTGCGAAGTTTTTCAATACCCGAATCCCCCAGCAACAGCCGGGTGCGGGAATACTGGTCAGCCATGGAATCAGCTCCTTCGTGTGATAAATATATGTTACCACGAAACCGGACTTTGTGTCAATCCTATGAAAAAAAGCCCGCCGAAGCGGGCTTTTAGATTGCCAATTTTCGTTTATCGGGCAGATGCGATAGGGCACAGCGGCGTAGCCACTAAGCCTTCCCCTTTGGGGAAGGTGGCAAAAACCGGCGTTTTAGCCGATTTTTGCCGGAAGAGGTTATAACCTCTCCCACCGCAAGCGATTGCCCTCCCCTTTGGGGAGGGCAATCGCTCTATTGCAACTACTCGATAAATGGCAATTTATCGATTACACATACCGGATCTCGATCTCACCGAAGCTGACATTGGCATCCAGCAAGATGGTGCCCGAGGGTACCGAGTCAGGCTGACCCAGAATGTTGACACTGGCAAAGCTGGTGCTGCTGTTGGGTTCTACCTGGAACTTTTTGGGAACCAACAAGTTCAGTTCGCCAAAGGCGCAGTTTGCAAGAATGTTGCAATTCGGGGCCACGGTCTCACAACCGGAAAGATCTACCGTAAGCTCACCGAAAGAACAGTCGATATTTCCGTGGCGCAGCTGGGGAAGGGGAATGTAGTGGTTATTCTCTCCAAAAGCATGCTCACAGGCGAAGGTGTCATTTTCGCAGGTACAGGTGCTTTTTCTTGTATTCTCTCCGGATTTGCCACCCTTGTGGGAGAAGCGGAATTTCGGCTTTTTCGGTTTTTTTAAGGCGTCTACCAACAGACTGATACCAAACAGAACCACAATGCCGGGGAAGATCAGCTGACTGCTGAAGGATAGTTCCCAAATACCCAGATTGTCTACAATAAAGTAACCGCCGATCAGGGTGCTGATGATTCCGGCAAAGGAGAACTCTTTCGTCAGCTGATGGATGCCGAAGCATAGCAAAAAGCTGGGCCAGGCCAGACTCCAAAGGGAAACGCCCAGCTCCATTGTCCGGGCCAGAATCATCAGACTGCCGGTGAGAATCACGAAGAGGGCAAAGAAGATACCGCCTTTTCGTCCGCCTTCCCAATGAAATTCCCAGTTGCCTTTTTCTTCGTCCTGGGGATCGGCATCGTCAACGACTTCTGCAGTATGGACTTTCAGGTTTTCGCGGCCTAACAGCGCGTCAGTAGAGATCCCGAAAATATCCGCCAGCTTGGGCAGGGTGGTAATATCCGGGCAGGATTGGTCATTTTCCCACTTGCTGACGGCCTGGGCGGTAACACCCAGCTTTTCTGCCAAAGCATCCTGGGTAAGTCCCAATCGTTTCCGGTTTTCTGCGATCCGATTTCCGAGGGTTTGTTCCATATTGATGCCTCCTTATGTTTTCTGATTATATCATGCCATAAATCGGGAAGAAAAGCTATCAAATATTCGTTAATATTGGAAGAAATTTCTGTCAACGGACAGTTGAAAGCTGCACAACAGCCGGTTGAGGTGCATTTTTCTTGCAATTGGCGGGGTTTTAAGGTATGATAGTACCATCCTATAAGGAGATGGTGCTATGCAGTTGTTAATCAAACAACGGGTGTTTTCCTGGTCGGATACTTATGATGTTTATGACCAATACGATGAGGCCCGGTACTTTGTGAAGGCAGAGATGTTCTCTTTTGGACATCAGATTCATGTATATGATAAACGTACCGGCCGGGAGGTTGGCTCCATCCACCAAAAGCTGCTGACATTCCTTCCTAAGTTTGAGATCGTCATTGACGGTATTCCTGTGGGTGCGATTTGCCGGGAGTTTTCCTTTTTCAAACCCCGGTATCATGTGGATTTCTGTAATTGGGAAGTGGAAGGGGATATGCTTGGCTGGGATTACCAGGCTTACCAGGGAGAAAAGCAGGTGCTTGCGGTGTCCAAAGAGCTGTTCCGTTGGGGAGACACCTATGTGTTGGAATACAGCAATGCCTCAGATGAGATCCCCGGACTTCTGCTGACCATTGCCATTGATGCAGCCAATTGCAGTAATAAATAAACAGGAGCGTATTATGGAAAAGATCACAAGTTTTACCATTGACCATATTAAGTTACAGCCGGGACTCTATGTGTCCCGGAAGGACAAGGTGGGTGCAGAAACGGTCACTACCTTCGACCTGCGGCTTACCAGTCCCAACGAAGAGCCGGTGATGAACACCGCCGAGATGCACACCATCGAGCATTTGGCGGCTACCTATCTGCGCAATGAACCTGCCTGGAAAGACAAGGTGCTTTACTTTGGCCCCATGGGCTGCCGCACCGGCTTCTATTTGCTGCTGGCAGGAGATTATACTTCCCGGGATATTTTGGGCTTGGTGCAAAACTGCTTCCTGTTTGTCCGGGACTTCCGGGGCGAGGTTCCCGGTGCCAGTGCCAGGGACTGCGGTAACTATTTGGATATGAATCTGCCTATGGCAAATTACTGGGGCAGCCGTTATGGTGCCCTGCTGGAAAATATCCCGGAAGATCGGCTGGTCTACCCGGAGTAAGGAGATTTCTAATGAAACTTGGTATTATTGGCGCTATGGATGTGGAAGTGGCGCTGCTGAAAGAAAAAATGGAAAACAAAATCGTAAGTTGCTGGGCCGGTATGGAGTTCTGCGAGGGCATCCTGGAGGGAACCCCTGCGGTGGTGGTGCAGTGCGGTGTGGGTAAGATCAATGCCGCCATGTGTACCCAGCTGCTGATTGATCGCTTCTCGGTAACGGCAGTGGTGAATACCGGCATTGCCGGTTCTCTGGATGCAAAGCTGGATATTGGTGACCTGGTCATCAGCCGGGATGCCATCCACCACGATTTTGACCTGCGGTTCTGGGGCCGTCCCATTGGACAGGTGCCTGGGTTGGATGTCATTGCCTTCCCGGCAACGGAAAACCTGGTACAGAGCGCCTATGCCGCTGCAGAAGCTGTCAATCCCGGTCACACCCGCATCGGTCGTGTGGCCAGCGGTGACCAGTTCATCTGCTCTCGGGAACAGAAGGATAAGATCATCGGGGATACCCAGGCTGTCTGCGCGGAAATGGAGGGCGCATCCATCGCCCACACCGCCTACCGCAATGGCATTCCTTTTGTGATTATTCGGGCCATTTCCGACAAGGCGGACAACAGCGCGGAAATGGATTACCCTGCTTTTGAAGCCATTGCCGCAGATCGCTGCGCCCGGGTGACTTTGGCTATGGCCCGAACAATGGCCGGCCTATGAAAAATTTTTGCGTTGTATGGCTTTTGGTTGCCCTGCTGGGGTTAGTGGCAGGCTGTACCAAACCCCAAACAGAGCCGACACAGACCGAAAAGCCCATCAATGCCGGGGCGTTTTATGCGTCAGCTAAGAAAGCCACAGAGTCTGCGGAAAACCTGATGCTGGATTATACCCTAGAGGAGACCCGGACTGTGGGGGAGAACACCTTCACAAAGCAGGTCACCGGCAGAGCTTCCTACCAGGGCTATGCCCAGGATGGGATGCAGGCCAAGGTGGAGGAGACCCTGGATTTCGGTTACTATCGGTGCAGTTACGGGGAGTTCTACTACGGGGACAAGGCCTATGCTACGGTAAATGACAGCTATTTTTGGGCAAACCAAAGCCCGGAGGCCTTTGTCTCCCGGCAGATTCCCCCGGCGCTTCTGACCCCGGCTCTCTATGATACGATTACTTACGGTGAAAACGCAGACATGATCCTGTTTTCGGGTCCCCGCTACCTGGAAGCCTGGGTGGGGGAAGGGCAGCTGCTGGAAGCTTCCGGACAGGCGGAATTTAACAACCATGGTCAGCTTTTACAGACCACCTATGAGGCGAAATACCGAAAAGGGACGGCAGAGTATTCTCTTTCTGTCACAGTCCGGGTTTCTGTACCGGAACAGATGGATCTGGGCGGAATTCAGGATACCCAAGGACGAATCGGTGTGTGGTTATCTGACCTGGATACTCCCTGCCGACTGGTGCAGGTGGTGGCGGATGTGTACTGCGCGCAAAGTGTAACATGCCAACTGACGGAAACTATTACCAGTGAAGCAGTACCTCTTTCCTACGAGCGAAATAGCCATATTTCTTTCCTTGGACGGGGCAATTCTTTGACTGCGGCGGTTTTGAACGACTCCAAACTTTCCAACAACCGTGGTGTCATCACGGAAAGCAGTCAAAGGGAACGGTTTGAAAATCAGATCTATCAGGTAAGTGTCAATGGCAGTGACCCGGTGCAAAACGGCAGTGTCACTGCGGATTCCATGCGTCAGTACTGTGAAGATACCGTCCTTTCCGGGCTGCTGGCGGTAAAATATCTCCAGGATGCCTCTGTGCAGACAGAGGGGAATTTGCTTCGCTTGGAGCTGGGCGGCAGTACAGCCTTCCGGGAAATGATGACCCTGCATTTGAAAGATGTGCTGCAGGTGGATTTGGATGTCTTGGCAGAATCTGCAGAGAACCATAAAGCCGGCGGTTATCTTACTGTGGATCTGCAAACGGGTCTTCCCGTTGCCATGGGAATGTATATGGAGAAGAGCCACACCATCGACGGTGTTACCTATGGTCTTAACTACCGATTGGAAGAAACCTTGACATTTTCGTAAAAAAATCAGGATTACGGTCTGTGGGGATTCCCACAGACCGTTTATTGTCGCTGCAAAGGATGCTTGACAAACTACGGAAGCGGAAGTATAATTTCCATAGTTTATGGGCTTGTAGCGCAGTTGGGAGCGCACCACATTCGCATTGTGGGGGTCGGGAGTTCGAATCTCCTCAAGTCCACCAATAAGAATCGCCGCCTTCGGGCGGCGATTCTTATTGGTGGACTTGAAAAGAGAAGATTCGGATATTCAAATGCGGCTGGAGGCTTGACTGGAAAAGTATTTTACGGAAAGTTTTGTTGACGCAAAGTGAAGAATGTTGTAAAATAAATGTCGAGAATTGCGGTGGCAGGAGGATACTATGAAAACCAAAACGCTGATTATTATTGCCGTCATATTTGTGGCTGTAACGATACTGGGAAACAGAGCTACGCTCTATTTTAACCTTCAGGATACATCCGGTGTGGAAGAGGGCATGACCTTTACTGAATATACTGCGTTGATTCCGAAAGAGGAACGGAATGACTTCTGGAACTATAGTTTTTTCGCCAATAACCGTGGATTTCCGGTGTTAGTTCGTTGCGAAGAGGATAAAATTGTCAAGGTTGAGGTTATCAATGCGTCTAAAACCAGTACCAAGGAGTCCCGTTTTGAGGAAATAACTTCGGGTATGACAATCTCTCAGGTTTTCCAAATGGTAGGAAGCCCTTACGGATATTCCAAAACCGACGACAAGACATTGGTTTTCATTTCCCGGGATGAGACAATGTACTCCATTCGCTTCACATTGACAGACAATATTTTGTATGTGGAGAGCATAGCCACAGAAAGCATAGCGCAATAAAAATAACAGCAGGAAACCAACGGTTTCCTGCTGTTATTTTTATTGCGTGTTTTTTCTTTTTTCCCAGATGCAGTGGCCTTTTTTCACCAACCAGCATCCCAGGATAGCCAGAGCGCTGCCTAAGAGAACAGAGACAAAGACATCGGTGGGATAATGCACATACAGATACAGTCGGGAGAAGGCGATCAGGCAGGCGAGAACCGTTGCCGGAATGCCCAGCTTTCTGTTGTGGATCAGCAGTGCAATGGCCGCTTCAAAAGAAGCAATGGTGTGACCGGAGGGGAAGGAGAAATCGCTGGGGGTGGATACCAGCAGAGCGATGTTTCTTCCATAGTTCTCTAAAACAAATGTGTAGGGACGCATCCGTGCAACCAGGGGTTTTAAGGTGAGGTTGCACAGCACAAGACCCATTAGAAGAGCAAGGCCCATGAAAAGACCGGCTTTGCGGTATTTGGGGATGCAAAGCAGCACAGCGGCAATGGCTATCCAGAAAATGCCGCCATCCCCCAGTAGGGTGATCCATGGCATGATGGCATCCAGCAGCGGACACCAAAGCTTTTCTGCGATCCAATCCAAAACAGGAATGTCAAAATGCGCTGCAAACCAGGTCAGCAATGCTTCCATTATGCTTCCCCTTTCTCAAACAGTGCGTAAAGAGTCATGGGCTCCAGCTTGGCATCCGAAAGAATCACGGTATTGGTTTCATCGGGCTTGAATACGATGGTCATGGTGATCTTGCCGTTGCTGTCCTTCTTCTGAAGCGCCCAGCCGGAAAATACCTTTCCTTCGGGGACAGTAACGGAAGGTAGAGTCAGGGTTTTGCTGGTGGTATCTACAAAGAAAGTGTCCAAAACTGTTTCGCCATTCAGGAAAGTCAACCGCACCTGCTCTGTCTGCTGGGAAATATCTACCTGCGTCATATCGCTGAGCAGCCAATTTCCGTTGGAATCCAGGGTAAAGAACAGGGTGTAATCCATTTCATAATCTTTCACCGTTCCGTCGTTACGGGTGACGCTGTTGGTCATGGCAGCCCGGACAGAGAATAGTGTGTCGCTATACCGATAGAAATTACTGTAGACGATGTCGCTGAGATGATAGCCCCGGTAATCCTGCATCCAACGATCAATAGTGCTGATGGTGTTATATACCTCAGAGTTGGGAACACAGCAACGTGCTAAATCTTTCTTGGATGCGGCCTTTATCATATACTTGGCAAAGGTTTCCAGGGTGTTCTGCACGAAAGACTGTTCGTTCTCAGTCATTTCCATAGTGACCTGAGGCAGGGTATAGCTTTTGCTTTCCGCATCGTAATTCATAGCAACAGAATTGCCGTTTTCGTCGGTGACAGTCACTTCCGGGGGGATCAAAAATCCGGAAATGGTTTGTACCTCCAACCGATAACCGTGGAGCCCCTCCGGCAGATACTTTTCTGCACCGGTGGTTACGGTGCGGATGGTATAGCTGTCGTCCAAAGCCACACCGTTAACAGATACCGTATAGCCGGGGAGCTTCTCCACCAAAACAGATTCTGTTCTGGTAAAGAACAATTCTACCTTACCCAATTCCCATTCCGGGATTTCTGTTTGGGATTCGGCACCGCCGGTGAGGGTAAATGTGCCGATTTTCTCGCCACCCAGCTTAACGATATACTTATGGTCGCCGGAAAGACCGGCAGAGGTCTCTACATAGGTGATTTCCTTGCCAGAAGCTTTGGCTTCCATGTAGGTAACAAAAGCTTCGCTGCCTTCATAAGCGGTATCTTCGATACCAGCCAGGCTATAAAGCTGCTCCCAATCCGGGTCGGAGAACAAGGCTTCAAAAACTTCTTCGCATTTTTTCTCCGGTTGGGATGCTTCGTAGCGAATCAGCCAGTCTTTCAGGGGAACTGTGATTTTTCGTGTACCTACGAAAAAGGCCACGATCAGCAGGATATAGAATGCGTAAAAAATGATGGTGCTGATTCGGGGCTTACGAAAAAATTTCTTTTTTTTCTGTTCAGTTTCTTGATTGGGAGCTTTCGGGGGTTCCTGGGGTTGATAGTATTTTCCTTTATACATAATCATTCCTCACTTGACGGGCGGACCATGATGTAGGTCGGCATACGCCGGGGAGTCTCCTGCAGGAGAGAGTAGCTGTTAATCATAATCAGGGCATCTTCTGCACCGTATTTCCCGTAAACATCCTTGTAGAACATGGCAGAAGAAGAGCCGCCGTCCAAATTGCAGGCATTGACAGCGCCGTATTCTACCATGATGTTGATAATATCCGCATAAGTACCACCCAAAGAGCCAAGCTGGCGTCCGTCGATACACAGCAAAATGATAGCGCCGTCCGCACGCTGTCCAATGGCGGTACGGGGGTTGTAGCCGGAGTTTTGGTTGTAGGCGGTTTCGTTAATTTCTCCGTCCATAATCAGCACAGGGCCAAAGCAGCAGCCGTCACGGATATTCAGCTCTTTCGCTTTTTGTGCGGTCATAGTGGGGGCCACCACAAGAAGATTGTCTTCGGTGAAGCCTGCAAAGCCGTTGTAGCTTTTTTTGTCGTCCCAAACCACTTTTCCTTCAGAGATGACAAGTCCGGAAGGAACGCTGCCGATGGAGGGGCTGCCGGTACCGTTATCAAAAAACGCACCGCCATTGACTCCTGCTACGGTGTCCAATTTCATCATGGTATAATTGATGGGCTTGCCGGGAATATCGGTGGAAAAGCTTTGTCCGGGGGAAAGGGAGGTGGCCACGAACACTGTGGAAGGATCCCGTACGATCATTACGTGGGCAGTATAGGTGTCGCCCTTGATATCTTCGATCCGAATGCCGTCAGGGTGATCTTCCCACTCAGAGGAAAACGCACCGTTATTGATATCGGTTTGGATCACCACTTGGTCTGCAGAGGACACATCCGCAGGCAGGGTGGAGGTGACACTGCTTTGCACATTTTTGACTCCTTCTTCGCCAATAAACAGGCCGGGAATCCACTTGGTGGCACTGGCCTCCAAAAGGGACATGGTAAGCACATTTTTGGCGGATTCAGAGGGACCGTTGAAGATCAGATTGCAAACAGTCCACAGGCCAATAACTAGCAAAATGACAACGGTAAACAAGGTCAGCAGCGTTCTGCGGACAATGCACCAAATAATTTGACTGATTTTCCGCTTGGGACGGGGTGTAGTATTATCCATATGTATTACCTCATTGGTTATTTTTTGCTGCGTGAAAACACCCAGCGTTGCTGCACCAGGAAACTGACAAAATACAAAGCGACCATCACCAACATATGGTAAACAGAGCGCAAAAATACAAGTTCTTCACCCACATTCAGCAGTCGATAGATACCCTCGGTTCCCGCAAACTGCAGGATTGCAACGGGGAAGGCCACAACATAGTATTTGCCAAGGGCGGTCCCCAGCTTTTCTGAGGAGTGGAAGACGAGCTTGTGATTCAAAAAGAAATTCAGTAGGGAGGAAACCAGTCTGGCACCCAGGATCGTGACAGCAGACAGCTTCCACCCAAGGAGGACATCGCACAGCGCAATGGTCAGCAGAGTGTGGAGAACTTCATCTATCAAAGAGGTGAAAAGAGAACTGGCAGTGTATTTGAAGAAATGGGCCAGAATCAGCTTGTAGATGCGCCAGGAATCCCGCACAGCCCGGAAATGGGAACTTTTGTTTTCCTCAATGTAGACGGTGCGGATCTTAACTTCCTCGAAAGGTAGGGACTGGGCTTTCATAAACAGCAACATGTTTGTTTCGTATTCGAAACGGTCACCGGGGATGTTTATGAATTGTTCCAAAGCAGACCTTGGGATAGCCCGCAGACCGGTTTGTGTGTCAGAAAGTTTCATACCGACAAAGAGCTTAAAGATACCGCAGGTGACTTTGTTTCCAAAACGGCTGCGGGAAGGCACATCCGCTTGATTGAACGCCCGGGCACCTAAAATGATGTTCCCGGTTTCCAGCATACGCAGCGCACAGGCCCGGGTATCTTCCGGGTGGTGCTGGTTGTCACCGTCTACCGTAATGACACCGCTGGCTTGGGGTCTGTTTTCCAGGAACCACTGAAAGGCAGTTTTTAATGCTGCGCCCTTTCCTCGGTTTTCGGGATGGTGTAACAAGTGAACCTGGGGATGTTGGGCAGCTGTTTCAAAGAAGTGCAGATTGTTGGGGTTACTGCCGTCATTGACTAAAATAATATCCGTAAATCCATATTCTAAAAGACCGTTCACAACGGCAATCAGCTTGTCGTCGGGGTCCAGAGAGGGAAGAACAACAGAAATATTGGCAAGATTCAGCATTGTTACACCTCTGTTTCTCTAAGAATTCAAATTATTATAGCACATTTTGCAGAAAAATGGAAGAGCGTAGTTGGACAATTATGCGGCATCTCCGGGAGCGATAGACCAAAGATTGCGAATTTGGTCTTTAATCTGGGAATACTGCCACAGAATCTCGGAATTGCTTTGGCTGTTGGGGTCATTGATCTTCAGATATCCATCCTGGGTACCGGTAATTACGATGAAATGACCGGAAGTGGTAAAATCACCGGGCCCCATGGCGCAGATCACCGGGTGACCGGCTGTCAGGGATTTGAGGATCCGCCCTTCATCCAAAGGAAGTTCTGTTACAGAAAGACCCAGCTTGGGGCCGCCTTGGCTGATAAGTGTCCAGGAAGAGCCACTGCCGGAAACATAATAGCCTTCTTCACCGGCAAAACGGATCATGGCATCCGGGGAAAAGGCAGGATCGTCGGTGACATAGATGGCGGCCATGGAAAGGCAGACCGGGCCGCAGCCTGTCAGACCAGCCACATCACTGCCGTAGGTAAGATAGCCCCACCGGGGATCCCACTGTAAAAACAGAGGCACCATGTCGGTGTTTAAGTAAGGTGTCATATCCGGGGTGTCGTGATTGTTTTTGGCAAAGGGATACTGAAGAACGAATTGCTCCGTTTCCGGATTGCGCTCCAACAGGTCAATCAAACTGTCCGGGTAATCCCGCAGGGAATAGCCGTGTTCCTCGGCATAAAGCCAAACCGTATATTCTGCTGTACCCGGCTCAGGGCGGCGGGAAAACAGTCCAAGACGGATAGCGGCCACAAGACAAAGCACCAGCAAAACGGCGGATAACAGGATTATGATTTTGTGTAGGGGACGGAAACGGGTGTTGGTATATCGCATAGCTGCCTCCCGATTTTTTTGTTATTATAGCATAGAACGAAGAAAATGTCTTCTGTAAATTATGGGATTTCCGGAAAAAGAAAAACAGCTTGACCTTGCGCCCGGCAAGATCAAGCTGTGAACATTCAAAGCCAGCTGGTAATAAAAATTTCCAAACCAATTAAAATCAGAATAATGCCGCCCAAAAGGCCCGCCTTTCCGGAAAGCTTGGTACCGGCTTTTTTGCCGATGACAAGGCCTGCCATGCAAATTCCATATGTAACGGCCGCAATAATGCCAGCGGCAACCAGAGCCATACCCAAAGTGTGCTCGGCAATGGTAAAACCGACAGACAAAGCATCAATAGAGGTTGCAATACCCTGGGTCAGCAGAAGACCGGCAGTGAGTTTGGGGACACAGTTCGGGCATTCCTGCTCACAGCGGCTGTCGTAGATCATCTTTCCACCGATATAGCTCAGCAGTGCCAGGGCAATCCAGGGAATCAGGGTTTCAAATGCACGGAAATACTGGACAATGGTGTGGATGCAGACCCAGCCGATGAGAGGCATGGCAGCCTGAAAAAGCGCAAAAGTACCAGCGATGGTACACATTTTGCCGGTTTTCATTTTCGGTTCGTGTAAACCGTCAGCCAAAGAAACGGAAAAGGCATCCATTGCCAAACCGGCACCCAGCAGAATGCTGTTAAAGAAAAAAACAAAACTCCAATCCATATTGACGGGACTCCCTCGAATCAGTATAAAAAACATAACTTTATTTCTCAAAAACAGAAACAGTCTAACATTATCACAGGATTCTGTCAAGAAAAAAGAGGGAGCATAAAAAAGAAATGACCCTTGACCGCGGTGTTTTGCCGATTGCGGTCAAGGGTCATTTCTGTTCACTCTTATTATCTAACATCATTGGTTAACCTCTCTTTCTGCAGTTTGGACGCTGCGGCACATCATGACTGCCTCTGTCTCCAACAATCACTACTTCCTTCTTCTCTAAGCGAGATGCTCTTTTGTGTTGGAACTTCCTCATTATGATGCCGTTCGTCCTTTGGCCTTGTACATATTCAGCAGGTCATTTGCCAAATTGATAGGTTATGGATGTGTTCGGTTTGATCTTCGGTGTTTCTGCTGATATGCTTTTGGCCTTGGTATATTTACCTGTACATTGGTATCACCCTTTCTGACTATAGATTACCATAAAGAAATTGGAAAATCAATACGGAATATTGTACAAAAGTAACAACTTGCATTGGTGCAAAATGCGGAAAATTAGAGAAGTAAACAAAAAGGCTTTGACAATGGGAAATCCTGTGTTGTATAATAAATTTGTTAGGCGGCTTAGGACTGCCCATGAAAAACCTCCCTTTTTCTGAAGGGAGGTTTTTATATTATGGTTGTTTTTCTTCGGCAAGCTGCTTCTGTTTCGCTTTTTCACACAGGTAAAACAGAAGCAGAAACATGGCGATCAGAACAACATCCACCACAGCAGCAACCCGGAAGGCCGGGGTGTAGCTGCCCAAATAATCGTGAGCCAAATTTCCCAGGGGGGCGGAGAGCATGCTGCCCAAAGAGATCATGGCCATGAAAATACCGGTGATGCTGCCAAAAGCCCGATAGCCAAATAAAGGCGTGGTCAGAAGCGGTGCGGTGATGGAAGTGACCAAAAGACCGACAGAAAGCATGATAACGCCAAGATAACCGGCGACGGAACCGGAAGGGTCTGCAAGGAGCCACTGTCCGCAGACTGCCAGGATCATGGTAAGAATGGTGACTTTTTTGGCACCGATCTTGTCGCTGAGCCAGCCACCGAAAAGCTTTGCAAAGGACAGAGAGATCAGCAGAACGCTGTGGAAGTTTGTGGCTTCGTCAGCGGAATATCCCCGATCCTGAAAGTGGGGGACGATGACACAGAAACTGAGATATACACTCAGACAGCCCAGGAAAATGCAAGCTGCCATCAAATAAAATTGAGGCATTCGCAGCAACTCCTGAAAACTGTGACCGGCCCATTGGGTATGGGTGGGGTCAGCTGTTTGTTTCTTTCCCGGGGGAGAACCCAGGCCGTAGGGATGTAACCCCAGATCCTCAGGGTGATTTCGCAAAAAAAGAAACAGCAGCGCTAAACATAAAAACAGACCTGCCACAAAGAAATGAGCATGCCGCCAGCTATAGCGAGTGGTGATTCCGGTCAGTATTTTGCTCAAAATGCTGCCTCCAAAGCCGGTAGCCATAGTCACGATACCGAGAACTGTTCCTTGGTACTTATGAAACCAATCCTTGATAAAACGAACCGCGCCTGTAGTTCCCAAAACACCCATGGTCAAGCCAAAAATACCATAGGCAATACAGGTGACAGCCAAGGATTGGGACAGACCTACAGCAACAATGGTGCCGGCTCCCAAAATCAAAAAGAGAATGCTGATTTTTCGATATCCAAACCGTTGGCAGGTGATACCAACCAACAGTGTACCAAAAAAGCAGGCGCAGTTGCGTAAAAGCTGGGAAAGAGAATAACTGCTGCGACTGATACCCAGGGCTTCCGACATGGGAACGGTAAAAATATTGATGCAATTTAAATAGCCCCCAAACAGAAGCATTTCGATGAACATGATTGACGCAATGATCCAGTGGTAGTTTCGCTTGAATCGATTCATGACCGTGGCGATGCCTCCTTGCGGCTCTATTGTGTCGAATAAACGATTCTACATGAAGATATCACAGTTAAACGCAAAATGCAAGGGCATGTCTGGATGATTTAACGATGATTTTGCAGGCAAAAAAGGAAAATACTTCACCGCCGCAACCTGCGTAAAAACCAGACAATTCCCGTTTGTCGGGGAGTTTACTCCCAAGTTTGTCATTTCGAGCGAACGAAGAGATGCGAGAAATCTACACACTTTCGATACAGTTTCCGGTAATTTCAGCGAGAAGATCCCTCGATTCCGCTTCGCGAAATTATGGTATGCTTGCCACCGGCAAGCATCCTATCCAAAATCGCTTCGCTATACTCGGGATGACAAG
>JAGBTV010000007.1 GCA_017631155.1 Oscillospiraceae bacterium | reverse complement strand
ACGAAGAGATGCGAGAAATCTACACACTTTCGATACAGTTTCCGGTAATTTCAGCGAAAAGATCCCTCGATTCCGCTTCGCGAAATTATGGTATGCTTGCCACCGGCAAGCATCCTATCCAAAATCGCTTCGCTATACTCGGGATGACAAGGTTTTTAAAATTTGTAACTCACCGATAAATGGCAATTTGTAAATAAAGAAAGAACTTTTTCGTAGGGGGTTGCAATTTTGAAAAAGTGCGGTATAATATTAGCACTCGAACAAATAGAGTGCTAAAACACGAAAGGAAGCGAAAAGCACTATGGAAAAAATGCAATTTAAAGCGGAGTCGGCAAGACTCCTGGATCTGATGATTAACTCCATCTATACCAATAAGGAAATCTTCCTCCGGGAGATCATTTCCAATGCCAGCGATGCCATTGACAAGCTGGCCTATACGGCTCTGACCGATGACAAGGTGGGGCTGAACCGGGATGAGTTTGCCATCACCATCACCCGGGCAAAGGATGCCCGGATCCTGACAGTTTCCGACAACGGTATCGGCATGGACCGCTCAGAGATGGAAGAGAATTTGGGCACCATCGCCAAGTCCGGCTCTTTGGGCTTCAAACAGGCCATGGAAAAGCAGGAGGATATCGACATCATCGGTCAGTTCGGTGTGGGTTTCTACTCTGCCTTTATGGTGGCATCCTCTGTGACGGTGATTTCCAAGAAATACGGAGCGGATACCGCCTGGCGGTGGACTTCTGACGGTGTAGACGGCTATACCATTGAGGAAGCGGAAAGAGAGCATCCCGGCACGGATGTGATTATGACCTTGAAGGCAGATACCGAGGACGATCAGTTCAGCGAATTTTTGGATGAGTACAAGCTTCGGGGCTTGATCCGCAAATATTCCGATTATATCCGCTACCCCATCCGCATGGAGGTCACCAAATCCCGGAAAAAGGCAGATTCTCCCGAAGATAAGCCGGAGTTTGAGAGCTATTCCGAGGAAGAGACCCTCAACTCCATGGTTCCTATTTGGCACAGAAACAAGAAGGATGTATCCCAGGAGGAATATGAAAGCTTCTACCGGGAGAAATTCTTTGACTACAATAAGCCTCTTCGTACCGTGCATTTTACCACAGAAGGTACGGTCTCTTTCAAGGCGTTGCTGTATATTCCCGGGAAAGCACCCTTTGATTTCTATTCCAAGGATTTCAAACGGGGCTTGCAGCTGTACAGCTCCGGTGTGATGATTATGGAATCCTGCGAAGAACTGCTTCCCGAGCATTTCCGCTTCGTCCGGGGTGTGGTGGACAGCCAGGATCTGTCCTTGAATATCAGCCGGGAAATGCTGCAGCACAGCCGCCAGCTGACTGTGATCGCCCGGGGTATCGAGAAGAAGATCCGCAGCGAGCTGAAGTCCATGCTGGAAAAAGATCGGGAAGAATACGAAAAGTTTTACGGTGTATTCGGCCGCCAGCTGAAATACGGCGCTGTGGCAGATTACGGCGCACACAAGGATGCTACCCAGGATCTTTTGCTGTTCTACAGCCACAAGCAGGGCAAGCTGGTGACCCTTCAGGAATATGTGGATGCTATGGCCGAGGGTCAGGAGAAAATCTACTTTGCCCCCGGTGAGAACACCCAGCGCCTTGCCAAGCTGCCCCAGGTCAAGGCTCTGGAAAACAAAGGCTATGATGTACTTCTGTTTGGGGATGAAGTGGATGAGTTTATCCCTCAGACTCTGATGACCTATGCCGAGAAGGCTTTCTGCAATGTGACTACCGAGGATTTGGGTTTGCAGACTGACGAGGAGAAGAAGGCCGCCGAGGAAAAGGCAGAGGAACTGAAGGGCTTCCTTACTTTTGTAAAGGAGTCTTTGGGTGAGCAGGTCAAAGAGGTTCGGCTGTCTGCCAATTTGGGTAATGCTCCGGTGTGCATGACTCCCGATGCGGGCATGAGCTTCGAGATGGAGAAGTATATGAAACGGGTCAATCCCGAAATGGCATTCCCTGTGGGTAGAATTCTGGAGCTGAATCCGGAACACAGCGTGGTTCAGGTTTTGCAGAAGACCATGACGGAAGATCCTGTGAAAGCCAAGGATTATGCCCAGCTGCTGTGCTGCCAGGCCCAGTTGATGGCAGACCTTCCTTTGGAAGACCCCATTGCCTATACAGAGCTTGTTTGCAAGCTGATGCAATAAAAAATAAGAGCGTACCGCGTTTTATTGGCGGTACGCTCTTCAAATTTCTGTTTGTCGAGAAGTTGCGATCGATGATCGCCCCTACAATCTCTAACGAAACAGCGCGATAAATTTGGGTTTGTGTTACAATTTTCCTTGGAAAACCAGTATCAGAAGAATGCAGGTGGCCAGTAGGCCGGCACCCAGCAGATAAATACCGATTTTGGAAGAACCATGCTTCCCGGCAGGTGCTTCTGCCAATTTGGCTTTTCGGAGCGCGCTGACCAGCGGCTTATACAGCAGTAAAACCAGTGCGCTGTTCAGGCCGGTTTTTAAAAGATTGAAGGGGAGAAAAGCAGGGAGCAGGAGAGCTTCCACAGCTTCCCGGGGCTGCCCCATGTACAGCGGTGTGATTAGCCAGTTCCACAGCAGCATGACGATCACCGTGAGTATAGACCCGATTCCCAGACCAAGGATAGCACCGCCAAGGGTGTGCCGCCGCTTGTAAATGATGGCAGCGGTGCAGGCAAAGGAACAGGTGGACAGCAGGTTCATCAATGCGCCAATGGGGCCGGTTTCGCTGATGGTCAGCATTTCTACCAGGGAAACCACAAGGGAAGTTAAAAAAGCTGCCATGGGTCCCAACAGGAAGCCGCCGATGGTGATGATTACATCTTTGGGCTCATATTTCAGAAATGGAACTGCCGGCAATATCGGGATCCGGATCAGAAACACCATAATGTAGGCAATGGCTGCCAGCATACCGATCAAAACGATCTTTTTAGCAGAAAATTTCATAATAACACCTCACAAAAAATGCCCTGAGCATAAACTCAGGGCATAAAAAGGTAACGATAAATGACCTTCTTCCATCCAGACTTGAGCAAGCTTCTTGTAGCTTGCCTTTACTGTCGGTACCGGAATCACACCGGTTCTGCGCCGAAGCGCTCGCGGACTGTCGGGTGATTTACACCCACCGCCGGTGGGGAATCGCACCCCGCCCTGAAGATCTATGCAATTTTCTACAGAATAACACGAACCGCTGCGGTTGTCAAGATTCCCCTTTTGTGATAAGATAAGAAAAATCAGTCTTTTCCCACAGAGGTGCCTTGGGGCTCGGTTGCGGGGACAGTGTTCTCGGCAGGGGGCGTCTGCTGGGCTTGGGGCATACGGAAGCTCCGCACAACACCCTTGGCAGAGGTGTCGGTAACATCACCGCCGATGATTTGGTTCTTGTAGACCAGTAAGGTTGCGTAGACAGGCTCGGTAGCACCGGGGTAATTGGTGATCTTATAGACATAACGCATGACAGTCTTACCGGCGTAGGTACTTAAGTCGTACCCTTGGGATTTTTGCAGGGCATTGTATCGCTCGAATACCTCGCTGGTTTTCGAGGGGATACGAACTTGACCGGATTCTGTGGGGGAGGAGGCGACTTTCCATCCGAAGCCTTCCAAAAACGCGATCCGGCCGTCGTTGCCTCCGGCATCCATAGAGACGGTTGGCTGCGACTCATCTTTGCCGCCAAAAAGCAGAACCAACCCGATAATCAGTACCAGGGCGGCAGCCAAAATAATGGCGATTTTCTTCTTATTGACCTTTGCGGTCATAACCAGCATATCAGATCCCTCCAGTTAAGTGATTGGCATTACAACCTATTCACCGGTGGACAGGGATAGAACGGAGAAATTATGGAACGATTGGATAAATTTTTGGCAGACCGGGGGGCGGGCACCCGCAGTCAGGTGAAGCTGCTGGTCAAAAGCGGCGCGGTGACGGTGGATGGCAAAGTGGAACGGGACAGCGGCCGTAAGGTAGATCCTGCCACCCAAAGAATTTGCCTGCACGGAGAGCCTTTGGTGGCAGACAGCCGTTTGGTGGTGATGCTCAACAAGCCGGCCGGGTTTGTAACGGCTACGGAAGACAAGGAAGAAAAGACCGTTATGGAATTGCTGCCTCCGGAATTTCAAAACCGGGACCTAAAGCCGGTAGGGCGGCTGGACAAGGCAACGGAAGGCTTGCTGCTGTTTACCAACGACGGGGATCTTCTGCACCGGCTCATCAGCCCTAAAAAGGAAGTTCCCAAGGTCTATTATGCCCGCCATGAGGGAACAGCCACCGAAGAGGATGTGCAGGCCTTTGCTGACGGTCTGACCCTGCGGGACGGTACGGTGTGTCTCAGCGCCAGGCTGGAATCCCTGGGTCCGGGAGAAAGTTTGGTTACAGTCTGTGAAGGAAAATACCACCAGGTCCGTCGCATGATGGCCTCCCGGGGAATGCCGGTAGCCTATTTGGAACGCAGAGCAGAAGGTCAGTTGACCTTGGGAGATCTGCCCCGGGGGAAGACCCGGCAGCTGACAGAAGAAGAGGCAGCACAGCTGGAAATGCAGGAATAACATTTGTGCATTTTTTGCGGATACGAGAGCTGAAAAGAAAGCGCCGTCAGACAAAATCGGTCAATACATCCAAAAATACAGGAACATTTTGCAATAATATGTCAAAAGGTACTTGCAAATTGCGCAAAAGCGATATATAATAACGGGGCAATTTTGTGAAAAGCGTATTTATGCATATTTTCTGATAGGGGGCTGCAAAAATGTCCAATAATGTGTTTCAGAATGTGATTACCCAGCTGCAGGAAGTGCCTGACCGTACTTTTGGTGTTTTGGATACCGAAGGCTGTGTCATTTCCTGTACCGACCCGGCACTGCTGGGGCAGCGGTGGCAGGATGCTGCGCTGAAGGTGGCAAACAGCGCAGAACAGGTGGTGACTTTCGGTCAAAAGACTTTCCGGAGCATCGTCAACAGCGCAGGCTTTTTTGAGTATGCGGTCTTTTGCACCGGTACAGATGAAACGGCAAAAATCAGCTGTCAGATGGCTTATATCGCCCTGAACGGCGCCAAGACATATTATGAAGAAAAGCACGACAGAGGCACCTTTGTTAAGAATATTATTATGGATAATATTTTGCCCGGCGATATTTATATCCGGGCCAAAGAGCTGCGCTTTGCTACCGATGCGCCCCGTGCCGTATTCCTGGTTCGTCAGGTGGGTCACGGTGATGTGACGGCTGTGGATGTACTTAGCGGCATGTTCTCTGACCAGAATCAGGATTTCGTGGTAAGCATCAACGAAACCGATATTGCCGTGGTAAAGCAGATCACTGCCAGCACCACCTCTGAGGATTTGGAAAAGATCGCCCAGGGTATGGAAGATACCTTGAAAAATGAGCTGTTTATCCGTACAGTCATCGGTATCGGTACGGTGGCAGAGCATTTGCGGGCCTTGGCAGATTCCTACAAGGAAGCGCAGACCGCCATTGAAGTGGGCAAGGTGTTTGATACCGACAGAAGCATCGTGCACTATGAAAACCTGGGCATTGGCCGCCTGATTTATCAGCTGCCTACCACCTTGTGTGAGATCTTCCTGGACGAAGTGTTCAAGAAGAATTCCATTGATTCTTTGGACCAGGAGACACTCTTTACCATCAATAAATTCTTTGAGAACAACCTGAATGTGTCGGAAACCTCCCGCAAGCTGTTTGTACACCGGAATACTTTGGTTTATCGTTTGGAGAAGATTAAGAAGCTCACCGGGCTGGATCTGCGTGAGTTTGACCATGCTATCGTATTTAAGGTAGCGCTGATGGTTCGCAAGTATCTGTCTTCCCGGGAAAGCCGCGGATAAATTTCAAAACAGGGCCGTGTAATCATACGGCCCGTTTCTTGTTTTTTGAACAGGGATTGACATAACACCCAAAATGTGTTACAATTTGGTTACATTAAAATTGGAGCAGAGATATTATGATTGAATTTAACGATGTTGTGAAGTCCTACTCCGTGGGCAACAAGGCCCTGAAGGGCGTTTCTATGCAAATCGAAGACGGAGAATTCGCCTTTTTGGTAGGTCCTTCCGGTTCCGGCAAGTCTACCATCATCAAGCTGATTACCGGCGAGCTGAAGCCTACTTCCGGCAAGGTTCATGTGAATGGCTATTCTTTGGACCGGATCCGCAAAAGAGAGATCCCCTATATGCGCCGTACCGTCGGCGTTGTGTTCCAGGATTTTCGTTTGATCGAGAATAAAACGGTTTACGAAAATGTGGCCTTCGTTATGCGGGCCATCGGTGCTAAAGAACGGGAGATCCGGGAGCGGGTACCCTATGTGCTGGACCTGGTGGGACTGGATACCAAGAGCCGCCGGCATCCCGGTGAGCTTTCCGGCGGTGAACAGCAGAGACTGGCTATCGCCCGGGCCTTGGTGAACAATCCTTCTACCATTATCGCCGACGAGCCTACCGGCAACCTGGACCCGGCGCGGTCTTTGGAGATCATGAGTTTGCTGATGGAGATCAACAACCTGGGCACCACCATGCTGGTGGTTACCCATGCACAAGACTTGGTGGAGCGGTTCCACAAACGGGTCATTGCCATTGATGAGGGCCTCATTATCAGCGACGGAATGGATGGGTATTATCATTATGAAGATCAATAATCTTGGATATCTTTTAAAAGAGGGCATCCGGGGAATTTTTCTCCACGGATTTATGTCCTTCGCAGCCGTCTGTGTTACAGTGGCCTGCCTTTTGATCGTTGGCAGCTTCTCCTGCCTGACCTATAATGTGGGCATCATGGTGGAGGATCTGAACAAAACCAACGAAGTGCTGGTTTATGTGGATGAAACATATACCGAGGCGGAAGCCCGGAGTGTGGGCGCCAAAATCAGCACCTTGGAAAATGTGTTTGACCGGAAGTTTATTACCCGGGAAGAAGCTTTGAAGGATTTTATTGCGGATCACGAGGGTGACGAATCCTTCAGCGGTGTAGAAGCCAGCGATCTGCGCCACCGCTTCCGCGTGGTGTTGGTGGATAATTCCTTGATGAAAGAAACGGTGAAGGAGCTGAAAGAAATTCCCGGTGTGGCGAAGGTTTCTGCGTCTTATGAGCTGGCAGAAGGATTTTCCACCCTGCAAAGTGTATTGCAGATCGTTTCTATTGCAGTCATCGGTGTTTTGCTGGTGGTCAGCTTGCTGATTATTTCCAACACCGTCAAGCTGGCTATGTATGACCGCCGGGATGAGATCGCTATTATGAAGATGGTGGGTGCTACCAACGGCTTTATCCGACTGCCCTTCGTGGTGGAAGGTTTTACCCTGGGTATGTTGGGTGCCGGTATTGCTTTTGGCCTGGAATGGTTCCTGTACAATCTGCTGCTGGCACGACTGGAAGTGGTGGACAATTTGGAGCTGTTTAAGTTTGTTCCCTTTGAGCAGCTGCTGACTCCCATGGTGATTACCTTTGCTGCAGCCGGCTTGTTTGTCGGCATCGTGGGCAGCTGGACTTCTATCCGGAAATTTATGAACGTATAATCCACTATCCCCTCAAAGTAAGGAGACCTATTGTGAAAAACAAAAGATTATGGGTATCATTACTGGCTGGCTTGCTGGCTGTATTGATGCTTTTGGGCTTGATCGTGAATATTCTGCCGGGCGCCCGTGCAGCCTCTTCCAGTGAGATCCAAAGTCAGATCGATTCGCTGAAGGAAGAAAAGAAGAAGCAGGATGCCCAAATTAAAGAGTTGGAAGGCCAAATGGCAGCCAATGTCAGTGAGATCAAGGACATTGTTCGCCAAAAGCAGCTGATCGAGCAGCAGATTTCTTTGATGTATGACCAGGTGCGAAACATCAACGATCAGGTTGCCTCTTTTGCACTGATGATCGCAGATACCCAGGAAGAGCTGGATGCTGCCCAGAAGCGGCTGGAGGAACTGAATAAAAAGAATAAAGAACGGATCCGTGCCATGGAAGAAGACGGCGCTATGTCCTACTGGTCGGTGCTGTTCCAGGCAAACGATTTTTATGATCTGCTGGATCGTCTTAATATGGTCAGAGAGATTGCCGCCTCCGACAGCCGCCGGCTGAAGGAGATGGAGGAAGCCGCCAAGGTGGTAAAAGAGACCCAGGCAAAATTGCTGACAGAAAAGAGTGCTCTGCAGCAGATGAAGGACGAGCTTCAGTCTACAGAAAGTGGCTTGAAGGCAAAAATTGAGGAAGTCAATGGCCTTTTGATTAAGCTGGAGGAAAAGGGTGACGAGTATTCCAACCTGCTTTGGGAAATGGAGAAGCAGGAAGAGGAAACTCTGAAGCAGTTGGCGCAGAAACAAAAAGACTACGATGCAGCCAAGAAGCACGAAGAGTATTTGGCTTGGTTGGCAACCTCTATCGTGACAACCACAGCACCTCCCACCAAACCTGCCGGTAGCGGCAACACCGGTGGTACTGGTGGCATCCCCACTGTGGATCAGACCGGTACAAGCTGGCTGGTGCCCACCAGTTACATAAAGCTGACCAGTCCTTTCGGTATGCGTCTGCATCCCATCCTCGGCCAGTGGCTGATGCACAACGGCGTAGACCTGGCAGGCCGGTCCGGTTGGGATGTGGTTGCCACCCGGGGCGGTGTGGTCAGAGAAGTAGGCTACGATCCTGTTTCTGCTGGTAACTATGTGATTATCGACCATCTGGACGGTTTTGAAAGCTACTATCTGCATATGTATAAATGGCCGGATGTGGCTGTGGGCCAGTATGTTGCCCAGGGTCAGAGACTTGGCGGACAGGGAACAACCGGTGGCTCTACCGGCGTGCATCTGCACTTTGGTATCAGCTATAACGGTACCTATGTCAATCCTGCGGACTATGTAAAATTGAAGTAAGAAAGAGATCCCACAGCCTGATTTTGGCTGTGGGATCATCAGTATTAGGAGTGTGCGTATGAATAAGAAGCCGATTGTCCTGGTTTTATCCCATTTGGTGGTGGCGGTCACTACCGCAGTGCTAACAGTGGCTGTAATTCTTTTCAGCAGCGGAACTTTGATGGGTTCCAATAAGCTGCAGCAACTGGAGAATCTCATCTTAAACAACTATGTGGACGGTGCGGACCAAAAAGAATTGGAAGATGCTGCGGCCCAGGCTATGATCGAGACTTTGGGAGACCGTTGGAGCTACTATATGACTGCGGAAGAATTTGCGGTACAGCTGGAGCAGCAGAATAATGCCTATGTGGGCATTGGCGTGACCATTGATGGCCAAAATACCCAAGAAGGTATGCGGATCATTGCTGTGTCAGAGGGCGGCCCGGCAGAGAAAGCCGGCATGCAGCCCGGGGATCTGATCACTGCGGCTGACGGTGAAAGCCTCCTGGGTAAGAGTACTTCTGAGGTGCAGGGCATCATTAAGGGAAAAGCGGGAACCTCCGTGCAGATCACTTACCTGCGAAACGGTGAGGAGTTTACCGTCTCGGTCACCCGGGCTACGGTGAAGACTCCGGTGGCCAAGGCCCAAATGCTGCCGGGGAATATCGGTCTTGTTACCATCGTGAATTTCAATGCCAACTGCGCCACAGAAACCAAGGCTGCCATTCAAAAGCTGCTGGATGAAGGGGCCGAGAAGCTGATTTTTGATGTGCGGAACAATCCCGGCGGTCGGGTCACAGAGTTGGTCAGCATTTTGGATTACCTGCTTCCGGAAGGGGCATTGTTCCGGTCCAAGGATAATAAGGGCAAGGAGAGTGTGGAAAACTCCGATGCAGCTTGCCTGGAAATGCCTATGGCGGTGCTGGTCAACGGAAATTCTTACTCTGCAGCGGAATTTTTTGCCGCGGCTCTGCAGGAATATGAATGGGCAACGGTTGTGGGCGAAAAAACAGTAGGCAAGGGCAATTATCAGTTGACCTATACCCTGAAAGACGGCTCTGCTGTAGGGCTTTCGGTGGGTAAGTATTATACGCCCCAGGGCAAGCACCTGGAGGGGGTAGGCATTTTGCCGGATGTGGTGGTGCCGGTGGATACGGAAACGGCCGCAGCCATCTATGCCGGAACCATAGACCCGGAGGAGGATCCCCAGGTGCAAAGTGCCATTCGGGCATTGTCAGAATAAAAGTAACGGCAGACTGCGATATCGGCAGTCTGCCGTTGTTCGTGGCAGGCACTGGCGCGTTGCCCCCACCAACAAATTGCCATTTTTCGGTGAGTTGATTAGAGCTTAGCGGCGCAGCCGCCCTCGGCTCCCTCGTTTTGAGGGAGCTGTCAAATTGCCGATATTAGGCAATTTGACTGAGGGAGTTCGCCATTTATTTTACTCCCCCAGTCAAAAATCGGCTTTTT
>JAGBTV010000085.1 GCA_017631155.1 Oscillospiraceae bacterium | reverse complement strand
TGCCCAGTCCCGCCGCAGCGGCTTGCCTCCCTCTGATGAGGGAGGTGGCAAAAATCTATTTGATTTTTGACGGAGGGAGAGAAACAAGTAGAGAAAATTCTCTCCCCCAGTCAGCCTGTTCGGCTGACAGCCCCCTCGTCAGAGGGGGCCTTAGATTTGCAAACAACCGCATCTGCGGTGGTAGGGCAGGACATGCAAGCGAAAGAAAATTCGATGAGCCTATAGGCTCGGCAGGTTGTAGGCCCTAAGGGGGCCTGTGCATACCACCGGCCGGTGGTTATGATTATTTCAGTTCCTGCCATAAACCAACCCCTGTGGTAACGCCAAAGGCTGCGCAGTGAGCCAGGAGATCTGTGATGTCTTCTTTTGTGCGGTACAAATAAAACTGAACCGCATTCTCTTGCAACTCTGTACGGTAGTGGCAGTATAGCTGCTTATCGCGGTGTGGGAAGATATCTGTCGGATTGCAAGACTGGGGGCGACAGCCTTCATTGTTCACAGTAAATACGGTGCATTCTGTAGCAGCGTCCAACCAAATTTCCCGACCCTTCCAGGGCGTCAGATATTCTTCCGGAGATAGGGTCAGGGGAACCGGCGGCAGGAATACAGGGCAGTCAAAATCTCTTGCGTATATGTCAGAAATGCACACAGGGCAGGGAATTGTAAGCAACTGCCGGATAATTGCTTTGGTCTCTGGGGAGTCACTTCGTTGCAGATCCAACAGAATAGCACTGCATTCCAAAGAAAATACAATTTCCTCAAGAGTTTGACGAATCTGTAAGGGGTCGTGCTTGTGAATTGGTGTACGGTCGTTAAGGATCAACAACGATTTTTTTGGTAAGTAGGCAGGGAGGTTGGTCAGTCCTGTGCTGTATGGGGAAAAATGGCAGGCCATCCAGGCAGTATGAGCAGGGAATTTCCTGCAATGTGCAAATTCTGCCGCTGTCATGGAAAGATATAGTGGAATTTCCATGGACAAATTCCCCCTTTCGTGGTATAATTCTTCCATATTCTATGAAAGTATGGGGAAGAATATGTCTGTTTCCTTTTTGCCAAAGTTCATAACGGAAAAGCTGACGGATCTGACACCGGAACTCTTAGCCGCCAGGAATATCCAATTACTGATGCTGGATTTTGACAATACGATGATACCCTATACAACAGATACACCCACCGATGCCGTGGTAGCTTGGATCTCCAGGATGTTGGCATCTCCTGTGAAACTGTGCGTGGTATCCAACAGTAAGCGAGATCGGGTAAAACATTTCTGTGACACTTACGGGCTGCCTTGTATCACCCACGCAAAGAAACCCTTTTCCAAAGGGATTACTGCCTGTCTTAACCGATTTGCGTTATCACCTTCTGCTTGTGCCTTGGTAGGGGATCAGATCTTTACAGACACATTGGGTGCTAATAGCGCTGGCCTTACCTCGATTTTAGTAAAACCCATAAACAATCATAATTTTTGGCTGAAGGCGCGGCATGTGCTGGAAAAGCCCTTTATCTATCTTGCAAGAAAAAGGAGACTGTAAACATGAAGAACCTGGAGAAATATCTAACCCTTTTGAATGACGAGGTGGACGGTCTGCTGCTGACCTCTCGCTATAGCCGCCACTACGGTGCGGAGTTTGACATTGCCGAGGGCGTCGCTATTGTAACCAAGAAAGGCTGCCGTTATTTTACCGATAGCCGTTACATCGAGTCTGCGCAGAATAACCTGAAGGGCTTTGAGGTTCTGGAAATGAACCGGCAGAATAGCTATATTGCACTGCTAAATGCTGCAATTGCTGATTTTGGCGTATCTGCATTGGGCTTTGAAGAGTCTGACTTGACTGTGGGTCAGTACAATTACTACAAGGAAAAGATTCAGGCAGAACTGAAGCCTTTCGATAAGCAGATCAACAGCTTCCGGGCTATGAAAGAGGATTGGGAGCTGGATTTGATGCGTAAGGCCCAGTCCATTACGGATAAGGCATTTGCGGAAGTGATTACCCGGATCCGGGTGGGTATGACAGAACTGGAGCTGCAGGCAGAGCTGATCTATTGCCTGTATAAAAACGGTGCTACCGGATTGGCTTTTGATCCTATCGTGGTTTCCGGCCCCAACACCAGCCTGCCTCATGGCGTAGCAGGGGAGAGAGCAATCCAGGCCGGTGATTTTATTACTCTGGACTTTGGCGCTTCCTACCAGGGCTATTGCTCTGACATGACCCGTACCGTTGCAGTCGGCTTCGTTACCGAGGAGATGGAGAAGGTATACAACACGGTTTTAGAGGCACAGATGACCGCCTTGGCTATCTCCAAGGCCGGTGTTCCCGGCAAGGATATCGATGCTGCAGCCCGGAAGGTAATTTCGGATGCCGGCTATGGTGACTATTTTGGCCATGGTTACGGACACAGCCTGGGTCTGCAGATTCATGAAAGCCCCAGCCCCAATGGTGCAAACGCAGAAGGCATGCCTCTCGGCGCGGTGGCATCTGCTGAACCTGGTATTTACCTGCCAGGCAAATTTGGCGTGCGTATTGAAGATGTGGTTATTTACCGGGAAAACGGCCATGAGAATATCACGGCAAGCCCGAAGAATTTGATGGTTGTGTGATGAAACTACAAAAGAATCGACCAACGAAATATGTTCTATTTTTTATTGGTACTGTAGCAGCGGCCTTGCTTCTGCTGCTGTGCGGAGCATGCTTACCCCAATCGCGAATCGATCATAATGTTATGCAATCTGCAAGCAGAATGCTGGCAGAGGGGTGTTATCCAAATATCTCAGATGGTTCGGCATCTTCTCAACTGGATAATTTCACAGATGCCCTTATGCTGATGGAAAGCAAGGCAACCACCATCCACGATCCAGGAACGATTTTGACAAATCCGCTTTATACCAACGGCGCAAACCCGGTTTCGGATTTGTATCAGTATTCTATGGATAGTAGCATAGAACCATCAAGCTTCTATGTGCGATACTGGATGGGATTCCGAAGTTTTCTGCGACTGGCACTTGTCTTCTTAAATTATTATCAGATAAAGCGATATTTAGCTTTGGCATTCTTTGGGTTGTTTGCAGCTGTGTTATGCTCTTTGGCGAAGAATACCGGCGCCCGGTCAGCATTTTTCTTTGCCTTGAGTGTGATTTTGGTCAAACCACAAGTTATCTGCGCCAGTATGCAGTTCTCTTGCTGCTTTTTGATTGCTTTTGCTGCTATGTTGCTGGTGCCATGGCTGAGCCGTAATATACGGTATTCCGGACTGTTTTTTATGGAAGTTGGCATGATTACCATGTTTTTGGACTTCTATACTACTCCAATCATTACCTTTGGACTTCCGGCTGTATATCTTTATTTACTGCAGGCGAAGCAAGGGCGTGTCCAAAAGGTCAAGGAGATTTTTGGAAATCTAATTGCATGGTTTGCTGGTTATCTTTTGATGTGGTTGTCTAAGTTGGTTTTAACAACACTTCTAACCGATCAAAATGCCATCCAAAACGGCCTTGGCTCGCTTCTGATGTGGCTGGGTGCTGATGGTTTTGCCTTGTCAAATGCTGCATATCGCCCTGATGTTGCACTGAAGCAAGTTTTGAAGGCACTTTGCCAGGATCGGGATGGAATGCTGTTCTTTGGTGGCTTACTGGTTGTTGCGCTGGGACTTGTGGTGATAAATTTTGTGCGGCGGAAGCTTTGCTTGCGCGCATTAATCCGTAATTGGCCGGTACTGCTGATTGCATGCATGCCGATCATTTGGTTTGTGATCTCGGCAGAACCCACCACAGTGCATTACTGGTTCCAGTATCGAAGCGTGGTTTTGTGCTTCTGGGCTCTCTTTGGATTAGCACTTTTAAGCAGCAAGAACGGAGAAAAACAGAAAGCCCTGTGTTCGTAAGAAAAAAATAGTAGAATTCGCACAAAAATAAGGATTTCCTCTTGCAAAATCCCAAGTTTTGCGGTAGAATATATGAGCTAAAGATATGCATAAATACAGCCCGATAACAGGGCAATCTATGGGAGGATAAATATTATGATTTCTGCAGGCGATATTCGCAACGGCATTACCTTTGAGCTGGACGGCAAGGTTATGCAGGTTATTGAGTTCCAGCATGTTAAGCCCGGCAAGGGTGCTGCTTTCGTCCGTGTCAAGATGAAGAATGTCATCACCGGTGGCGTGACCGAAACCAGCCTGAACCCTTCTGCTAAGTTCCCCACCGCTTTCATCGAGAGAAAGAAGATGGAGTACTCCTACAACGACGGTGCTCTGTACTACTTCATGGATCAGGAGACCTACGAACTGGAGCCCATTGATGCCAGCAACCTGGACGATTCCTTTAAGTTCGTCAAGGAAAACGACATCTGCACCATCATGAGCTACAAGGGCAAGGTCTTCGGTGTTGAAGTTCCCAACTTTGTTGACCTGGTGGTTACCGAGACTGAGCCTGGCTTCGCCGGCAACACCGCCACCAACGTTACCAAGCCCGCTACTGTTGAGACCGGCGCTGAGGTAAAGGTGCCCCTGTTCATCAACGAGGGCGACAAGATCCAGATCGACACCCGTACCGGTGAGTACCTGGGCCGCTCCAAGGCTTAATTGAATTTTAGTGGCAATCCCTTAATGAAAGGAGAATAACCATGACTATCAATGAAAAGGCTGCATACCTGAAGGGCCTGATGGAAGGCTTGAAGCTGGATACTGAAGAGGCTGAAGGCAAGATGATCAGCGCTATTGTCGAGCTTTTGGGCGATATGGCTAAGAAGGTTACTGACATCGAGGACACCACCATCGCCATCTCCGATGAGCTGGACGAGATCGAAGAAGATCTGGATGCCATCGAGGACTTCATCATGGATGAAGACGAGGATGACTATGACGATGATGACTACGAAGATGAGGATGACTACGAAGACTGCGAAGAAGGCTTCGAGTACGGTGACGAGGACAGCATTATCTATGAAGTAGAGTGCCCCTGCGGAAACATCATCAATTTCGATGAGGAGACCCTGGAAGAGGGTTCCATCATTTGCCCCGACTGCGGCGAAACCCTGGAGTTCTCCGTAGACGATGTCGAAGAGGAATAATTCTATAGACCCGGTATGCTCTCGCATGCCGGGTCTTTTCTAATAAGGAGAGTTAAAAATGAAAAGATTTCTTTGCGTGCTGTTCCTTGCGATGATGGTGTTTTCTCTTTCTGCCTGCGGCGCGCCGGTAGAGGAGACAGCCAAGACAACACCTGTGATTGAAGAGAAGTACGACGAAAACGGCAACATTCTTATGGAGCCGCTGTATATGGGTTTCAATCTGTGGTATTACAATAGCTACACATATGGTGAGGATCAGAAACTGCTCAATGTAACTCGCTATACCAACGAAGGTGTCTATTTGGATGAGGAAAAATACATTTACCGAGCAGACGGCACATTGGAAAAAGTAGAATGCTACTGGGAGAACCTTGATTTTGAGATCGTGCTGTGGCAGGAAAAACTCTACAATGAAAATGGTGTTCTCTATAAGATACAGAATTATGAGAATGGCGAAATTAGTGATTATTATGACTTTGAGTATGATGCCAGACAGAGATGTGTAAAAGAGATCCATTATGATATCCAATGGAATAATGGTGACTATCCCCAATCCTATGTGGAGTATACTTACGACGATGCAGGCAACTGCGTGCGCAAAGATGACTATGATCAACACGAGGAGCGCACTTGCTACTACACCTATACCCATGATAGCAATGGAAATGTATCAGTAGAAAGTATCCATCGACTGATTGATGGGGAAGAATTTATTTCCACAACTGAATTTACATACCATAGCAATGGGAAAGTCAAGGATAAGGTCACAACGGACAAGAGTTCTCGCCGTGAAGAAGTCTGGGATGCGCGTGGAGCGATGGTTTGTGAAAAGAGTTATGAAAGGGAAGCGTCTGGCGAATGGTTCCTTGGCAGTGCTGTCGAATACTCCGCTGAATTAAAGGTTTTCTATACCTATTTGAAAGATGGCAGATATAAAACGGAGTCCATAAAGGGCAACGCGGCTGTTGCAAGTTGGATGGAGCTTGCTTGGTACAATCCGGACGGCACTCTGTTTTGCACGAACCATGAAGGTGAATTCTATGATCCTTCTGGCAATAAGCTTGCTACACCTCCGGATGTTTCAGCATGGGACGAAGCGACGTGAATTGTTGGGATTGATCGAAAGTAAATATAACGAAAGCCCGCTGCATACGCAGTGGGCTTTCGTTTCTATCAAGCTCAAAATAACCACCTTACTGTCCAGGAAGCCATCAGAAAACCTGTAAAATCTGCGATCAGGGCAGCGGGTATGGTGTAGCGGGTCTTTTGGATGCCGGCCGCACCGAAATAAACGCTGATGGTGTAGAAGGTTGTTTCTGTAGACCCTAACATTACAGCTACAGTTCGTCCAATTTGGGAATCTACACCGTACTGTCCCATAAGCTCTGCGCCTAAAGCAAGGGCAGCGCTTCCGCTTAGAGGCCTGATTAGCACTAAAATTGCCGTCTCTGCAGGAATCCCGAAAAATGCAAACACTGGCTGGAAAAATCTACTCATAGTTTCAACAGCGCCGGATGCCCGGAGCATGGAAACTGCGGTTAAAAGCACAATCAAAGCCGGTACAATCGAAAGCAGAATTTTCAATCCCTGGGATGCGCCGGTGAGAAGCCTGTCGTATGTATTTTCTTTTTTATACAGAGATACGAGGGAGACGGCTAACAAAAGGGAAGGGATGATGTAATCAGTCATGCCGCCACACCTTTCCCAAAAGATAAGCTGCCATAAGTCCCAATCCTGCAGAGCAAAGGCTTGTGATCCATACAGCGGGTAAAATATCAAAGGGAGTTGTACACCCAAGGGATGCCCGAACACCGGCAACCGTTGCCGGTATGAGCTGTATAGAGGCGGTGTTCAAAACGATAAGCCGACACATTTCGTTGGTGGCAACAGCTGGATTTGTAGGATTCGTCATTCGTTTGACCGCCCGAATGCCAAGGGGGGTGGCTGCATTTCCCAGCCCCAAAAAGTTTGCACAAATATTTGCGCTCAAATCCTGTGCCAGTATGGTATCTTTTTTCGTTCCGGGAAAGATTCTTCCGGTCAACGGAGAAAGAAGACGGGAAAGCATTTTGGTCAGACCGGCTCCCTGCATGACTTCTGCGACACCGGACCACAGACAAATTGTCCCCGCCATAGACAAAGCCAGGGTAATTCCGCCCTGTGCGCCGCTAAGAACGGCTCCGGATACCGCCGAAATATTTCCATTCATTATGGAAAATGTTAAGGATATTAAAAGAATTCCGGTCCATATCCAGCTCATAACCATGCTTATCCCTCCTATACTGTACATTATGTAGTAAATTTAAAGAAATGACTGTGTATTTGTGACAAAATAATTAAAAAACCAACAAAAAAGATTGACACAGCGTGAAAAGTCTACTATAATAATGATAATTATTATAAAACGATATTATATGGCTTATATTTGAAAGGGAGGCTTTTTTCGTGAAGTCAACAGGGATTGTTCGTAAAGTAGATGAGCTGGGGAGAATCGTAATTCCTATTGAAATGCGCAGAACTTTGGATGTAGCAGAACGGGACGATATGGAGATTTTTGTAGAAGGCAATCGCATCATTCTTCAAAAACATGAATCCAGCTGTATTTTCTGTTCCGCGACACAGGGGTTAGTTACCTTCAAGGGGAAGAATATTTGCCACAGCTGTGTGCGCAATATCAGCAAAGGTTAAATAAAATAACACTGCGACGGCGTGAATGCTGTCGCAGTGTTATTTTATCATTTGGAAATTGCGCAAATGTATTCCGGATCCGTGCCGCAGCAACCGCCAAGGAGTGTGGCACCTGCATTGGCGCAGTCTGCAATGATTTTACTGAATGTTTCCGGATCCATGGAGTATTCCGGGATACCTGATTCTCCTACAACAGGGACACCGGCGTTGGGCTTACAGACCAGTGGACCCTTTACATATCGGCGAAGCTTGGAAACCAAGCTTGGTGTCATCATATCCGCGGCGACACAGTTAAAACCAACAGCAGAAGCTCCGGTTTCTTCCAGTTCTTTGAGTACCGGGCCGGCATCCCTCCCTGAGAATAAAGAGCCGTCGCTTTGCATGGTGAAGGTGTACATGACTGCACCTGCGCCTTCCAGTTCTGCTGCCGTAAAAATAGCCTCTGCCTCCTGGGGGTATAGGAGGGTTTCTGCGGCCAAAAGATCTGCACCGCCGTCAATCAGTCCTCGGATCTGACAACGGTAATTTTCTACCAACAGATCAAATTTGTCAGGATCCCAACTGTCTGTATAGGCGGCAAGGGTAGTTAGATCACCGGCCACAAGGCAACCTGGAGCTGCGTTTCGCGTCAGGGCTACCAGTTGGGCATTGATGGCTTCCGTTTGCCGGTGGAGATTAACCCGTTCCAGGGCCATGGGCTGGGCTTGAAATGTGGGTGCGTAGAGGATCTGAGAGCCTGCCTGGGCATAACTGCGCTGTAGGGCCACCAAGACATCAGGATTTGCCAACACCCATTCTTCGGTGCAGCAGCCACGGGGCATGCCTGCTTTCATCAAATTGGAGCCGGTAGCGCCATCCAAATATCGGAGTCCGGATCGGACCCGACTATGAAATTCTTCTTTTGTCAGCATGGTGATTTCACCTTTCCTGAGGGATTCTAAGTTATATTATACAACAAGGGCAGAAATATTGCAACAAACATTGACGAATGATTAAAATTCTGTTAAAATGGGAAAAGATTAGGAAAAAGGAGTGTAAATATTATGAAAAAGACCGTTTTACGGGAATATGCCAAACTGATCGTCCGTTGCGGCGTTAATGTTCAAAAGGGTCAGAATGTGCTGATCTATGCAGATCTGGACCAGCCAGCTTTTGTGCAGATGGTGGTGGAAGAAGCCTATAAAGCCAAGGCACGGGAAGTCACTGTGTTCTGGAACTACCAGCCCCTGGGTAAGGTCCACAACCGCTATCAGTCTGTAAAGACTATGGGTACAGTGGAGCAGTGGCAGAAGGCCCGTCAGGAGCTGTGGTGCGAAACGCTGCCTGCCCGGATCCATCTGATTTCAGAAGATCCTGATGGCTTGAAGGGCATGAATATGAAAAAGGCCGCTAAGGCTCGTCAGATGATCTACCCGATTATGAAACCGTATTCTGACAGACGGGAAGGCCGCCAGCAGTGGTGCATCGCAGCCGTACCCGGGGCTGCCTGGGCAAAGAAAGTGTTCCCGGGGCTGCGGACTTCTGTAGCTATGGAAAAACTGTGGGAAGCTATCCTGTCTACTTCCAGAGTTTGCGAGGACTCCGTGAAAGCCTGGGAGAAGCATAACGCAGATTTGCACAACCGTTGCGAATACCTAAATAAACTGGGCATCAAGCAGCTGCACTATACAGCTGATAACGGAACGGATCTGACTGTCGGCATGATTCCTGAGGGCGTTTTTTGCGGCGGTGGTGAGACCAGCCGACAGGGCATTTTCTTTAACCCCAACATTCCTACTGAGGAGTGCTTCATTTCTCCCATGAAGGGTGAAGCAGAGGGCATCGTGTATTCTACCAAGCCTTTGAGCTATCACGGCCAGCTGATAGAGAACTTCTGGCTGCGCTTTGAAAACGGCAAGGTTGTGGAATCCCATGCCGAAAAGGGTGACGAGATTTTGAAGACGCTGATCGGTATGGACGAAGGCGCGGCCTATTTGGGTGAGTGCGCACTGGTTCCTCAGAAGAGTCCTATTTGTGAAAGCGGCCTGCTGTTCTATAATACTCTGTTTGATGAAAATGCCGCCTGTCACCTGGCTTTGGGTATGGGCTTTGCCGATACCATCCGGGATTATCATAATAAGACCCTGGAAGAGTGCCGAGCATTGGGTATCAATGACTCCATGGTTCATGAGGACTTCATGATCGGCTGTGACAGCATGAACATCGACGCTATCTGTTCCGATGGTAAGGTGGTTCCTGTCTTCCGCAACGGCAACTGGGCATTTTGATTCGGTTTTTTACAAATTTCCGAAAAAAACACTTGCATTTCCTTACTGGATGTGTTATGATATCCGGGCGATTGAAGATTGCTAAGGGAAATTATGCCCTTTTACATGATAAGAAAGAGGTGAACGAAATGAAGGAAGGTATCCATCCCAATTACGAACAGACTACTATTCGCTGTGCCTGTGGCAATGTCTTTACGACTGGTTCCACCAAGAAGGACATCCGCGTTGAGATCTGCTCCAAGTGCCACCCTTTCTATACCGGCAAGCAGAAGCTGGTTGACACCGGTGGACGTGTTGATCGGTTCAACAAGCGTTTTGGCCTGAAGTAAGAGCAAAAATCCGCACTGCGAAAGTAGTGCGGATTTTTTTATTTATCTGACCGTTGAGATTATATCTTGTCCATGGTATAATAAATATAGATGTTTTATGGGAACCGGGAGGTAATGGATGGAATCAAACTTTGATGTGGTACAGGAACGGGCAGTCTTAGTAGGACTGAACGCAGACTGTTTTACAAAAGAACAAACGGCTACGGAAGAAACGCTGGAGGAACTGGATGCTCTTTTGGAGACTGCAGGTGGATTCTGTACCGGTAAAATACTGCAAAATCGCCATACTCCCGACTCTCACTGCTTTATAGGAGAGGGTAAGGCCCAGGAGGTGCGGATGCTGGTAGAAGCCACCGGCTCTACTATGGTGGTTTTTGACAATGAGCTTTCCCCGGGAAATATCCGGGCGCTGGAGGATATTATCGGTGTTACAGTTTTGGATCGCAGCGCGCTGATTTTGGATATTTTTGCCCAAAGAGCCAAAACAAAAGAAGGCCGTCTTCAGGTTGAATTGGCGCAGTATAAATATTTGCTTCCCCGGCTTTCCGGAATGGGTGCATCCTTGTCCCGTCAGGGCGGTGGCATCGGTACCCGGGGTCCAGGTGAAACGAAATTGGAATCTGACCGCCGGCATATCCGGGAGCGAATCACCCGGCTGGAGCAGGAATTGGAGCAGGTGCGCCATGTCCGTGGTGTGCAGAGAGAACGGCGGATGAAAAACTCAGTACCGGTTGTTGCAATCGTTGGCTATACCAATGCCGGAAAATCCACCTTGCTCAATCAGTTGACCGGGGCAGGAATTCCTGCCAACAATCGGCTGTTCGATACTTTGGACACCACATCCCGTCAGCTTACGGTTTCTGATAATTTGGATGTCATTTTGACCGATACAGTCGGCTTTATCGCCAAGCTGCCCCACCATCTGGTGGATGCTTTCCGGGCAACTTTGGAGGAACTGGAGTATGCTGACCTGTTGATCCATGTCATCGACAGCGCCGACCCCAACCGTGAAGAGCATATTGCCGTGGTGGACAAGCTGATCTCCCAGCTTGCCAAACCTGGCACACCGGTGCTCCAGTGCTATAATAAGGCCGATTTGGTATCCCGGGAGCAGATTCCCACCGGGGAGAATATCGTAGCAGTGTCCGCAGCCAAAGGCTATGGTATGGAAGCATTTCTTTCCGCAGTCGAAAAGGCGCTGGGACACAGCCGCCACCATGTCCGTTTGATGGTGCCCTATGCCAATGGTGGTCTGATCGATACCCTTCACAGCAGCGCACAAGTACTGCAAGTGGAATACACCGGTGATGGTATTCAGGTCGAGGCGATTTTAGATCCCATACTATACGGAAGATTGAAGGATTATATCACAGGGGAGTGGTAAATCTTGGAGGAATATCTCGTTCCCACCGGCTATGGTGAGGATGAATTCACAGAGAAAAAGTCTCGTTTTATCGGCCGGGTTTGGCTGGTGGAAACGGAAGAAGAGGCGCTGGAAAAGATCCAGCAGATGAAAAAACAGCACTATGATGCCACACATAACTGTTGGGCCTATATTATCCGAGACGGTGCGGTTCGTTTTTCTGATGACGGAGAACCGGGTGGAACTGCCGGTATGCCGATGCTGCAGGTTCTGCAAAGAGAAGGTCTTTACAATGTAGTGTGTGTGGTGACCCGGTACTTTGGTGGTATTCTGTTAGGCGCCGGTGGTCTTGTTCGTGCCTATACCAAGGGGGCGAAGATCGCTGTGGATGCAGCAGGAAAATCCATGAAGCGTGTTTGGACGGTGCTGTATGTACCATGCCCCTATTCTTTTTATGAGCGTGTAAAACTGGATGTGGCTGCCTTTGGTGGGATCATCCGGGATACACAGTTTGCCGCAGAGGTGGAACTGGAAGTTCTGATGCCCCAGGCACAGGTACAGCCGTTTTTGGATCGATTAACAGATATGTCCGCGGCAACAGTAGAAGGTATGGAAACCGGCCAGGAATATCGGGCATTTCCCATTGACAAGGAATGACGGGAGGAAGAAGTATGACAGTACGGGAAGAATTGGAACGGATGGAGCACAGAAAGCTCAATCCGCTCGCTGCCTTTTCGGATCAGAGTGAGGGACGGCTTCAGCCAGAGGAACCCCGGGATACAGATGTCCGTACCTGCTATCAGCGGGACACGGACCGGATCGTGCATTGTAAAGCCTTCCGTCGTCTGATGCATAAGACTCAGGTGTTTCTGCGTCCTGAGGGCGACCATTACCGAACACGGATGACCCACACCTTGGAAGTTACCAGAATTGCCAGAACCATTACCCTGGCGTTGGGCCTCAACGAGAATTTGGCAGAAGCCATTGCTATGGGCCATGACCTGGGACATACCCCCTTTGGCCATGCCGGAGAAGTGGCGCTGTCCGCCTGTCTGGGAAAGCCTTTCCGCCATAATGAGCAGAGCCTTCGGGTGGTGGATTTACTGGAAAATGACGGAAAGGGTCTGAATTTAAGTTTTGAGGTTCGCAACGGCATTTTGTGCCATACCGGTGATGAATGGCCGAAAACCCTGGAAGGACAGGTTGTGCGCCGTTCCGATCAGATCGCCTATGTGAATCACGATATTGACGATGCTATTCGTGCCGGAATCCTCTGCAACGAAGATATTCCGAGAGAAATCTCAGATGTTCTCGGTATGACCCACAGTCAGCGGATCAACACCCTGGTTTGCGACATTATCCATACTTCTCGTGAAGCCGGCAAGGTTACAATCTCACCGGATGTGGAAAACGCCCTTAGAGAGCTTCGCAGCTTTATGTTTGAGAAGGTCTACCGTAACCCCGTGGCAAAGGGCGAGGAGAGCAAAGCCAAGGACATGCTTTCCCGGATGTTCGCCCACTATATGAGTCATCCGGAAGATCTTCCGGAAGATTTCCAACCGCAGCTTACATTCGATGGCTTGGAACGCACCGTGTGTGACTACATAGCCGGCATGACTGACAATTATGCGGTAGATAAATTTACAGAGATTTTTGTCCCGAATGGTTGGCAAGTTCGGGGATAATGTGATATAATAAATCAATTAACGGAAAGGAGGGGCAGTTATGGCATTTCCGCCCTCATTTATTGATGAGCTGGTAACCAGAAATCCCATTGAGGATGTGGTTGGTCAGTATGTACAACTAAAACGCAGTGGCGCGAATATGTTTGGCTTATGCCCCTTCCATGGGGAGAAAACAGCATCTTTTTCCGTTGCACCGGATAAGGGCATATATTACTGCTTCGGCTGCCATAAAGGCGGCGGCGTGATCAATTTCCAAATGGAAGTGGAAGGACTTAGCTACCCGGATGCTGTCCGTGCGTTGGCTAAACGCGTAGGCATGTCAGTGCCGGAGGATGAGCAGTATCAAAGCCGTTATCAGCAGCAGGAGCGTCTGTGGGCGCTTCATAAGGAAGCCGCCCGTTTTTTCCATGCCCAGCTGTATGCACCTGTTGGTGCAAAAGCCCTGGAGTATGCCTTAGGGCGCGGTATGTCCCAGGGAATCTTAACCACCTTCGGTGTTGGTTATGCTCCCGATAGCTGGGATTCTTTGGTGAAAGCTATGCGCGCCAAGGGATATACCGAACAGGAACTGAAGGATTCCGGTTTGGTTACGGTTTCCCAGAAGAATGGCAATCTTTTTGACCGTTTCCGTGACAGACTGATGTTCCCCATCATCGATGTCCGGGGAAATGTCATCGCTTTCGGCGGCCGAATCATTAAAAAAGATACAGATGCAGCGAAATATTTGAACTCTCCGGAAACCATGATCTTCAATAAGCGGAAGAATTTATTTGGTTTGAATCTTGCCAAGAAAACCAAACAAGGGTACTTGATTTTGGTAGAAGGTAATATCGATGTGGTTGCGCTCCATCAGTACGGTTTTGATAATGCCATTGCATCATTGGGTACAAGCTTGACAGAAGAACAGGCAGCACTGCTTACCCGGTATACGGAGCAGGTGGTGCTGATTTATGACGGAGACCAGGCTGGTCAAAATGCCACAAAACGGGCGATTCCTATTTTGGAAAAGGCGGGACTGCATGTAAAGGTTCTGCAGATTCCGGATGCCAAAGATCCGGACGAGTTTTTGAAGAAATTCGGCGCAGACAGGTTTAAGCTCTTGTTGGAAGGTTCTTCCAACCGTGTGGAATACCAGTTGAATGCTATTTTAAAAAAATATGATCTGAGCCAGGATGAGCAGAAAGTGAAATTTTTGCAGGAATCTGCGGATCTGATCTGCACCCTTGGCAGCGCAGTCCAGCGTGAGGTTTACAGCACCCGCGTGGCGGAAACTGCGAAAATCAGTGTAGATGCCATGAAAATGGAGGTAAATAGAGCCTTCAAGCGCCGTCTTTCCGCCGAGAAGAAGAAACAGGAAAAGATTGACCTGGCTCCTGTTCAGGCTTTGCAGCCAAAGTTTCGGACGATTCGTTATGACAATATGAAGTCAGCCATGGCGGAGGAAACAATTCTTACGCAGATTCTCCGGGAACCGGCCCTGTTGGACAAGGCAGTGAATCTAAAGCCCGAGCATTTCTCTTCCGGCTTGCTGGGCAGAGTTTACGGTCAGCTATCCGGCAGAGCAAGCAAAGGTCTAGAGGTGTCTGTTGCAGTTTTGGAGGATATGACCAACGAGGAGATTTCTCATATTACCGGAATACTCCAAAGACATCAAGGACCTGTCAGTGAGCAGGCATTTTCTGACTGCGTTCGGACGGTGCTTGCAGAGCATCAGGCAGCCGGTGTGGCAACAGAGGATGATCTTTTGGCCTATCAAAATAAGCTTAAAGAAAGAAAAGGAATCAAGACATGACATCACAGCTGCTTACAAAACAGCCGAAGCCGGCAGTTAACACCGGCGAGGATGATGTGCGTCAGTATTTGTCGGAAATTCGTCAATATCCCCGTTTAACACCCCAGGAAGAACGGGAATTGGCACGCCGCTGTGCGGATGGAGATGAAAATGCCATTCGGCAGATGGTTAATGCCAATCTGCGTCTGGTTGTGTCCATGGCCAGGGAATATGACGGTCGCGGTGTACCTCTTTTGGATTTGATCCAGGAGGGGAGTATTGGCTTACTTACGGCAGCCCGGAAATTTGATTACACTTTAGACTATCGGTTTTCCACTTATGCCGCCAAGTGGATTCGCCAGGGAATCACTAGGTGCCTGGCTGGTCGCGCGCTGATTCGCGTGCCGGCACATACTGCGGAAAAAATCCGCGAGATATCTAAAGTTAGTTCAGAGCTGCAAAAAAAGAATGGTGCGCAGCCTACCATGTCGGAATTGGCAGAGGCTTGTAGCATGCCGGAGGAAAGAGTTCATGCCCTATTGCAGCTGGTGCCAGAGATTTGTTCCTTAGATGCACCGGTTGGTGAAGACGATAATACGCTAGGTGGACTTTTGGCTGATGAACGGACTGTACAGCCCTATGAAGACTTGGTGCGGGAAGAATTGGCGCAAGCCATCAACAAACTCGTGAATCAGCTTACAGAGCGTCAGCAACAGGTTTTGCGGCTTCGTTTTGGTATGGAGAATGAGGAGTGTTACTCCTTGGATGCTATTGGTAAGATTTTGGGAATTTCCAAGGAACGAGCCAGGCAGATCGAACATGAGGCTATTGAAAAGCTACAAAAGCTGGGAAGTAGCATGGGATTGGAGGACTTTTTGGCGTGAACGATTTTATATTTGAACCGACAGCCTGGGAGCTGGAAGTTCAATCTCTGAAGTTCGGCAGTTCTTTTCAGGCGGTTCATCTGCTGACCCTTTTGGAAGGTGAGGACGAGCAGACCTTAGAGGATGTGTTCCAGTCTTTGGAGCAAATGCATGTGACGCTGGATGTTGTTGAGCTTCCCAAACCTTCTCTGACCGGGGAAATCGGTATACGCCTGCACAGAGAAGAAATGTTGGCGAAAACCGGAGATTTTCTCCGGGACTTAGAAGAAGCAGATCCACTGCGTCTTTACCTGGAGGAACTCAGTCACATCCCTGCCTTTGGGGATATATCCATATTGGCCGAGCAAATGGCCAAGGGTGACGAAGCCGCAAAAGAAAAACTGTTGAATCTATCGTTAAGCAGAGTTTTTGAGCTGGCTTGTGAAAACGCAGGCCGAGGAGTTCTGCTGATGGATCTGATTCAGGAAGGCAGCATGGGACTGTGGCAGAGTATTCTGAACTATGTTGACGGAGATTTTCAAACTCACCGGGATTGGTGGATATCGCAGGCAATGGCTAAGTTGATTACTCTGCAAGCCAGAGAAAACGGTGTTGGTCAGAAAATGCGTCAGTCTGTAGAGGACTACCGGTCTGTTGATGAACAACTCTTGTCAGAATTGGGAAGAAACCCGACCCAGGAGGAGATCGCAGAGCGGCTGCATATGCCTGTAGAGGAAGTAAGCCTTGTTGCGGATATGCTGGAGAATGCTCGCATGCTCAGTAAGGCAAAAGCCCAACCTGACCCTGTTGAAGAAAAAGAGGAAGATCAGCAGGCGGTGGAAGATACCGCATACTTCCAGCTTCGCCAGCATATTGCAGAACTGTTGTCTTCGCTGGATGAAAAATCGGCAAAACTTTTAACTATGCGCTTCGGACTGGAAGGCGGTTTGCCCAAAACTCCTGAAGAAACCGGAAAGCTATTGGGTATGACCCGCGAAGAAGTAATTGCTGCGGAAGCAGCGGCACTTGCCAAGCTTCGAAACGAAAGATAAGGGAAAGAGGATGAAAATCATGGCAAAAACCTATGCGATCGCAATTGATGGACCTGCTGGTGCAGGAAAAAGCACCATTGCAAAGAGGCTTTCCAAGGAACTGGGGTATCAGTATGTAGATACCGGTGCGATCTACCGCACAGTTGCTTATTTTTTGGATCTTTTGGGTGTTAGTCCTAAGGATGCAGACGGTGTTTCCCGTTATATTGACGAATTGACAATTCAGATCGAATATGATGACGATGGCTTACAGCATATGCTGATGAACGGCATGGATGTCACTGGAGAGATCCGCACTCAGGATATTTCTCAGAAAGAATCCTTAGTTTCTGCCCATCCTGAGGTTCGGGAAATGCTGTTGGATATGCAGCGGGATGTGGCAAAGGCCTACAATGTTATCATGGACGGACGGGATATCGGCACGGTCGTGCTGCCTAAGGCGGATGTAAAGATCTTCCTGACGGCCAGCCCCGAGGTGCGTGCAAAGCGCCGTACAGACGAGCTTTTGGCCAAGGGTCAGAAGGCAGATTACGATACAATCCTTAAGGAAATCCAGCAACGGGACTACCAGGATACCCATCGCCCCATAGCTCCTCTGAAAATGGCTAAGGATTCTGTGAAGGTAGATACCTCGGATATGGATGTGGACGCGGTTATTGCGGCTATTCGGGAAATTATTACACAGAAGGTAAGCGTATGAGTGTAACCATTGCCCAAAGTGCCGGCTTTTGCTTTGGTGTCAGTCGCGCGGTGGAATTGGTAGAAAAAGCGGCTTCGGAAGGAAAAACTGTGGTCACCTTGGGACCAATCATCCATAACAGACATGTGGTAAATAGATTCCATGACTTGGGGATCCGGGTTATCGAAGATCCTTCTCAGGCACAACCGGGAATGACTGTAATTATTCGATCTCACGGTGTCGCCCGGGCTGTGTATGAGGCATTGGAAGAACAGGGTGTTGAAATTTTGGATGCCACATGCCCGTTCGTCAAGCGAATTCACGGAATTGTGGAAAAGGCTGAAGCGGAAGGGCGGATGCCTATCATTATCGGTACACCTTCCCACCCAGAGGTAGAAGGAATTGCCGGTTGGTGTCGGGAATGTCTTATCTTTGAAAACGGGGAGCAGCTGCAGGAGTGGATAGAGAATTCCCGTATTTCCGAGGATTTTCCTGTTAGTATGGTCTGTCAGACCACATCTACCGAAATATCTTGGAAAAATTGCGTGGAAATCGCAAAAAAACTGTTTACTAACTTGAAAATCTTTGATACAATATGCAGAGCAACAGAATCTCGACAGACGGAGGCAGCCAGTCTGAGTGCCCAGTGCGGTGCAATGGTGGTGGTTGGAGATGCCAAAAGCTCCAATACCGGTCGATTGGCTATGATCTGTAGAGAACATTGTGACAGGGTCTGCCTGGTGGACAACGCATCAGAGCTGCAGCCCGAATTTTTCCGTGGTATCACGAAGGTTGGAATCACCGCAGGCGCTTCAACGCCTGCGTGGATAATAAAGGAGGTCAATAAGACAATGAGCGAAATTATCAATGCTGATGCTGTGCAGGAGGAAAACTTTGCAGAACTCCTGGAGCAGTCCATCAAGACTTTAAATACAGGAGACAAGGTTCTTGGCATCGTTACCGGTATCGGCAGCACCGAAGTCCAGGTTGATTTGGGCACCAAGCATGCTGGCTACATCCCTTATGATGAAGTAAGCACCGATCCTGCTGTAAAGCCTGAGGACATTCTCCATGTGGGCGACGAGATCGAGGTCTTCGTTGTGCGCGTGAACGATCAGGAAGGCACTGTTCAGCTGAGCAAGAAGAAGCTGGACGGCATCAAGGTGTGGGATGACCTGGCTGTCTATGCCGAGGAAAAGACCACTGTGGAAGGCGTTATCACTGAGGAGAACAAGGGCGGCCTGGTAGCTACCATCAAGGGCATCCGTGTGTTCATTCCTGCTTCCCAGTCCGGTGTTGCCAAGGGTGGCGATATGGCTGGTATGGTCGGTCAGACTGTTAGCTTGAAGATCACTGAGGTTAACCGTCCCCGCCGCCGTGTTATCGGTTCCATTCGTGCTGTCAACGCTGAGTCCCGTAAGGCTTCTCAGGAGAAGATTTGGGCTGAGATCGAGGTCGGCAAGAAGTACCATGGCACTGTTAAGTCCCTGACATCTTACGGCGCTTTCGTAGATGTGGGCGGTGTTGATGGCATGGTTCATGTTTCTGAGCTGAGCTGGAATCACATCAAGAATCCTGCTGAGGTTGTTAAGGTTGGCGACGAGATCGATGTTTATGTTATCTCCTTCGACCCCGAGAAGCGTAAGATCTCCCTGGGTTACAAGACTGCTGAGATGAACCCCTGGAACCAGTTCATGACCAATTACAATGTTGGCGATATTGTGGATGCCAAGATCGTGAAGCTGATGACCTTCGGTGCTTTTGCTGAGATTCTTCCTGGTGTTGATGGTCTGATTCACATTTCTCAGATCGCAAACCGCCGTATTGGCAAGCCCGAGGATGTTCTGTCTGAAGGCCAGGAAGTACAGGTTAAGATTGTGGATGTTGATGCTGAGCATAAGCGTATCTCCCTGTCCATCCGCGCACTTCTGGAAGAAACTGCAGAGGAAGCAGAGGAAGCTGAAGTAGCAGAGGAAGCTGAAGAAGTCGTAGAGGCTGAGTAAGGATTGCTACATACCGGGACCGGCCTAGGCCGGCCCCGGTATTTGTATGAAAGGAGTTGCCATGGTTAAGCATATTGTTCTGTACAACTTTAAAGAAGGTGTCGATAAGGAAGCGGCTGTTAAGCTGATTGCTTCTGTTTTGGAACCCCTGGTGGGCAAGATTCCCGGCTTGCTGCATTTGGAGATCCGGCAGGCTTACCAAGAAGTTGACTATGCGTTATATTCCGAGTTTGAAAGCAAAGAGGCTCTTGCCGCCTATGCCGTGCATCCGCTGCACAAGGAGGCTAAGACCCATTTTACCCATCTGCTGGACAAGCGCTACTGCGCGGATTATGAGGTGTAATAGGCTATGAAGGCGATTGTAACTGTTGTTGGTAAAGATCAGGTTGGTATTATTGCTTCTGTATGTAATCAGCTTGCCCAGTATAATGTCAATGTGCTGGATATTAGTCAGACTGTCATGCAAGGCTATTTTACCATGATGATGGTTGTGGATGTTTCTGCATGTACCGTGGAGCTGGCACAGCTGTGTGGCATTATGGAGGAAACCGGAAAGGCTAAGGGGTTGTCTATTCGCGTACAGCGGGAGGACATCTTCGATGCAATGCACAGAATCTGAGGTGGCATATGCTGAATCGGAATGATATTTTCCAGACGCTGGATATGATTAACAAGCGTCATTTAGATATCCGTACCATCACAATGGGCATCAGCTTGATGGACTGTGCAGATCGGGATATTGAGGTTTGCTGCCAAAAGATCTATGATAAGATCACCCGCTGTGCCAAAGATTTGGTGCGTGTTGGTGAGGATATCGAAAAAGAATTTGGTATCCCCATTGTGAATAAACGGATTTCGGTGACGCCGATTGCCTTGGTGGCAGCAGCTTGCGAAGCGGATTCTTATGTTCCCATCGCCAAGACATTGGACGAAGCAGCCAGATCCTGTGGTGTAAACTTCATTGGCGGTTTTTCTGCCTTGGTGCAAAAAGGCTGCACAGCAAGCGATTGGAAGCTGATCCGTTCTATCCCGGAGGCTATGGCTGTTACGGAGCGTGTCTGTGCCAGTGTGAATGTTGGTTCTACCAAAGCCGGTATTAACATGGACGCGGTAGCAGAAATGGGCCGAATCATCAAGCAGACAGCAGAAATCACTTCCGATCGGGACGGTTTAGGCTGTGCAAAGCTGGTGGTGTTTGCCAATGCGGTGGAGGATAACCCCTTTATGGCTGGTGCTTTTCACGGTGTAGGTGAGCCGGAATGTGTGCTGAATGTGGGCGTTTCCGGTCCGGGTGTAGTGTACCATGCGCTGCAAAGTGTGAAAGGACAGCCTTTTGATGTGGTGGCTGAAACCATCAAAAAGACTGCATTCCAAATTACCCGTATGGGTCAAATCGTAGGCAAGGAGGCCTCTGAACGGCTTGGGATTCCCTTTGGCATCGTTGATTTGAGTCTTGCACCTACACCTGCTGTAGGTGACAGCGTTGCCCGGATTCTGGAGGAAATGGGATTGGAGACTGTGGGAACCCACGGTACGACTGCGGCCCTGGCGCTTCTGAATGATGCCGTCAAGAAGGGTGGCGTCATGGCCTCTAACCATGTAGGTGGTCTTTCCGGTGCATTTATCCCGGTTTCTGAAGACGAGGGCATGATCGCAGCGGCGGAAGGCGGCACTTTGGTGCTGGATAAGCTGGAAGCAATGACCTGCGTTTGTAGTGTCGGCTTGGATATGATTGCAGTCCCTGGGGATACCTCTGCAGCAACCATTTCTGCAATTATTGCAGATGAAGCAGCAATCGGTATGATAAACACCAAAACGACTGCTGTCCGAATCATCCCTGCCCCGGGCAAGGTGGTAGGTGATCGGGTGGAAATGGGTGGCCTTTTGGGCAGCGCGCCGGTCATGCCGGTACATGCAGAAGCAAGCGACCTTTTTGTTGCCAGAGGCGGTCGAATCCCGGCACCGATCCAAAGCTTGAAGAACTAAAAAATGGCTCCCTGTCAAGCAGGGAGCCATTTTTGTTTATAAAGATTCGATTTCGTCCAGCCAGACTCTGCCGGACGCATCGCTGGGCATTTGCCAATCACCCCGGGGACTGAATCCCAAAGGTGTAGCTTTGATACCGTCCGGCGCGCAGTTGCGCTTAAACTGTTGGGTGAAAAAGCGGCGGTAAAATACCTTTATCCACTTTTTGATGGTGTCGTTATCAAACTCTCCTTGGAAGGTGCGGCAAGCTAAGGTGTAGATTTTCGTAGGTGTAAATCCATATTGCAGCATATGATACAGAAAAAAGTCGTGGAGCACATAGGGACCGACTAAGTCCTCTGTCTGTTGAGAGATCTTTCCCTGGGCATCCGGGGGAAGCAGCTCCGGGCTGATGGGTGTGTTTAAAATGTCTTGCAGCACATCCTTTGCCGTCGCAAACACATCCTTTTCCATAACAGCTTCAATAATCTCAGGAATCATAGTTTTGGGGATAGAAGCGTTCACACTGTACATGCTCATGTGATCGCCGTTGAAGGTACACCAGCCCAATGCGGACTCTGACAGATCGCCGGTGCCGATAACGATGCCGTTGACTACGCTGGCATAGTCCATAAGGATTTGTGTCCGTTCCCGGGCCTGTGAGTTCTCGTAAGTGCCGTTGTGAACGGATGCGTCGTGTCCAATATCCCGGAAGTGCTGCGATACCGCATCCCGGATGCTGATTTCTCTAGCGTTAACCCCGAGCTTTTGCATCAATTCCCAGGCATTGCGGTAGGTGCGGTCAGATGTGCCAAAGCAAGGCATAGTTACACAATAAATATCGGAAGCGGGACGGCCAAGCTGCTTCATAGCTTCCACAGCTGCCAGCAGGGCCAGAGTGGAGTCCAGACCGCCGGAAATGCCAAGCACAGCGTTGGTGCCCAACACACATAAGCGTTGCCGCAGACCGGCCGCCTGAAGCTGAAATGCTTGCAGACAAGCTTCCTTTTTTGCCGCGTCAGAGTTGGGGAGGAAAGGGGATTTTTTCGTAGGATAGAGAGAGCCATCAGTACGCAGTTGTTCACTTGTGCGCACAGTGACGAAATCCGGGTCTGTGTAGCAGGTGACAGCATCCCGAAAGGTGCTGTTTTTGCGCCGCTGCCAAATTACCTTCCCCAGGTCACAGTCCTGTATCAACATATAATCGGAATCCAAATATTTTCTATTTTCCTGAAGAACTTCTCCGTTTTCTGCAAAAATGCTGTGACCGGAGTAGACAAGATCTGTTGTAGATTCTGTGCAGCCTGCGGAGCAGAATGCGTAAATACAGCGGCATGCTTCGGACTGATGCAAAACAGATTTACGACGCAACTGCCGCTTGCCAAGGGTTTCGTGAGAGGCAGAGGGATTTACAATCACGGTGGCACCGTTTAAGGCAAGTTGGGTAGACACTGGCAGGGGAGAGAATAGATCTTCGCATAGTTCAACACCCAATACTGCACCATCGCCTAAATCAAAGAGAAGCTTGGTATCCACCGGTCCATAACCGGGAATATCCATTTTGCCGTTTGGGAGAAGTTCGGCACCGGAGGAAAACCAGCGCATTTCATTGGATTCCCCATAGTTGGGGACATATGTTTTGGGGACAATGCCATGGACTGTACCGTTGGAAATGACAGCTGCGCCATTAATCAGTTTATCTTTCATGGGAACAGGCAGTCCCACGACAGCAGTAATATTGGGGTGCGCAGAAGAGCGTTCGAGAATTTGATTCAGGGATTCTCTAACAGCGTTGTGAAGAGAATTCTGGAAAAACAGATCCGCGCAGGTGAAGCCTGTCATAGCAAGTTCGGGGAAAACAATGACATCCACATTGGCGGAATCCGCTTGGGTGATAAATTTACAGATATCTTCTGTATTCTTTTTTACATCTCCAACCTGAACTGCAGGGACAGCACAGGCAATTCGAATATAATCCAGCATGGAACCCCTCCGATCATTTTATAAACTTATCATAACACATTCTTTACAAAAAGCAAAGAAAATATAAAAATCCGATGGTATTACCATCGGATTTTTAAAGTTTAACCGTTGGGTAGGTTTAAATCAAAAGGTCTCAACGCTTCACCGGCTAAAACACGATTTATCAGATTCGTTGCATGTTCAATAGTTTCCATGTTGGGAATTTTGACGGAAAGATACTGACCGGGCATGGAGTATGTAATTTGGGAGCTGCCTTTACCTGTTACACTATAAGACTGAATATTCCATGAGGCCATATCAGAAAGCTGCATTTTAATAAGGTCTGAAATCAACTCCGGCGGCATGTTGGTTTGGAACATACCCTGTAAACTGTTTAAAATTTCGGAATAGTTGCTGATGAGTGTGTTTGTTGAAGACATTTTGTTGATAATCGCACTAAGAACCTTCATTTGGTGCTTACCGCGGGTAGTGTCGCCGCCGGGAATCCCCTTACGCGTTCTGGCAAATTCCAGGGCCTTTTCCCCGTCCATTTCATTTAAACCGATGCTGTAACTGAAGTTGTCCCCGGAAAAGGCCATGTCTGAATAAACGGTTATGCCGCCGATAGCATCGATCAAGGTTTTAAAACCGATGAAATTAATATGAGCAAAATAGTCAATAGAGATATTGTAAAAATCGGATAAAGCCTGAACAGAATTATTAATTCCGGAGTTTCCGCAGTGTGTCAGCTTGTCTAAGGCACCATTTCCTGCCGGGTTAGGAATATAAAAACCTCTGGGTGTATTTATAAGGAGTATCTGTTTTGTTTGGGGGTTAACCGCCACAAGGATATTCACATCACTGCGGCTTTTTGTAAGCGTTGGTTTTCGCGTGTCCGAGCCGCTGATATACAAGACAAAAGGATCGACGAAAGGTTTGTCTTCATCAATTTTGTCGTCGTCATTTTCGCTTGTGGGCGGTTCTGTTGGGGGTACAGTTGGGATGATTACTGTTTCTTCTACGGTGAAGTTGTGAACGGCCTTGGTGCGACCGGAAAAGTCAGCGTATAACTCTGTGTCTTCCAATATGGGTACATATCCATCGTCCAGGATGATTGCGTTGATTTTACCAAGATATAAAGCATTTACAAGATCCGGTACAGTGGCGAAGGTAACCGTATTTAGAACGCAGCCAAGCTCTTCTTCTAAGGAAGCCAAAGCTTTGTCCAGACTTTCGTCACCGGGAATATAGCAAATACCAATTTGATAGTTTTTAACATCGTCAAGATCTTGGGCGGGGTCATCTGTCCTTACATAGACAGCGTATTCTGTTGTAACGATTGTTGTATTGGTGATAGTCTGCATGGTCTTGTACAGCTGCCCGGCCATATTGGTTAACCCAGCACAGCCTGCAATCACAATTAAGGATAGGATGCAGGCAATCAAGGCCCTGATTTTACGCCCCTTTTTGCTGGGCAATACCAAAAGTAAGGTGAGAATGACCCCAATAAACAATAATAGGATTGTTAAAATCAGAAAATATTTGCCTGGCAGCATTTTCAGTTTGTTCACGGAAAACAGTACAATGGCAATAGCTGTCAGCAACAGCAGGGACATAAAGACAGGAAGCAACTTTTTCACTTTTTCTTTCATAATGTTTCACCCGAATTTCGTTAGGGAATACTGTCAGTAACTACAGTTGTTTAAAGAGAAAATTACAGGCAAGCAGTCAACTGCTTTTTCAGCAGAGGGACCAGATCCGTTTGTTCCCAAGGCAGATTCTCAGCACCAAAATGACCTCCCATTGCAGTGGGCTGATAGATGGGCCTGCGCAGACGGAAGGTGCGGATGATGCCGGCAGGGGTCATATCGCACACCTTGCGGAGCATTTGTGTCAGCTCCTCATCAGAAACGGTGCCGGTACCAAAGCTGTCTACACGAACAGAGACAGGCTCTGCCACGCCGATGGCGTAGGCCAACTGCACCTGAGCTTTCTTGGCAAGACCGGCAGCTACCAGATTTTTTGCCATATAACGAGCCATGTAAGCGCCGCTGCGGTCAACCTTAGTGGGATCCTTACCGGAGAAAGCACCGCCTCCGTGGGAGAAGTAGCCGCCGTAGGTGTCCACAATGATCTTTCTGCCGGTCAGACCGGTGTCGCCGTTGGGGCCGCCAATGACGAAATTTCCGGTGGGATTGATGTGGATATGTGCGACCTTATTAATATCAAAGCCGTACTTTTCCAAAACCGGGGAGATTACCCCCAGGCGGATATATTTGCGAAGTTCCTCAATGTTGAAATCTGCGCTGTGCATGACGGATACAACGACGGTGTCAATGTTTACTACATTGTCGTTTTCGTCAAACTCTATAGTGACCTGGGTTTTGCCGTCAGGTCTTAACAGATCGTTACTGCGGATGCACTCGGTGAGTCGATTGGCCAATGCTCTGGAAAGGGCAGCAGGCAGGGGCATCAGTTCCGGGGTTTGGGTGCAGGCACCGCCAAACATCATGCCCTGGTCGCCGGCACCGCCAACCTCGTCGTTGGTGCCGAGGGCGATGTCAGCGGATTGGGTGTGGATCTTGCACAGGATCTCCACGGTATCTGCGTCAAAGCCGTCACCTTCATGGGTGTAACCGATGGTACGGATTGCTTCCCGGGCAACAGCAGGGTAGTCTACCTGGGCACGGGTAGTGATCTCACCGCAAATCAGACAGAAGTCGGTGGTAACGGTGGTTTCACAGGCGACACGGGATTCCGGATCCTGAGCCAGGCAGGCATCCAAAATAGCATCAGAGATGGTGTCTGCGATTTTGTCCGGATGGCCGCAGGTGACGCATTCAGAAGTAAACAGTCTCTTTTCCATATTTTTTCCTTTCGATCATAAAAAAATCCGCACACGGAAGATCCGATGTGCGAAATTTATCGAATCCTCATCTTTCGTTTGCCGCCGGATTTGGCACCTTTTCCATAAGGACAGGTTGCCGGGTTTCATCGGGCCGTTCCCTCCACCGCTCTTGATAAGGCTTGTATGCAGTTCGTATATATTTTACCGAGAAAAATTGATTTGTCAAGTGTAAATTTCTTCTTTTTTCGTATTTTTGTTTACAAATCTGTGATGGACTTTTATGGAAATAGCTGATAGAATAATGGAAGTACACATTAGGAGTTGAGTTTGTGAAAAAATTGCGGATGCGGTTTAACCGTTTTTGCTATAGAAATCGGGACAAGGGTATACCCAATCTGATGCTTTATGTCGTTTTGGGAAATGCGCTGGTATATTTGTTTACCATGACTTCCGGAAACCTTGCTCTATATAACGCTTTGTGCTTTGACAGGAATCTGATTCTCCAGGGTCAGGTGTGGCGGCTGTTTAGCTATGTGTTCACATCTTTTTCTTTTAGAAGTAATTTTCTTTTGATGGCGATCAGTTATCTTTGTTATTTTTCTTTGGGCAGAGCTTTGGAAAGCAGTTGGGGAACTTTTCGGTTTAATCTGTTCTATCTGTCCGGTGTGCTGTTGATGGATCTGTTTGCAATGCTTCTTGGTGGTATTTTAATTCAGTCCGGCAATACGCTTTACTCGTTTGCTTCACTTTATTCAGGAATGGGCCATTACCTGAATCTGAGTCTGTTTTTAGCATATGCAACAATGAGCCCAGATTCCGGTTTTTTGCTGTTCTTTATTATCCCTGTAAAGGCCTGGATATTTGGACTGATAGATATTGCGTTGACATTATATGAGGTATTTACATTATCGTATCCTCTGTTCTGTTTCCCGCATAATATATTCCCATTGGTTGCGATTTTGAATTATCTCCTCTTCTTCGGTAAGGATGTACTGAATCTCCTTCCACCGTCCTGGCGGATGAAAGTTAAAGGAAGAAGA